>PLZI01000023.1:0-52093 GCA_003152095.1 Acidobacteriota bacterium | reverse complement strand
GGTGCGCTCTTACCGCACCTTTTCACCCTTGCCTGCGCCTTGCGGCACGTCGGCGGTATGTTTTCTGTGCCACTTTCCTTCGGGTTACCCCGACCGGAGTTTCTCCGGCACGCTGCCCGCGGGAGTCCGGACTTTCCTCCCCTCCTTCCGCCGTGGCGTCTGGAGCGGCGACCGCCTGTCCGGCCCGAGTCGCGAGCAGCTTACCCCAACGGCGGCGCATCCAGAAGCGTCCGAAGAAACCCGAAAACCTTCCTAGTTCGACACCACCATGGGCACATACGAGCCGTCCGAGGTGCGCGAACCTGCCGCCGGACCGTCGTTCACGACGCCATAGACCACGAAGTCGGATGTGCCCGCCGACGGCCGCACGCGCGCGTAGCCGTGCGTGATGCCCGCGCCCGAGAGAACCGTGTTGAACTGGAGCCACTGCCCGCCGGCGAGTGTCGCACGCAGCGTCTGGACCGGAGTTGGCGCGCCCGTATCGGCGTCGAAGAGGTCGATGACGTACTCGACGCCCGCCGCGTCGCCGGCGCGGGCATCGGCGATCGCGAGGTTAGTCCGGACGTCGGCGTCCTGCCGCAGCCCGTACACCCACGCTTCGCCGTGCGCGCGCGCCGCCGCCCTGACGGCCGGGTACGACAGCCCGTACGAGCCGCCGACCGTCGTGTCGGGGTTCGGGTTCGACGTGCGCGCCTGGGCGACGGCGCCGGCGACGAGCAGCGTGCCGCCCTGGCTGCCGGTCGTCGGAATCGGAAGGCCAAGCCCACTCAGGAACGCGATCGCATTCGGAACGACGAGCTGCTGGCGGGCGGCGAGCGTCGTCGTCCGGGTGCCGCTGCCCGCGCCCGAGAACTGCGTGGAGGCCGTGTACGTCAGCGTCACGGTTACGGCCGAGGACGTCGGGTTCGTGAGCGTGAGGTCGCTCGTGAAGTGCGGCGGGCCCGGGACGTCGAGAAGAATCGGGACGAGGCCCTCGGTCGCGTTCGAGACGAGGAAGCTGCCGTCCGAGGTGCCGCCGCCCGCGCTGCCGCCGTCGTTCACGACGCCATAGGTGATGAACCCGTCCGTGCCCGACGTGCGCCGCACCCGCGCGTAGCCGTTCGTGATTCCCAGCTGGGCCAGCACGGGGGTGTATGTCAGGATCGAGTTGAACTGGAAGAACGCGCCCGGCTGTAGGGTCTGTGTGAGAGGAGCTCCCGCCGGCCCGCCGCTGTCGCCGTCGTAGAGCTGGATCTCGAGTGAGACCGGGCCCGCAGTCGCGCCGGACGCGGTGCCCGGCGCGTGGACGACGGCGAGGTTCGAACGGAAGGACGCGTTCTCGCGCAGTCCGTAGATCCATGCGTCCGCGGACGAGGTCGAGCTTCCCGCCGGAACGGCCGGCGCGAAGGTCCCGAAGGCCCCGCCCACGGAGGTCGAGAGGTTCGGGGTGGTCGTGCGCGAACCGGCGAAGACGGTAGCCGGGTCGCTCACCCCGACGAACGTCGCGAAGAACGTTCCGAGCTTGCCGGAGCCGTCCGAAGGCAGCGCCCATCCATTCGCCGCGAGGAACGCGATGACGTCGGGAACGTAGAGCTGTCGCCCCACGGGCAGCGTGCGCGCCACGGCGGGTCCGCCGGCGCCCGGAGTGCCGGCTGCGGGAACGTAGACGAGAACGAGCGTCGCGTCGTTACCGCTGCGGTTCACGGCCACGAAGTCCGACGTGTAGTGCGACGAGGCCGCGCCGTGGATGTCGAGGACGACCGGCTCCTGCACGACCGCGCCAGCCGGCGGTCCGGCTGTGCCGCTTCCCACCGTAAGAAACAGGGCGATGCGCCTCACGACGGGCCCGGACGTCGCCGCGAGGTCGAGGCGATAGGTGCCGGCGGCGGCGTCCGACGCGCTGAGAGTGAGCGTGGCGGACTCGGCGCGCGAGAGGACGCCCGCCGAGGTGTTCGCCGGATTCCCCGGGCGGAACTCGGCCGTCACGCCCGCCGGAAGGCCGGCAACGGTCACGGTCGCGATCGCGTCCGCGTCGGCGGAGCCGATCTGGTACAGCGCGAGGTTCACGACGACGCTGCCGCCCGCCGGGAGAACGGGCGTCGCGGGCCACGCCCCAAGCGAGAAGTCCGATGTGGGTTGTGCCGGAGCCGGCAGCGCGGACGCGAGCGCCGCGGCGTCGACGGAGCCGAGGCCGGTCGCGGCGTCGTAGCCGGGACCGGCCGTGTAGCCCGTGAGCCCGAGGACCGAATTGCTGCCGGTCGTGATGTCGTGGAAGGCGGGCGAGCCGGCCGCGAGCGGCACGGGTGCCGACGCGCTGGCCGCGCCGTATTGCGCGCGACCGGCCGCATAGAGGAGCGGATTCAGGTTGCCGAGGCGCGTGCCCGCCTTCTGCGAGAGGAGCGCCGCCAACCCGGCGAAGGCCGGAGAAGAGACGGACGTTCCGCCATAGAAGACGAGGCCGGTCGAGCCGGTGGTGTGTCCCTGCACGGCCATGTACGGCGTGTTGGTCGAGGCGGCGAGCGAGATGTCCGGCACGTAGCGGGCGTTGTCGGCGGGCAGACCGGCGACGTTCTGCCAGGGCGGACGCGTGAAGAGGATGCTCTTGCCGCCGCCGCTTTCGCTCCAGGTGGTCTCGGGGACGTAGCCCTTGACGGATCTCTTCGTTGTTGGGTCGTTCGAGGCGTTCCAGTATGTCGACGGGCTGCTTGCGTCGAGGAACTGCGTCCCGCCCACGCAGGTGGCGTAGGGCGACGAGCAGAGGCCGTTCACGCTCGCGCTCAACGCATTGACGCCCGTCGGATCGCAGCCCGCGGCGCCTGAGTCGCCCGAGGCGACAAAGACGGAAATGCCCTGGGCCGCCGCCTGCGCCCAGACATTCGTGTAGAAGGCGGTGTCGGCGTCGGCGAATTCAAGTTCGCACCCTCCGTACGACAGCGAGAGCACGTCCGCGAGGTTGCTGCTGACCGCATAGAGCGCCGAGAGGTCCACGCCGAATGCCGTCGCCGTCGACTGCGACGCGACGAGGAGGATCTGGGCCGCCGGGGCGATCGCTCCGGACCACTGCAGGTCGAGATCGCTCTCGATCTCGTCGTCCTTCTGGATACCGGGGTCCGGTCCGTTGAGTCTCACGATGGGATTGTTCGCCGGCAGGCCGAAGTAGCTGCGAAAGAACGTGGTGTCCGCGACGTCCACGTTCGTCTGCGCGATGAGTCCGATCGTGCGGCCTCTCCCGTCGATTCCCGCGGCGGCGAGCGCGTCCACGCCGTAAATCGCCGTGAAATCGGCGGGCGCGAGATAGTGCTTGCTGCCCGACGTGAAAGCGGGGACGGGCCGTGCGAGGGCGTGGCGGCGCGGGAACGAGTGAAGCGAGAGGACGCCCGCGACACGGCGCGCGAGGTCGAGCGGCAGGCGTGCGGGCCGCACGTTCGCGATCCGAACCCGGCCCTCGGCGAAAAGTTCGTGAAGTTCGGTGTCAAAGGCGCTTTCCATGTCGGCCGCCCGGCCCGAGAAGACGAGCGCGGCGCGTCCGGCGGGCGCGTCCTCCACCTCGAGGCCGTGGCCCGTGAGCCAGGCGTTGAGCGCCGCGACATCCTCGTCAAATGCCCCGAACCGCCGCTCGAACTCGAGGGGCGTGAGCCACCGGCGAAAATTCGGAGACGCGGGATCGTGCAGATCCGCCAGCAGGGCGGCGAGGCCCTCCGGGTCGTGTCGGGCCAGGACAAGGAGCACGCGGTCGAGCCGGGTCTCGCCGTCGAGGCGGGCGATGTCGTGCGCGCCGGCGACTTCGCGCGGGACGGCGCCGACGTTCGTGAGGGCGTCGTCGGGCCGCGCACCGCGGGCCACGTGCGCCGCGAGGAGACACAAAACGAGGACGGCCGCTCCTGCGGGCGGCCCCCCGGATCGGCGGCGGCCGAAGAGGTCGATCGAACGCGCCATGCGCGGCACCGTGAGGACGAAGAGAAGGCCGACCGTCGCGACGACGAGCAGCGCGACGAGCGGCAGGAAGATCGAGACGAAGCTCTGCAGGAACGCAAGGATGTCCTCGGCGAGGGAGAGCCCGGCGTTCGCGATGCCCGCCGTGAGGGCAGTCGACGTCAGGCGCGTGGCGCTCTTCACGAGGTGCGATACGAGGGCGACCGCACCGCCCGATCCGCCCGCCACGACGTTCAGGACCGGCGACCCCTCGGGTTGAACCGCGGCGATCGCGACGAGGGCGCCCACGACGGGCCGGACGAACGAGTGAAGAAGATGCCAGAAGTGGTCGAGTCCCGGGATCTTGTCGGCGAAAAACTCCATCAGAAAGAGCACCGAGGCAAAGGCGAGGGCGGGAGTCGTGGAGAGAAGCCGGGCGATCGAGCCGGGATAGTCCTCCGGGAACAAGCGGGCCATCGTTCCGTACACGAGGAGCACGGCATAGGAGTTGAGGCCGGCGGCGGCCGACAGGCCGAGTCCCGTTCCGAACAGCTGGGGAAGTCCGTTCGTCACCGATTCGCCTTGCTCGAAATCTCCGCCAGCGCAGCCTGCGCCCGGCGATTCGCGGGGTCGAGCCGCAGGATTTCCTTGAGTGCCCTCACGCGCTCCGGCTCGTTCCGCTCGTTTTGGCAGGCCTCCGACAGCTCCCACCACATCTCGACGTTGTCGGGAATGCTCTTCACCGCGCGACGCATCGTCTCCGTGGCGTGCTTGGCCCACTTCGGGTTCTTGCGCTGGATCCTCGAGAGGAGCACCCAGTACTCCTTCTGGTCTGGGTCGAACTCGACGGCCTGACGGACCATCTCGAACGCCGGATAGAAGTCCTCCTCGTCGTAGAGCATCTTCGCGCGCGTGAAATTCTTCCGGGCGATCTCCCTCTGGACCTCTACGGCGGGCGCGGTTCCCGGCAGCGCGATCGTGTCGGCGCTCACCTCGAGAGTCCGGTCGTACGCCTTGCGCGCCTCGGGAGTCCGAAACGTGCGCTCGACTCCCCTGAGGCGGGCGAACAGCGTTTCGAGGGCGTCGCGGGCGTCCAGGAGATGCGACTTCAGATGATGGTCCGGATGGAAGAGGCGCGCGCGCTCGTGGAGAGCCTTCGCGATGGCCTCGACCGGGGCATCGTTCTCGACGCCGAGGAGATCGTAGTGCGTTGCCCAGTCCAGGCGCCGGTAGGTGTTCCAGATGAGGTCGCGCTGGAGGTCGTTCTGCTCGGCCAAGCGCGCGGGAGGCGGCGCACCCGCAATCTCGACGTTTAGAAACGGAAGGCCCTCGGGCACGCTGCTTTTCTCGATGGGGCGGCCTTGGGCGACGAGCTGCACGAGCCCCGTGGCCGCAAGCCTGGCGATGATGCGCTGGTCGATGTGGATCTGCGCCACCGTCAATTCACCGTCGACCTTGCCGAGCACTTCGGCCTCCGCGGCCGACACGAGAATCGCCTGATAGCGGAGAAGAATATCTGGGGAGAAAACCGGCCGCGCGCCCGAATCGAGCGGCGAGTTGAGCTGGGACGCGGGCGCGGGCAGGCGGCGCAGCGCCTCGAGGAGGATGCCCCCGGTCGGGCGTTCCATCTTGACGGGCACGTCGGGCGCCGTCTCGAGAGGCGTGACGGTGAACACGCCGGTCGTCCACCGGAGCGTGTCGAAGAAGATGCGCTCCGAAAGCGCCCGGACCGCGGCCTCCGCGACGTAGTTTGGAACCGCACCGGACTCGGTGAGGGCCTTGGCCAGGCCACGTCCCGGCTCATTGAGCGCCTTCTCGAAAGCCGACAGGAGGAGGTTCTCCTCGGCGAGGTCGAACGTTCGGAGGAGGTCTCCCACGAGCTGCGCCTCACGGTTCGAGCTCGCGAAGAGAATCTGGCCCACGTCGAACGAGAACGTCCGCTCCTCGCCGCCGCTGGAGACGAGCAGCTTTCCCGTCACGCGTTCCCGATAGAGATTCCGAACGACCTCGGCGAACGGCGTGCGCTCGAGCGAGCCCCCCGTCAGCATCCGAACACGGCTATCGCTGGAGGGCGTCATTCCTCGGAAAGTGTAGCAGCGACACCGGATCTTTCGCCGGGCCGGTTCTCCCGAAACCTGACGACCCGGGCCGCGACGGCTTTGCCGGCGACGGCCGCGAGCGCCCCGTCCGTGGCGGCGAGGACGGCTTCGGCGCCACCGAAGGCGGCGAGAAGCGTCTTCACGCGCGATGGTCCGAGGCCGGGAATCGCGAGAAGCGGGCTCTCGAGGGCGCGTTTGCCGCGCGCCCGCCGATGCGACTTGAGGCCGAAGCGATGCGCCTCGTCGCGGGCTCTCTGGAGCAGTCTGAGACCCGCGTTCGTTCGCGCGAGGACGATCGGCGCCGAACGGCCCGGAACGAACACCTGCTCTTCGCGCTTTGCGAGGCCGGCCGCCGCCATCTGGACCCCGATGCGATCGAGCGCCGCGAGCGCGGCCGACAGCTGGCCCTTGCCGCCGTCGATCAGGAGAAGGTCGGGCAGCGGTCTCCCCTGCTCGTTCGCGCTCGCGTAGCGGCGTGAGACGGCCTCGGCAATCGATGCGAAGTCGTCGATGCCCGGCCGCTCGATGCGGAACAGGCGGTACTCCTCTTTGACGGGCTCACCGTCCACGAAGACGACGCACGAGGCATAGGTCGCCTCTCCATGAAGATGGGAGACGTCGAAGCACTCGATCCGGGACGGACGGTGATCAAGGTCGAGCGCCCTGGCGAGCGCGAGCGTCGCCCTCTCGCCACGCTCGTGCACGCGCCGGAAGCGCCGGAGATGGTTCTGGCGCGCGTTGTCTCGGGCAATCTGGACGCGCTCGAACGCCACGCCGCGCCGGGGCGTCTTGATGGCCACGCGGGAGCCGCGCCGCTCGGTGAGCCACGCTTCGATCGGCTCGAGCGCGTCGTCGGGGAGGTCGACGGGCAGGAGGATGTCGTGCGGGAGGAAAGTCGTCCCGTCGTAGAACTGCGAGAGGAGCGAGATCCAGAACTCCTCGGCCGGCACGTCGCCGAGCCTCTCCCAGAAGTACTCTCGCGAGTCGAGAACGACGCCTCCGCGCACGAAGAGGATCGACACGGCGAGGTTGCCCGCGTCGGAGAAGTCGCCGAAGACGTCCACGTCCTCCCCCGACAAGGACTGCACGCGTTGCTTCTCGGCGAGCTCCTCGACGGTGCGCAGGCAGTCGCGGTACGCCGCCGCCATCTCGAACGCCTCGGCTTCGGCCGCCGCACGCATCTTCTCCTCGAGGCGCGGCCCCAGCTCCGCGTTCCGCCCGGAGAGAAACAGGAGCACGTCCTTCACCGCCTCGTCGTACGCGGCCTTCGTCGTGAGGCCGGCGACACACGGCCCGAGGCAGGCGTGCATGTCGTAGTAGAGGCAGGGGCGCGGAAGCGTGCCGTCGATCTCGATCCGGCAGGTGCGGATCTGGAACATCCGCTGGACCATTTTCATGGCGCCGCGGCACGTGCGCGCCGGGAGGAACGGTCCGAAATAGCTGTGGCCGTCCTTCAGGACGCGCCGCGTGACGAAGGCCCGGGGCCAGTCCTCGCCCGTCGTGACCTTGATGTACGGATACGTCTTGTCGTCGCGAAGGAGGATGTTGTACCGCGGCTTGTGCTTCTTGATGAACGCGTTCTCGAGCGCGAGGGCCTCGCTCTCGGTCGTCGCCACGACCGTGTCGATCGTCGCGAAGTCGGCGAGGAGAGCCTCGGTCTTCGGATGCTTCGGCCCGGCGTTGAAGTACGACGCGAGGCGCTTGCGGATCGACCGTGCCTTCCCGACGTAGAGAATCCTCCCCTTCGCGTCCTTGTAGAGATAGATGCCCGGCTGGTCGGGATAGAAGGAGAGATCCGGAGGCGCGCCCATGGGTGCGATTCTACGAAGCGAGTCCAACTCGCGGTACGGCGGGTGGTCCCGATGGAGAGGCCGTGAAGGCTAGAACACCTTCCCGAGGCGCGTCGCGAGCGTCGAGACCTTCACGTAGCCGAAGAAGCGGCCGCTGCCGAGGAGGCCGAGCGCGCCGGGGACTTTTTTGCGCGGATCGTTCGAGTAGAGGGTTCCGAAAGCGCTCTTCGTGAACGCGTGGAAGGCGGCATCGTATGGATACCACCACGGCATGGCCGGGGTGTCTCCGAGATCCACGCTCACGTGCTTGATGTTCACGAGCTCGTAGAGGCCGAAGCCCGCATGGCTGCGGCCCACGCCGGACTTCTTCACGCCGCCCCACGTCGCGGTCGGCTCGCCGAATGAGAACAGGTGGTCGTTGATCGTCACCGTGCCCGCATGCAGCTCTTCGGCGAGCTTGCGTGCCGTGCGGCGCGAGCGCGTCCAGCCGGAGGCCGTGAGGCCGAACGAGGAGTCGTTCGCAAGCCGGATCGCCTCGTCGAGCGAGTCAACGACCATGACGGGCAGGAGCGGCCCGAAAGTCTCGTCGCACATGGCGTGCATGGCGTGGTCGACGCCCGTGAGGACCGTCGGCGGGAACCACCAGCCTTTCGCTTGCGGACGCTCTCCTCCCACGAGGATTCTCGCGCCCTTCGACACGGCATCCTGGAGATGCTCCTCGACGAGATCCCGCTGGCCCGAGGTCGTGAGCGGCCCCATGTCGGTCGTCGTCGAAAGCGGGTCGCCGAGACGGAGCGCCTTCGCGCGCGCCACGATCTTCGGGAGGAGCTCGGCCGCGACTTCCTTGACCACGTAAACGCGCTCGACGGAGCCGCACGTCTGGCCGGCGTTCACGAACGCGCCCCAGACGAGCCCCGCGGCCGTCCGGTCGAGATCCGCGTCGGCCGCCACCACGGCCGCGTCCTTGCCGCCCAGCTCGAGGACGACGCCGGTCAGGTTCTTCGCGGCGCGCTGCATGACCTCGACGCCCGTCGAAACCGAGCCCGTGAAGAGCACCTTCGCGATCCCCGTGTGCTCGATCAGGACGTTCGTGTCCGCGCCTCCAGCCGTCACGACGTTCACGACGCCGGGCGGCAAGCCCGCGCGCCGGCAGAGGTCGCCGACCGCGAGGCCCGTCAGGGCCGCGGCCGACGCCGGCTTCAGGACGACGGTGTTGCCCGCCGCGAGGCAGGCCGCGATCTCGACGAAGGGAATGCCGAACGGGAAATTCCACGGCGTCACGACCGCGATGACGCCAAGGGGCTCGAAGCGGAAGCTCCCCTTCTTGTGCGCGAAGAGGATCTGCGCGTAGTCGATGGGCCTCTCGGCGAGGAGCTCGCCGGCGTGGCGCGAAAGGTAGCGGAGCGTGTCGGCCGCGGGCACGATGTCCACGGCGCGCGCCTCGCCCACGGGCTTGCCCTGCTCGGTTGCGATGAGGCGGGCCACGTCGTCGTGCGCCCGACACACCTCCTCGAGGAGGCGCGCGAGGTGCCGCTGCCGGTCCGCCACCGGCGTCCTCGACCACGAGAGGAACGCCTTCCGTGCCGAGGCGACGGCCATGTCGATCTCGCGCGGGCCGGCGCGGAGCACATCCGCGAACGGCTCGGCGGTGGCGGGATTCACGGCCGCGAAGGCCGCGCCCGTCTTCACGTCCTGGCCGTCGATGATCGGCGCGTTCGTGAAGGGAAACGAACGTCTCAAATCATCGCTCCGCGCGTGATCACGTCCTTCTTCTTGCGCCAGAAGGCGACGAGCTTCTGGACGTAGTCGGTGAACGGCGGGCAAGTGACTCCGAAGCGCGCGAGGTCCTTCGTGGCCACGGCGGCGTCGTAGCTCACGGGGTGGTCGAAATAGTCGAGCGACTGAACGGGCATCCCGAACGACTTCTGGATCGGTTTCGGCATGAAGAGCAGCTTCGCGATGAGGTGCGGCACCGGCACATAGACGAACGACTTCCCGAGCGCCTTCGCGAACAACTCCTCGATCTCGAACGCGGTCGAGGGACTCGGGTCCGTGAGGTGGTACGTCTTTCCGACGGCGCCATTCCACGTCGAGAGGCGCGCAATCGCCTCGAGAACGAAGTCCACGGGCACGAGGTTCACCGGCGCGTCGCCCGTGCCCACCTTGATGAAGACGCCGGGCGATGGCAGCACACCCATGGCGTTCAGGGAAAAGTAGGGGCCGTCGAACTTCGCCGTCTCCCCCGTCTTCGAGCTGCCGACGACGATGCCGGGGCGGTAGATCGCGGCGGGAAGGCCGCTTTCCTTCACGGCCACCTCGGCGAGGAACTTCGTCTCCTCGTAGAAATTCTTGAATTTCTGCCCGACGTCGAGATCCGTCTCGCGATACGTGCCGACGGCGGTCCCCGAGACATACGCCGTGGAGACGTAATCGAGGCGCTCGAAGGACGACGCGCCCGTCAGGAGGTCGAGCACGTTCTTCGTGCCCTCGACGTTGATGCGCAGGCCCACGTCGCGCGCGACCGCGAGGTCGTAGACCGCGGCGAGGTGGAAGCAACCCGCGAGGTTCTTCGTGAGCGCCTTCGCCTTCGACGCGGCCAGACCGAGGCCGGGCGACGTGATGTCGCCCACGACAAGGTGGATGCGCCCCTTCGTGCCTGGGTGCTCCTCCGCGAGGGCCGCGACCGACGCGTCGGCCGCGGAGAGGAACTTCTCCTGGACGAGGCAATGGAATGTGGTGCCGGGCTCGAGCTCGAGCAGGCGCGGGATGAGCCGCGCCCCGATGAACCCTGGGAATCCCGTGAAGAGGACGTGGCGAGACGCGGAGGTGGAGCGAGGCTTGGCCATAAGAGGGAAAGTGTAGTCGCTGCTAAAGCTCCGTGCCAAGGGCGGGGTCTTCGAGGAGCCGGCGATTGAATTCCGCGATCCGCGCGAGCATCTCTGGGGGACGCGCGCAAGGCGCTCCATCGAGCGTGAGAATCGGCGTCGCCATCGTCAGCGAGCCCAGGAGAATCGCCCCCTCGCGGAGCTTCTCCGCCGTGAGGGGCGCCAACGCGGCATGCCCGCCGAAGAAGGCTGCCGCCGTCACGCTCGGGAGGACGCCTTTTGGCGCGAGCACCGGCGTGCCCCCGTTCCAGGCGGCAAGGCCCGTCGTCGTGCCTTCGAGGTAGGTCCCGTTCGGAGAGCGGAATAGCCCTTCGTCGCCTCCGGCTTTCTTCGCGAGACGTCCTCCCTGGACCGCGGCGAAGTAGCTCGTGGACTTCACGGCTGGCGTGTCGCGCTGAAGGTCGGGCGGCAACGAGACGCAGTGCGAGCCGCTCCGGCGGGCGAGGCGGCTCTCCGGAATCGGCGTGAGGTGGGCTTCGAGGCGGAACGACGCCGGATCGTCGAGGTCATCGCCCTCCGCGAACCACGTGAGGCGCAGCGCGCGCTGCTCTGTCGGCTTCGGCGGGGACGCGTCGAGAACGCGCCTGGCGGCGGCATTGAGGGATTCGCGCGACGGCTTCGGGAGGTCGAGGCCCGAGAGGATGCGGTGCATGCGGTCGAGGTGCGGCTCCCACAGGACCGCGCGCCGGCCGGCGAGGAGCGCCGTCTCGAAGAAGCCGAAGCCGCGTTGCACGGCGGGCGACAGGAACGGGACGGGGGCCTGATCAACGCTCACGCGGCGGCTCTCCGGCCGCGAGCGACGCCATCGCCGCTCCGAACTCCAGCGACTTCGCTTCCGTTTCGCCCCATTCGGCCTCCGCCAGCGAATCCCATACGATTCCCCCTCCCGCGTGATAGTCGACTGTATCCCGGCCGAGGATCGCCGTCCGGATCGCCACGTTGAAGACGGCCCGCCCGTCGCCGCGCACGAAGCCCGCGGCCCCGCAGTACGCGCCGCGCGGCACGGGCTCGAGGTCGTGGATGAAACGCAGCGCCGCGCGCTTCGGCGCGCCCGTGATCGAGCCGCCGGGCAGAGTGGCGCGCAGGACGTCCGACAGCCTCGCGTCAGGCCTCAGGTGCGCCTCCACCGTGGATTCGAGGTGGTGGAGATGGCAGAACGACTTCAGGATCCTCATCGCGGTCGTCTCGACGCGTCCGCTCTCGGCCACTTTGCCGAGATCGTTCCTGAGAAGGTCGACGATCATCACGTTTTCCGCGGCGTCCTTCGCGGAAGCGAGAAGCTCACGCCGCCGGGCTGCATCGTCGGCCTCCGCCGCTCCCCGTGCGATCGTGCCCTTGATGGGCTTCGTGATCGCGCGTCGCGCCGCGAGGTCCACGTCGAGGAACAACTCGGGCGAGTTCGACACGACGGCCCAATTGTCGCGCGCGAGCGTCACGGCGAAGGGCACGGGGTTGTCGGCGTAAAGCGCGCGCGCGAGGGCGAAGGGTTCGACGCAGGCCGCGAAGCGCGTGCGGCGCGAAAGATTGACCTGGTAGACGTCGCCCCGGGCGATGCCGTCCCGGATGGCGCCGACGCCCTTCGTCCATTCGTCCGGAGAGAGCGACTGCTCCGCGAGGTCCGATGAGAGCACGTGCTGCCCGCGTGCCGATTCTTCGAAGGTGAATGGGGCGGACGGTTCACGCGCCGCCGGCGTGCGTCGTGCCGCGGCAGAGCGGCTGGTATCGAAGATGGAGAATTCTGCGAAGGGAAGAAAATCGTGAGGGCGGACGAGCGAAGCCGACCCTTCCAGCCAGACGCCGGCCTCATAGGAGATGAATCCCGCAGCGAGGAGATGCGGATCGCCGGAGGAAGCGACCTCGTCCAGCGACGCGAGAACGTCGGGCAGCTGTTCCGGCCTCCCGGCCTGCAGTCTTCCCTCTTCACCTTCTAAGAAAATCTTCTCTTCTTCTCCCTCCCCCAATCCCCAACCACCCCCATTGAAGAGCACTCTCATGGCCATCGTCTAGTCTAGGGGACCGTGAGCGCCTCCCATCCCGCCGTCGAAACCTCCATCCAGGTGCGCTATGCCGAGACCGACGCCCAGCGCGTCGTCTATCACGGCAACTACATCATCTGGTTCGAGGTCGCGCGCACGGCGTATTGCGAGCGGGCCGGTTATCCCTATCCGCGCATGGAGGCCGAGGGCTCGTTCATCACGGTCACCGAGGCGCGCGTGCGCTACCGCCGCACCGTACGCTACGGCGACACCGTGAGAGTCCGGGCCCGGATGACGGAAATGAAGAGCCGGGGTTGCACGTTCCAGTACGAGATCGTCCTCGTGGACGGCGCGCTCGCCGCCGAAGGCGAGACGCAGCACCTCTTCCTCGACGCGGCCGGCCGGCCCCGAACCGTCCCCGAAGCCATCGCAAAGGCGTTCCGGGAATTCTCCGGGATCGCCTGAAGCGCCTAGCCGCCGTTCGGAACCTTCTTCGCGAGGGCGCGGTGGACGAGCGCGGGAACGAGGCCGGTGACGTCGCCGCCGAGCTGGTGGACCTGCTTCACGAGGCGGCTCGACGTATACGACAGCTCCTCCTTCGGCGTGAGAAAGAGCGTCTCGACCTCCGGACCGAGGCGGCGGTTCATGAGGGCCATCTGGAACTCGTGCTCGAAGTCCGAGACGACGCGGAGGCCGCGCACGACGATACGCGCGTTCTCCTTTCGCATGAACTCCACGAGGAGGCCACTGAATGACTTCACGACGACTTTCGGCTCGCGCCGGAAAATCCCGCGGATCATGTGAAGGCGCTCCTCCACGGTGAAAAGCGGCGCCTTCTCGGTGTCGATGAGGACGGCGATGAGCACGCGGTCGAAGATGTTGCAGCCCCGCCGGATGAGATCGACGTGGCCGTTCGTCATGGGATCGAACGTGCCCGGGTAGACGGCGGTGCGCTTCACGCGAGTCGGGATTGTACGTCCCCGCGCCTTCCGAGGAACGCGTCGCCGAGGCGGCGTGCCGTCCACACGAGGAAAAACAGCGCGACGGCGGGCGGCAGGACGCACCACCATGCGCCCGGGAGAAGGCCCCGCGCTTCGGCCAGCGCGCGTCCCCACGAGGCCGCGGGCGGTGGCGTCCCCAGCCCGAGGAACGACAGACCGGCCTCCGTGAGCACGGCCGAGCCGAGCACGTAGGGGAGCGTGGCCAGCGCGGGCGGAAGCGCGTGCGGAAGCACGTGGACGAACAGCAGGCGCGCGGTCGAGGCGCCCGAGGCGCGCGCCGCGTCCACGAACGCCTCGTTCCGCAGGCGCTGCGTGCCCGCACGCACGAGGCGGGCCGAATCCGTCCAGCCCGTGAGGGCGATGAGGAGCGCCGCGACGAGGAACGACGGCTTCAAGAACGCCGCGCCGGCGATTACGAGCACGAGAGCCGGAAGCGCCTGCACGATCTGGAGGAAAAGGAGCACTGCCCGGTCGGTACGGCCGCCGGCCCATCCCGCAAGCGTCCCGAGCGCCGCGCCGAGGCCGAGGGCGAGCGCGGAGGCAAGGAGGCCGGCTGCCACGGAAAGCCGGGCACCGTGGAGGGCGCGCGAGAGAACGTCGCGGCCCAGCTCGTCCGTGCCGAAGAGGTGCCGCCGGCCGGGCGGCGCGAGGCGCCGGTCGAGATCCACCGCATCCGGGTCGAAGGGCACGGGCGCGCTGAGAACCGTCTCCCCTAAGCGGCCGGACACCCACGGCTTCTCGCGTGCGACAAGCGGCGCCAGCAGTGCGAGCAGCGGGAAGAGCGCGAAAGCGAGCGCGGCGCGAGAAAGCGCGGCCCGGGGGGCGGTCATGCGGCGACTCCCCCTGCCGCGGGCACGTCCTCGCGAACGGTACGCGGGTCGAGCGCCGCGGTGACGAGGTCGGCCGCGAGCGACGCGGCCACCACCACGACCGCCGAGAGGAGCGTGAGGGCGAGGACGGTGGGAAGATCCCGCGCGAACACGGCCTCGGCGAGGAGGCCGCCCGCTCCAGGCAGCGAGAAGACGCGCTCCACGAGGATCGAGCCGGACACGACGGACGGCACCAGCGCAGCGCCCATCGCGGCGAAAGGTGCCGACGAGCGCCTGAGGGCGCGCCGGATCTCCTCGGACGGTCCTTCGCCGCGGGCGCGTCCCGCGAGCGCGGCCGGATCGGCGAGCGCCGTCGCGACGCATACCCTCACGAAACGCGCGACGAATGCGAGCGACGCCAGGGCGAGGGTCACGACCGGGAGGAGGAAGCCACGCAGCCCGGTTTCCGCATCGGCGAAGAGGGGCGTGACGCGTAGCCAGCCCGAAAAGACGAGCAGAAGGACAAGTCCGACGACGAAGGAGGGCGTCGAGAAGAGCGCGTCGCACAGGAATCCGGAGATCCGGTCGAGGCGCCCGGCCGGCCGGCGAGCCGCCGCGACGCCGAGAGGCACGCCGATCACGCACGCGAGGAGCAGGGCGGCCAGGTTGAGCGCGAAGGTCGTTGGGAGCGCGCGGGCGACCCGAAGCGTCACGGGCTGGCCGTCCACGAGCGATCGCCCGAAGTCGAGGCGCACGGCGCGCCAGACCCACGTCAGGAAGCGCTCGGCCACGGGCCGGTCGAGGCCGTAGAGATGCCGGAACGCGGCCAGCGCCTCCGGCGAGACCGCCACGGCGCGGTTTCCGCCCGCGCGTGCGGCGAGCGCCGCCGCGTCGCCCGGCGCAGCCGTGACCAGCCCGAACACCAGCGCCAGGACGCCGAGCAGCGTCAGGACGGCAGAGGCCACCCGCCGCAGCGCGAAACGGAGCATGGGGAGATGTTACTTGGCTTACTCGGTGATGCGGCTCCGTGTGGCCATGGGCCTACGAGATCGGACCCGTGGTGGTGCTCGTCCGCCAGCCGGCCGCCCCCGGCCAGAACAGGAAGAGGCCGTATGGCGACGTCCTCACGTTCGTCAGGCGTGAGGAAACGCCCCACTTCGTCAACGGAATATTCAGGAACGTCACCGGCTCGTCATCGTGGATCAGCAACTGTACCCGCGCGAGGAGGGCGCGTGTCTCTTCCCGGTCGAACGTCGTCTTGAGACGTTCCAGGAGCACGTCCACCTCGTGATTCCTGTAGAAGGCCGCGTTGAGGCCGACCGGCGGCACCTGGGCGGAGTGCCAGCTCACGGCGAGGTCGGGGTTCGGGTCGAGGTTCAGAGCCGCCGCCCAGGCCTCGAGCTCCCCGGCATCCATCTTCGCCGCGAAAGCCGCCCACTCCAGCGGCTGGATCGCCATCTCGATGCCCGCCTTTCGGAAAGATTGCTGAGCCAGCTCCACGATCTGGCGCTGGACGTCGCTCCCCATGCCGAGCGAGAGAGTGAACGCAAGACGCAGGTTGCCCTTGCGCCGCATTCCGTCGGGGCCTTTGCGGAAACCGGCTTCGTCGAGGAGCACCTCGGCGGCTTTCGGGTCGTAGGGCCACGGTGTCAGGGAGGCATCCCATGCCCAGTGCGCGGGCGGAAGGGGTCCGTTCGCGAGCTTCGCGAGACCCCCGTAGAGGTTGCGCCCGATGCTCTCGCGGTCCACGAGCATCGTGAGGGCACGCCTCACGCGGCGGTCGGCGAAGACCGGCAGGCGGTTGTTCCAGCCGAGATACGAATACGCGAGCTCGTCGAACGTGACGACGCGCGGAGCGCCGGCCATGCCCGCCTTCGCGTCCAGCTCCTTCTTCTGCGCATAGATGAGACGCATCTCGTCGAGATCGCCGGCCTGGAGCGCCGCGAACGCCGGCGCTGTCTCGGGGACGACCCGGAAGATCACCTGCTCGGGGGCGGGCTTCTCGCCGAAGTACTGCGTGTTGCGCACGAGGGTCAGCGTCCGGCCCGCCTCCCACGATCCGAGGCGGTAAGGCCCGTTCGCGAGCGGATTCCGATTGCGTGGATGCGTGGCCACGTCGGCGCCCGCCCATGCGGCCGCGGAAAGGAGGGGCAGGTTGAAGGCGTCGCGCCGCCCGGCGGCGGCCGTACTGAAGACGACGCGCGCCGTGCGGGCGTCCACGGCCTCGGCTTTCACGAAACCGTCGAAGAGCGCGCGGCGCGTGAGCGCGGGCGTCTTCGGGTCGAGGAGCGCCGTGAGCGTGAAGACGACGTCCCGGGAGGTGACGGTCGTGCCGTCCTCCCACCGCGCGTCCTTGTGGAGGCGGATCGTGTACGTGAGATGGTCGGGAGAATCGGAGACCTCCTCCGCAAGGCCCGGCACGAGGTTCAGCTTCTCGTCGTAGTCGAGCAGGTTCCGCTCGAGGAGCGCGAGGACGATCTGCTCGGGATCCATCGTGGCGAGGATCGGGTTGAGCGTCTTCGGTTCGCCTTCGAGGCGGCGGCGCACGACGCTCTCCTGGCTTTTTCCGCGCACGCCGCAGGCCGGGAGGAAGAGCGCGAGGACGAGGAGCGCGAGCTTTTTCAAAACGGCCACTCCACGGAGATCGCCGCGACATTACCCGCCGAGTCGAGCACGCGCATCGATAGGACGGCCGGCCCCGGTGGCTTCGGGACGCGGAAGACGAACCGCTCCACCGGCGAGTCGGCCGCGCCATCCTCGGCGGGCAGGAGGCGCCAGCGATCCGCGTTCACGGCGCCTTCGGCTTTCGTGACGGGCGAAAGGGCGTCTGTGGCGAGAACCGTCACGACGACGGAGTCCCCTTCGACCCTTTTCGACTCCACCTTCAGGACGGGCGGCGTGTTGTCGATGACGACGACCCCGGTCTCCTCGCGCGCCGTGAGCGCTTCGCTCTCGGGCTGCGAGAGGCGGTCCGACGCCGTCACCCGAAAACGGTAGCGCCCGTCGGAGAGCGCCGTCGTGTCGAACGAGAGGTAGGCGTCTTCGAGGTCCTTGCGGACAGGAAACCACGCCGAACCTTCTTCACGGCGCGCCTCCACTTCGTAGCGCAGGGCGTCGCCGTTCGGATCTGTGCCCTTCCACGTGAGCGTCCGGTAGCCCTTCCGGAAGAGCCGCTTCCCCGGGCCTTCGCCCGCGCCATCGCGCGGCACCTCGAGGCCCGCGTAGATACCGGACTCGTCGGGATTCGCGACGGACAGGACGCCGGAGCCCCCGCCGCTGCGCGCGAAAACGGCGCCGGGCTCGAGAACGGCGAGGTTCTCGAGCACGGGGCGCGCGTTGCGCTCGGCGTACGAGAGGTCCACGCGCTCGACGACCGGCGACTCGCCCTTCGGCGAAGCCTTCAGCTCCGCTTTCCATTGGAAAAAGCGCGCCATGGGAGGCTTCGCGCCGCCGTCGGAAGAAACAGGCATCCAGGGGGACCACGTGCCGTCGGGTTTGTCCGAGTTGCCCGCTCGCACGGAGAGCACAAGAGTCGCTCCCGCGGGCACTTGCCCTTCCCAGCGAAGGCGACCGAACGCGGACAGGCGCAGGGCGTCCTTGACGGCTGACGTGAACGTGCCGGAAGCCGCGAGGCCGGACTGGGGCCTCAGGATTCCCGCCGAGCCCATCGTCACCACGGCGAAGCCTGCTCCGGCCGCGGGGACCGCGAGCGCGAGCTTTTCACCGGTCGAGGCCACGAGGCGCATACGCCGGTCCTTCCACTCGTACACGCGCCCACGCGAGCCCGTCGCCACGAGAAGCGCGCCGCCCGCGTCGAGACGCAGCCCGAGGATCGATTCCTCGGGAAAGATCCAGCCCGGCTCGACGAAGCCGTCGAGCTGAATGACGACGATTTCGGAGCTGCTCGCCGAGCGCGTCTCCGCTGGAGGCCGCACGGGCGACGTCGAGGCGGATACCGATACCGAACCGCGCGGCGTGTCGTCGGTGCCCGACGGGGTCGGCGTGGGCGTCGGCGTCGGCCGGAGGCGCAGGTCCGTGGGCGCGGGTCGGCCGGCCGATGGATCGAGCTGGGATGCCGCCGCGTAGACGATGCCCTTGGCGTCCACGGCGAGACCGGTGACCTCGGGACGCGAGAAGTCGTGCAGCGTGCGCGGGCTGCTCTGGGCCGGCAGCGCCACGACGAGGCCGCGATCCGACGTGCCCGCATACACGGTGCCGTCGGGACCCACGGCAAGCGTCCTCACGTGCACGTCCTCGATCTCGCGGAAGAGCTCGAGGGCGCCCGAGGGCGTCTTGCGATAAACGCGGCCCTTGTTCCCCGTCCCGGCGTAGAGGGTTCCGTCCTTCGCGAACGCGAGCGCCCAGATCGCGGCCTCCTTGGGGTCGGCGAGGACCGTGCCGGACGTCGCGGGATCCGTCGCCTTCGGGTCGACGCGGTAGATCCTTCCGTTCGGGGACGAACCGCACACGACCGTCCCGTCCGGGGCCACGGCCACGGCCGTGATGTTCGGCTCGGGCGCACTGAAGAGGAGCGTCACCTTCGCGCTGCTCGACACGAAGAGCCGGCCCAGCCCGCCGCCCGTCGCCAAGAACACGTGGCCGGATGTGTCGCCGGCCGCGGCGAAGATGGCCGCGTCGGCCGCGTCGTCGGGCCACGCGCGGGTCGCGAGCGCCGCGCCGAGCGTGAGCCTTCCGTCGGCGGAGATGGCGATGCCCTTCGCGTCACCCGCGAGGAAGTCGCGCGCGCCGGAGGTTACGGCGATGTGCGGCGTCCCTCCCACGAGCGGGGGCGCGGCGAGAAGCGCGGCGGCGAGCGTGAGGGCGAGGGCGGAACGTCGCATCAGGAGCGGGGCCTTTCTACCTCGAGTTCGAGGCGCACGGAGCCGGACACCGGCCGGTCGAGGATGAGAATCTCCTCGGCGAGGACGCGGACCGGAACGGAAGAGCGCGCGTTCGTGTCGCCTCCCTCGGAAAGGACCATCGCGAACGACGGAGGCAGCGCGCTCAGCGTGTCGTCTCCCGTCGTGGCCCCGCGCGCCGGAACGAGGAGGAGCGCCGCGAGACGGTCCGCGGGCACGAGTCGGTCGAGCGCGGCGCGCAGCCCCGCGAGCGTGCGCGGCTCTGCCGGCTGGGCCGCGATGCGCACGCCGGAGGCCGTATTGCCATCGCCCACGATGACGATCGCCCGCCCCTCGGGCGCCTCCTTCGGCACGGTGAAGGAGAGGACACGCGTCTCCTCAGCGCCACGGCGGTCCACGAGACGCACGGTGGCGTGCAACGTCTTCCCGGGCGCCACCGTGCGCGTCGAGAGAGCCGCGTCCACGATCCGCAGCCGCTTCTCGCCGGGTGCGCTGACGATCGAGATGTCCACGCCGGAGATCTCCGGATCCTCGTACTCGTTCTGGGCGACGAGGCCCGCGAGGACGTTCGCGGTCATGAGTGCGAGCTCCTTCGCTCGCGGACCCGTCATCTGGTCCGCGTAGACGAACGGCCCGGCCTTCGTCGCGACGGCGATGCGCAGGCGGAGCGTGCGGTCGACCGGCGTCGGGTCGAGCGTCGTGAGAGCCGCGTCCAGGGAGATCGTGACGAGGATCGGGAAGAGAGCCGTTTCGTGCGCCACGCCCCACGACAGCGTGCGCGGGGGGTCGCTTCCCGACTCGAGCCGGAAATGCACCGGGACGAGCGTCGCGGCCCGGTCCGTGCGCCCCGCCACGCCGCTGTCGCGGTCGTGGGTGAGGCGGTACGCGGGAGCGAGGGCGTAAGCCATCTTGAAAGAGAGCATCGCGCTCGGAAACACCGCCACGACTTCGGCAGGCGCGACCGGCAGCTCGAGAGTCCCGGCGCCGAGAAACGGGTGGCCGAAGGCGAGGAAGTGCCCTTCGCCGTCCAGCCTCGTCACGGTGCCCGTCGCGCCGAGCTGCAGGTCGCCGTCGATGAGGAGCGCCGTAACGGCGGAGCCCGGCTCGATGGGCGCCGCCGGGCGCGCCCGCTCGGCCGCCTGGAGGGCGGTTCCCGGAAAGGCCAAAATCGTGCCCGCCCCGAGGGCGATGGGAATGCCGAGGTGCGCGATGTCCGTACCCCAGCGCCCGAGCGTGTCGACCGGAAAGCCGGTGATCACGGGAGCGAGCAGCGAGGCCTGTGCGCGCGCGGGCGGGCCGGAGCGCGCGTCGACGATCTTCCGAA
Organism: Acidobacteriota bacterium; assembly: GCA_003152095.1. Taxonomy (GTDB): domain Bacteria; phylum Acidobacteriota; class Thermoanaerobaculia; order UBA5066; family UBA5066; genus Fen-183. Next base: position 31,459 of record PLZI01000023.1, on the reverse strand, counting down.
GAGCCGCCAGGCGCTCTTCCTCCGGAAGGGAGAGCGTCTCGGCGAACGCACGGAATCCTGCGGCTCCCGATGTCGACCGCGCGCCGCTCCCGGAACCGGCCGCCGCGTCGTCGCTGTCGATGGCGAGCATGGACTCGATCGGCGTAACCGATCCGATGGGCTCCTTCGGGAAGCCCCATGTGGCCGCCAGTGCCCCCGCGAGCCGGCCTTCGAAGTAGATGGGGCTGCCGCTCATCCCCGCAATGATTCCGGTCTTCTCGAGGCCGAGCCCCGAGACGCGCACGAGGATCTGCGACCGCCCGAGGGAATTCGGCACGACGCCGAGGACCTCCACGTCGAAGCGCTCCACGAGAGAGCCGCGAAGGACCGTCAGGCCGTAGCCCTTCATCCCCGCCTTCACGGACGCGAGCGGCAGAATGTCGCCGGGTGTCGCGGCGGCCCGCGCGGGCTCCGCGAAGCCGAGCGCGAAGGTCGCGACGAGGGTCCCGAAAAGCAGCCAACGCTTTGACCCCCTTGAAGATTCCGTGCTACTTTGACGGGACGGCTCGAGACGGGTCCGTCGCGGAACGCATCCCGAGAGGGAGTCACCTGAAACCATGACGGAAGCCGGCAACTCGAACATTGCCCAGCTTTTCCTTTCGGCGGGACCGACGGCGAAGGCCGTCCTGATCGTCCTCGCGTTTTTCTCCCTGGTGTCGTGGGCGATCATCATCGGCCGGCTGTGGAGTTTCTCACGCGCTGCGTCCGACTCGCGCGTATTCCTGAAGCACTTCCGCAAGAGCCGCAAGTTCGCCGACGTCCTCGGCATCTGCGACAAGTGCGAGGCGAGCCCGCTCGTCGGAATTTTTCGCGCGGGTTACGCCGAGCTCGACCAGCAGGTGAAGGACGGCCGCGAAGTGGCGCCGGCCGACACGGGGCGCCTCTTCGTGAAGAGCCTCGCGTCCATCGAACGGGCCCTCGAGCGCGCGGCCGGTGTCGAGACGACGCGCCTCACGCGGGGGCTGTCGTTTCTCGCGACCACGGCCTCGGCGACGCCGTTCATCGGCCTCTTCGGCACCGTGATGGGCATCATGATCGCGTTCTCGCAGATCGCCCAGAAGGGCTCGACGTCGATCGTCGTGGTGGCGCCGGGTATCGCCGAGGCCCTCATCAACACCGCCGCCGGCCTCGTCGCGGCCGTTCCCGCTCTCATCGCGTACAACAACTTCGGCGGCAGGATGCGCGCGGCGCGTGCGGAAATGCGCGACTTCGCCCTCGAGTTCATGAACCTGGCCGAGCGCCACTTCACCTGAGGACGGACGACGCATGGCTTTCAAGCTCGACGACGACGCGGACGCCTTCTCGGACATCAACGTGACGCCGCTCGTCGACGTCATGCTCGTGCTCCTCGTCATCTTCATGGTCACGGCGCCGCTCCTGCACCAGGGCGTCGAAGTCCAGCTCCCGAAGTCCGTCTCGCAGAACCTTCCCAAGACGCCCGAAGACCCGCTCATCATTTCCATCACGAAAAACGGAAACTACTACCTGAACGAGACGCCCATTCCGAAGGGACAGCTCCGGGACCGCCTGAAGCTCATCCTCTCGCGCCGCCGCGACAAAGCCGTCTACCTGAAGGCCGACCGCAACCTCGCGTTCGGCGTCGTCGTGGAGACCATGGACGCGCTCAATCGGCTGGGTGTCGAGGGCCTCGGGATCGTGACCGAGCTCAAGGGCGAGGGGGTGCCGTGACGACGCGCGTGGCGGCGCTTCCAGGGCCGCTCACCGTTTCGGACATCCTCGCGCGGCGCGCGCGCACCGGCCTTCCGCCCCGGGGGCTCATGGCGATCGTCTCGGTGCTCGCGCACGCAGGCTTCCTCGCGCTTCTTCTCTTCGTCGGGAAGCCGCGCAAGGCGCCCGTTTTCGTGCCGATGTCTCTTCCGGTGCGCGTCGTGAGCCCCGCGTCCCTCGCGCGGCCCGAGGCCGCGGCTCCGGCCCCGGTGGCGGCGCCGGCCGAGCCCGCGCCTCCCGCGAAGGCAAAGCCTGTGATCGAGAAGCCCACCGAGAAGATCCTGCCTTCGGCGAAGGCGATGCCCGAGCCGAAAAAACCCGCGAAACCCGAAAAGCCGAAGCCCGCCCCGGAGGTCGTGAAGTCTCTTGGCGGGCCGGCGCTCGAGCTGCCGAGCGCGGCAGGGGCAGCGAACGGTGCCACTTCGGGCGCGGGCGTCTCCTTCGGGGCGTCCGTCACCTCGTTCGACGCCGACTTCCCCTTCGCGTACTACGTCGAACAGCTCCTTTCGCTCATCGGCGCGAACTGGTTCAAGCCGGACTCGGCCGAAGGCACGAGCTGCGTCATCTCATTTCGCATCCTGCGCTCCGGACAGGTGACGGACGTCAAGGTCGATTCCTCGTCGGGTGTGAGCTACTACGACCGAGCCGCGGCGCGCGCCGTGTACGCCGCGAACCCGCTCCCGCCTCTGCCTTCGGATTACCGAAACGACGCGCTCGGCGTGCACCTGAAATTCCAGTGAAGGGGAACTCGTTGAACGAAGAAAGAAGAGAAGAGAAAATTTCTTTGAAAGGGGAAGAAAGAGCGGGCCGCGTCTCGCTCGTTGCCGCCGCGTTCGCACTGGCGGCGATGCCCCTTCTCGGCCAGGTGCCGAAGCCGACATCCCCCTCATCGGCGCCTTCGACGCCTGCCTCGGGTAATGCGCAGCCCTCCAACATCGATCTCACGCTTACCGGCGCCACCAGTGCGCGCCGGCCGCTCGCGATTCCGGTGACGATCGCGCCGCTCTCGCCGGAGCTCCAGACGAAAGCCGTGGATCCGTTCTATACGACTCTTTCCGACGACCTCGCGGGCTCGGGCGTTTTCGTCGTGGCCGACCCGGCTCTCTACCCCAAGGGCATGCGACCGCCGAAGAGCCGCGAAGAGGGTGACGCGTGGAAGGCCACATCGGCCCAGTTCCTCGTCGACACGCGCCTGTCGCCCGACGGGGGAAACGTGATCGTCGAGGCGCTCCTCTGGGACCTCGGCACGCTGAAGTCCATCATGGGCAAGACATACACTGGCGAGACGCGCGCGGCGCGCCGCATCGCGCACACGCTGGCGAGCGACCTCGTGCGCCAGTTCACGGGGAGGCCGGGGCCGTTCCTCACGAAGATCGCTTTCTCTTCCGACCGCGACCGGGTCGCCGGCAAGGCGGTCGTGAAAGAGATCTACACGATGGACTTCGACGGCGAGAACGAGCGACGCGTGACCTACTCCCACACGCTGTCGCTCGCTCCCGACTGGTCGCCCGACGGCAAGAGCCTCGTTTACCAGTCTTACGAGAAGGACACGCCCGGGCTGTGGCTCGTCGGAAAGGACGGAACCGACAAGCGGCCCATCCCCGTCCCGACTCAACTCAACGCCTCTCCGTCATTCTCCCCCGACGGCAAGACGGTCGCCTTCTGCGGCAGCGTCAAGGGCAACACCGAGATCTTCACGGTTCAGATGGACGGGTCGAAGCTCAGGCGCCTGACCGAGAACGTCGCGATCGACTCGACGCCTCGTTGGTCCCCGAACGGCCGCGAGCTCGCGTTCACGTCCAATCGCCAGGGCACGCCGCAGATCTTCATGATGGATCTCGAGGGCGCGAACGTCCGGCGCGTGTCGCTCGCCGGAAACTGGAACGACGAGGCGTCCTTCTCGCCGGACGGCGGACGGCTGGCGTTCGCTTGCCGGAACGAAGGCGACTTTCAGATCTGCGTCATGGACCTCGCCTCCGGACGGACCGTACAGATTTCGAGCGGACCGGGCGCCCACGAGGGCCCGACGTGGTCGCCGGACGGCTCCAAGATCGCCTGGGAGGTCCAGCGCGGCGACTCCACGCAGATCGCCGTTGGAAGCGCCGATGGCAGCGGTACGGCGCGCATCGTCACCTCGTCCGGGAACAATTTTTCCCCCTCGTGGGTCAAGACGCTAGAATGACGACGCCGACGGTGCGGTCGCCGAACGGCGCCCTCAATTCCCACCGTCAACGGAGGCTCGATTCCATGAAGCAGTCCCTCAAGATCGGTTCTCTCACCCTCGCTATCGTCGCGTTCGCCGTGGCCTGTTCTTGTTCTTCCAAGCCCAAGGCCGCTCCCGCTCCCGCGCCCACGCCTGCACCGGTCTCGACGCCCACGGTCGTGACGACTGAGCCGGCGCCCGCCCCCACGCCGGTGCCCACGCCGAACGTGGAGAAGGGCGAGCTCACAGGGTCGCTGAGCGAGGTCTCGAGCTACCTGAAGCCAGCCTTCTTCGACTACGACAAGGCCGATGTGAGGAGCGATGCCCGCGACGTCCTGGCCGCGAACGCCGCGTGGCTGAAGAAGTACCTCTCCGTGCGGTTCACGATCGAGGGTCATGCCGACGAGCGCGGAACCGCGCAGTACAACCTCGCGCTCGGCGACCGTCGCGCAAATGCCGCGAAGGACTACCTCGTCTCGCTCGGCGTTGACGCGAGCCGGATCAAGACGGTCTCCTATGGCAAGGAGCGCCCCTTCGCCACCGGACACGACGAAGACTCGTGGCAGAAGAACCGCCGCGCCCACTTCGTCGTCACCGCGAAGTGACCCGGGAGCGCGCCGCGAAGGCCGTTCGCTTCGTCGCCGCCGCGGGATTCCTCGCGGCGGCCGTCGGCTGTGTCAGCGGAAGCGACATCGACGGCCTTCACAAGCACCTTTCCGAGGTCGAGAAACAGGTCGACGCCGTCTCGAAGCAGTCGTCCTCCAAGGACGAGGTCGCGAAGCTGAACGAGAACCTCGGCAAGCAGGCGACGACCCTCCTGCGCTCGAACGCCGATCTCGGCACGAAGTTCGACGACCTGACGCGCGAGATGCAGACGCTCGCGGGCAAGCTCGAGGACGCGAACCGCCGCCTCACGCAGCTCTCGCAGCAGATCGCCGAGACGCAGGCCCACGGTTCGGCGGCCGGTGGAACGATGGGCACCTCGCCCCCTTCCGCCACGGTCCCGCAGACGCCTCCGGTCTCCGGAGTCACGCCGGGTTCCGCCGGCGGCGCCGCGGCGGCGGCGGTTCCGCGCGGCGGAAGCATCACGCCCGCCGACCTCTTCGCGCAGGCCACGGCCGACTACCAGCGCGGCCGGTATGACCTCTCGCGCCAGGGCTTCGAGGACTACGCCGAAAAGTTCCCGCGCACCGACCTGTCCGACGACGCCCTTTACTGGGCCGGCGAGTGCTGGTCGGCGCAGAAGAAGCCCCGCGAGGCGATCGCGGCGTTCGACAAGCTGTTCCGCACGTATCCGCAGAGCGACAAGGCGCCGGCCGCGCATCTCAAGAAGGGCATCGCCCATCTCGAGCTCGGCGAGAAGGCGCAGGCCATGGTCGAGCTGAATTTCGTCGTCAACCAGTTTCCGGGCTCCGACGAGGCCAAGAGCGCGCGCCAGCGTCTCAAGTCCCTCGGTGGCGACTCCCGCTGAACGACCAACGAGAGAAGAAAAAGAGAAAGGCGTCACCGAACCTCCATGGCCAACACCAAGCAAGCCAAGAAGCGCGCCGCGCAGAGCGACCGCCGGCGGGCCCGCAACCGCTCCGTCGTCACCAAGGTCCGAAACGTCGTGAAAAACCTCCGCAGGACGGCAGAGACTGAAGCGGCGAAGGTCGGCGATCTCCTGTCGAACGCCGTCTCCGAGCTCGACGTCGCCGTCCGCAAGGGCGTCCTCCACAAGAAGACCGCCTCGCGCCTCAAGTCGCGGATCTCGAGAACCGTGAACAAGGCGAAGAAAACCGTCACGAACAAGTAGCGATTCCAAGGATCGAATGACCGCCGGAAGGGCTCAACCCGCCGGCGGCCTCTTCGTTTGAGGAGGTCACGATGCTCCGTCGAACGGTCCTCCTGGCGCTTCCTCTGTGCGCCGCCGCCATTGTCTCCGCGCCCATTTCCGCAGCAGTCGTCAGGGCACTCTCGCCTAGAACCCTTCGAGGATCGTCGTGACGAGGTTTTGGGCAAAGGGCCGCGCCATGGCGTCGATGGCCTCGCGCTCGCGGTCGTAGTACGCGCCGGCGCTCGAGGGCACGGTGTAAGGCTGCCGAAAGAGATATGCGGGCTCGGAGAACACGGGCTTGTCGGTGGCCTTCTCGGTGAGCACGATCTTCCCCGTCACGGTGACTTGGTATTCGACCGCGATTCCGCTCGCGTCGAAACGCACGGCCGCGACCGAGCACCCAGTCAGCCGCCCGGACAGCTCCGCGTCCGCCGTAGTCCTATCGGACACGGGCTTGAGGCGGCCGCGCGCCGACAGCTCGCGGATGACGGCGTCCGTGAGCCGCTGCTCGAGGCCCACGACCGTCGTGTCGTTGATGAAGCTCACCACGTAAACGGTCTTCATGGTCGCCGGCAGCGCGCTCGACCCGGTGCCCACGAGCGAGTATCCGCAGCCGAGAAGACCGAGGAGAGAGGAGAAGAGGAAGATCTCTTTTTTCACTTGACCACGATGTTCAGCAGGCGGTCCTGGACCCAGATGGTCTTGACGATCTGCTTGCCGTCCAGCCACCGAGAGAGCGCCGCCTCCGCCTGAGCGGCGGCCAGCGCCTCTTTCTCAGAAGACCCTCTTCGAAGCTTGATCTCGGCACGCACCTTCCCGGACACCTGCACGGCGATCGACGCGACCTCCTCCACGGCGAACGCCGGATCGAAGCTCGGCCAGCCCGACACGAGCAGGCTCTTTTTCCCGCCCATTCTCTCGTTCAGCTCCTCGGAAAGGTGGGGCGCGACCGGATGGAGCAGCGTGACGAGCGTGCGCAGCGTCGTCGCGATCTCCCCCGCGTCCGCTCCCGCGTCGGCCGCGAGGCTCGTGGCGCCGTTCAGGAGCTCCATGAGGTGCGCGACGGCCGTGTGGAAGGAGAACGCGCGGAAGTCTTCCGTGATCCTCTTGATCGCCATGTGGCGCGCGCGCGCCGCGGGCGTGTCGGCCTTCGCCGGCTGCGCCTGCGGGTCGGCGCCGGTCTTCAGGAAGCGCTCGATCGTGCCGCGGACGCGCCAGAGAAACCGCTCCGGGCCGCTGATGCCTTCGTCGCTCCACTCGGCGTCCTTCTCCGGCGGACCGAGGAAGAGCACGAACGCGCGCACCGCGTCGGCGCCCTTTGCGGCGATGAGCGAATCGAGCGACACCGAGTTGCCGCGCGACTTGGACATCTTCTCGATGCGGCCCGCCGGGGACAGGCGCGTGATCATGCCCTGATTGAAGAGAGCCGAGAACGGCTCTTCGAACGTCACGAGGCCGAGGTCTTTCAGGAGGCGGGAGAAAAATCGCGCGTAAAGAAGGTGCAGGATGGCGTGTTCGATGCCGCCGATGTACTGGTCGACGGGGGCCCACTCCTTCACCAGGCGTGGGTCGAAGGGCGCGCGGTCGTTCTTCGGGTCGATGTACCTGAGGTAATACCAGGACGAGTCCACGAACGTGTCCATCGTGTCCGTCTCGCGGCGAGCCGGGCCGCCGCACGAAGGGCACGTCGTGTTCACGAACGAGGCCACCTTCTCCAGCGGGTTGCCGCCCTTTCCCGTGAACGGCGCGTCCGCGGGCAGAACGACGGGCAGGTCCTTCTCGGGCACCGGCACCCAGCCGTCCTTCTCGCAGTGGATCATGGGGATGGGCGTGCCCCAGTAGCGCTGGCGCGAGATGAGCCAGTCGCGCAACCGGTAGCGCACGCGCGGTCCGCCGATGCCTCTCTTCGCCGCTTCGGCGGCGATGAGCTCGCGGGCCGAAAAAGAAGAGTTTTCTGAGAAGGGACCAGAGGCGATCAGGCGGCCTTCGCCCGTATAACAAGCGTCGGGCGCGGGGGCAGGGGGCTCGATGACCTTCACGATCGGAATGCCGTACTTCGTCGCGAACTCGTAGTCGCGCGTGTCGTGAGCAGGCACCGCCATGAGCGCTCCGGTCCCGTAGTCGGCGATGACGAAGTTCGCGAGCCACACGGGGATTTCCTGTCCCGTGAAGGGGTTGATCGCCTTGCGGCCCGTGTCACGGCCGTCCTTCTCGGCGCCTTCGGCCTCGCGCGCGATGCGCTCCTGACTGCGCACGGACGTGACCCAGGCCTGAAGCTCGGCCTTCTTCGGGTTGCCTTCGAGGAGGCGCGGCACGAGCGCGTGCTCCGGGGCGAGGATGAGCGCCGTCGCGCCGAAGATCGTGTCCGGGCGCGTCGTGAAGACGCGCACGGTCTCGTTCAGCGAAGGGATCGCGAAGTCGAGGTCGGCGCCCGTGGACTTCCCAATCCAGTTGCGCTGCATCGTGACGACCTTTTCGGGCCACCTGCCGAGGGTGTCGAGGCCGTCCAGAAGCCGCTCGGCGTAGTCCGTGATCTTCAGGAACCACTGCTCGAGCTCGCGCTGGACGACGGGCGTCTTGCAGCGCTCGCAGACGCCGCCCTCGGCCTGCTCGTTCGCGAGGACGGTGAGGCACGACGGACACCAGTTCACGGCCGACTTCTTGCGGAAGGCGAGGCCCTTCTCGAGGAGCTTCAGGAAGAACCANNCCACTGATTCCAGCGGTAGTACTCGGGCTCGCAGGTCGTGACCTCCTTCGTCCAGTCGTAGAGGACTCCCCACGACCGGAACTGCTCTTTCATCGCGGCGATATTCGCGAGCGTCGAGGTGCGGGGGTGGATGCCCTTCTGGATCGCGTAGTTCTCGGCGGGCAGGCCGAACGCGTCCCAGCCCATCGGGCAGAGCACGGTCACTCCCGTTTGGCGGAGAAACCGGTGCAGCGCGTCCGTGAGGAAATATGTGCGCGCATGCCCCACATGCAGGCGGTCGCCCGAAGGATAGGGAAGCATGACGAGGAGGTACGTCCCCTCGCCCGCGGGCTTCGCGGTGTCCACGAACGCGGCCCGGTCCGCCTCCCAGCGCGCGCGCCACTTCGCCTCGACCCGGAGGAGCTCGTCGCTTTTCGTCGTCGCTGTCGGCGTCGGGTGCATCACAATCAGGCGAGTGTAAACGAGCCCCCTGGCGAGGCGTCAGCGTCGCATGGGCGCGGGGGCCGCGAGCACCCGCGGGTCGAGGGGCGCCCCTTCGACGGCCTCCACGACGCTCGTACCGCGGGGCCGGTACAGGGTCAGGCCGCCCCCGGCCGTCTCGAGGAGGGGCCGCTTCAGCTCGACCGACCGCTCGCCGACCTCCACGTGGAAGCCCGCGGGCGGTTGCCGGCCGAGCGCGAGGTGCCGCGCGGTGACGGTGTTCGCGAGGCCGCCGGGGTCCGAGGGCACCCAGCCGAGCCCGGGCACAAGAACCTCGATCCAGCGATGGCGCACGCCGCCCAGCTCCGCGTTGAACACGGCGCGCGATTCGGGCGTCAGCTCGCGCATCCCTTGCGCGGCCAGAATGCCCGTGACCTGCCGGGCCGGCACGCCCGCCCGAAGCAGCAGCTCGGCTGCAAGGAGCGAGCGCCCCACGCAAGATCCGCGGCGCGCGCGGAGCGTGCCCGCGGCCGTCTCGGGCGAGCCGTCGGGCAGGACATACCGGATTCGATGCGCCGTGAACGCGACCACGCGCTCGACGGCCTCGAGCATCGTCCGCGTGCCCGTGAGGAGCCGCTGGGACAGGAAATCGAGATCCGGGTCGTCCGCGAGCGGCTCGGCAAGCACAGCCCGCCCCTCCGGCGAAAGAGTCGCCGGAGACGGGGGAAAGGGCGCGTCCATGGTGAGAGGCGCGGCGTCCACCTCGACGCGCGCCTCCAGCGTTCGTCCGTCCGGAGAAGAAAGCACGATGCGATAGCCCGGCCCCTCGACGGGGCGCGCATACCGCCACGGCGCGGGCCCGTCCAGCCGGTAGCGCGCCCACTCTCCAGCGGCGGGGGTCTCCTGCCCCGCAGCGGCGCCGGCGCACGTGCAGGCGAGAACGAGGGCCAGCGCGCGGGCCTTCATCCGCCGCTCCCTCCGGTCTGGACGCGCGGTCCGAACGTCGCGCGCCGGATGCCGTCGAGGACGCCGTTCACGAACGGCCCGGAAGACGGAGTGGAGAATTTCTTCGCGATCTCGACAGCCTCGTCGATCACGACGGCGTCCGGCGTGTCTTCCTCGTAAAGCAGCTCATAGAGCGCGAGCCGCAGGAGGTTGCGGTCCACGGCCGCCATGCGCCCGAGCCGCCAGTGCTCGGAGCGCTCCGAGAGCTTCGCGTCCAGTTCGTCGCGTCGCGAGAGCGTGCCCGTGACGAGGCGCTGCGCGTACTCCTGCACCTCGGGCTTCGCGAGGACGTACTCCTCCGTGCGCGTGAACATCTCGTCGGGCGGCGTCCCCGCGAGGTCGTTCTGGTAGAGGAGCTGGAGCGCCAGCTCTCGGGACTTCCGCCGGCGGCCGCTCACGCGTCCCTCCGCCCGGCTCTCAGCGCTTGGAGCGCGAAGAGCGGGCCGGCGCCTTCTTCAGACGAGAGCGAAGGTCGGCGGCCTCGACGGCGGCCATCGCCGCCTCAAAGCCCTTGTTCCCGCCCTTTGCGCCCGAGCGCTCGAGCGCCTGCTCGAGCGTGTCGCACGTCAGGACGCCAAACGCGACCGGGAGGTCGAGCTCGAGGGAGACCTGGAAGACACCCTTCGCCGTCTCCCCCGCCACGTATTCGAAGTGCGGCGTGCCGCCGCGAAGGACGGCGCCGAGCGCCACGAGCGCGTCGAACGTGCCTGAGCGCGCAAGGTCGCGGAGGGCGAGCGGAATCTCCCACGCGCCGGGGGCCCGCACGAGCACGACGTCCTCGTCGGCCGCGCCGGTCCGCCGGAACGCGTCGAGCGCCCCCTCGACGAGGCGTGACACGACGAGGTCGTTCGTGCGCGCCGCCACGACGCCGAAACGGCGTCCCGCGGAGGAAAGATGCCCTTCGATCACGTTCATGGAACCGCAGAGTGTAGCAGCCTCAGCGCGGCGCGAGGTCGCCGACGCGCGCGTGGGGTCCCTCGGCGCCGAAGTTCTCGCGGTAGCGAGCGATGAAATCGTTGATCGTGTAGCGAGGGGGCTGCGGGCCAAGGGCCTCGAGGCAATACACGGCCGCCACGCTCCCGACGCGTCCGGCGACCTCCCAGGGCAGCCCGTGGTGGCGCGCGGCGAGGAGCCCGCCTCGAAACGCGTCGCCCACGCCCGTCGGGTCCACGGCGAGGCCCCGCAGGCGGGCGGGTGGAATTCGGAAGGTGACCGTGCCGGAGGAAGCCTCGGTCTGCCCGCCGCGGAGCGCGATCGTGGAGCCCTCGATGCCGCGCGTCACGATGAGGACCGGCACCTGCGCGAGGACCTTGGCCTCCGAGAGGCCCGTCTTCTTCTCGATGACGCCGAACTCGTACTCGTTCGCGATGAGCAATGCGGCGCCCGTAAGCCCCGCGAGGATCTCGTCGCCCGTGAGGCGTGCGACCTGCTGGCTCGGATCGTAGACGTAGGGAATGTGAAGCTCGCGGCATTCCGTCGCGTACTTCGCCATCGCGTCCGGGGCGTTGGGCGAGATGACCGCGAGGCTCACGCTGCTCGGCGAGAGGCCGCGGAAGGACAGCGTTGCCGCGCGCGCCATCGCCCCGGCGTAGAACGTGGCGATCTGGTTTTGGTTCTCGTCGGTGGAGACGAAAAACGAGGCCGTGTAGAGATCGTCGCAGATGTGCAGGGACGACGTGTCGACGCCTTGGTCGGCGAGCCAACGACTGTAGTCGAGAGCGTCCACCCCCGCCGTCGCCATGATGACGGGCCTGAGGCCGAGGAGCGCGAGCGTGTAGGCGATATTCGCAGCGACGCCCCCGCGCACCTTCCGCATCGAATCCACGAGGAATGAGACCGACAGGCGGTCCATGCGGTCGGGCACGACGACGTCGAGGAACTTCCCCGGAAACGTCATGAGGTAGTCGTAGGCGACGGATCCGGTGACGACGATGCGGCGTGCGGTCATCTCGCTTCCTTCTTCAGAAACATGGCCAGGCGCTTCAAGGTGGCGGGCGGGATCCGGTCCTTCCGCGTGAGAACGGCCGACCTCAGGGCGTCCGCACAGTCGCTCGGACGGTTCGGGTCGAGGTGTCGCACGGCGTTTGCCAGGACGCGATTCGCCGTGCCGGCGTTCTTTTTCAGCACGCCGAGAACGGCCTCCACCGAGACGGCCTGCTCTTCTTCGTGCCAGCAGTCGTAGTCCGTGACGAGCGCCATCGAGGCGTAGCCGATCTCCGCCTCGCGGCAGAGCTTCGCCTCCGTGGCGTTCGTCATTCCGATCACGTCCGCGCCCCACGAGCGGTAGAGCAGCGATTCGGCTTTCATGGAGAACTGCGGCCCCTCCATGCACACGTACGTCCCTCCCCTGTGACAGACGGCGCCCTCCGCCTTCGCGGCCGCCTCGAGCGCGTCGAGGAGGACGCCCGAGACCGGGTGCGCGAACGACACATGCCCCACGCAGCCGTCTCCGAAGAACGTCGAGACGCGGCGCTTCGTCAGGTCGAGAAATTGGTCCGGCAGGACGATGTCGGTGGGCTTGTAGGCCTCCCTCATCGAGCCGCAGGCCGAGGCCGACAAGAGCCACGAGCAGCCCAGCTTTCGGAAACCCCAGACGTTGGCGCGGTAGTTGACTTCATGAGGCAAAAACGAGTGGTGTCGTCCGTGCCGGGCGAGAAAGGCGACCGGGACGGAAGAAAGATTTCCGAGAAAGTAAGAATCGGAGGGAGCCCCGAAAGGCGTGCGAAGCGCGACTTCGCCGGTGATCTCGAGGCCGGGAAGCGAATACAAACCCGAGCCTCCGATGAGGCCAATGCGTTTCTCTCCCCTCTTCCCCTTCAAAGAAATCTTCTTCTTCTCGTTCTCTTTCTTCATCGTCTCCGCCCCATCTCCTGGAGGATGTCGAGCGCCAGCTTCAGCGCCGCGCGGCCGGCTTCGCCCGTCACTTCCGGCTCGCTGCGCTCCGCGCAGGCCTTCAGGAACGCGCCGTCCTCGGCGGTGAGGGGATCTGCGGGCTCGACGGTCACGGGCCAAGGCACGATGCGCGGCGGGCCGCTGAGCCGGTCGAGGCGGAAGGCCGTCACATCGCGGTTCTGGGTGTCGATCGAGAAGTACCAGTCGGGCTGAAAGAAGCGGAATTTCCGCGTCTTGTCCTGCGAGACGCGCGAGGCCGTCAGATTCGCCACGCAGCCGCCTTCGAACGACAGGCGCACCGAAGCAATGTCGATCTTCTCGCTCAGGATCGGTACGCCCACGGCGCGGATCTCGGTGACCGGCTTGCCCACGAGGTCGAGCGCGATGTCGAGGTCGTGCACGAGGAGGTCCAGCACCACGTCCACGTCGAGGGCGCGCGGAACGAAGACCCCGAGACGGTGCGCTTCGATGAACTTGACGTCGGTGACGAGAGGGCGGACGGCGGCCACGGCCGGGTTGAAGCGCTCGATGTGACCCACCTGCAGGATCCGACCTTTCGCCCGCGCGAGGGAGACGAGGACCTCGGCCTCGGCGAGCGTGACCGTGATGGGCTTCTCGACCATGACGTCGGCGCCGCCGGCCAGCAGCTCTTCCGCCACGGCCGCATGCGTCGAGGTCGGTGAGGCCACGACGACGGCCGTTGCGCCCGCGCCGAGGAGCTCCTTCACCGAGCGCCTCCTCACGAGGCCCTTCGGGCCATGCGCGGCCTCGATCGCGGCCGCCGTGGCGTCGTCCGGCTCGACGAAGCCCACGGGCTCGGAGCTGCCGAGCTCCGTCAGAATCCGCGCGTGGTGCCGGCCGAGATAGCCGCACCCGACGATGCCGGTCCGAATCTTCGCCATGCGCGGAGCAGTCTAAGGGACGGCTCGCGCCGGCATGGCGACGCGGCTCATGAGGCAGCGTTGTCGCGGACGGTGAGGACCGGGCAGGGAGCCGTGCACACGAGGCGCGCGGCCACACTCCCCATCACCATGCGTGAGATGCCCGTTCGCCCGTGCGTCCCGACCACCATCAGCTCAGCATGCGCTTTCTCGGCTGCCTCGGCGAGCGCATCGTGCGGCGAGCCGGTGAGGATCTCGATCCGAGCGGAGATGCCGGCGCGCTCGGCCTTCCGGCGGAGAGCCTCGAGATCGTTCTCCATACCTTCCCGGATACGGGTGTTGACCGCCAGCGCGACTCCACCCACTCCATATCCAAGCAGCCCGGGCGTTGGGATGACATGTCCGATCACGAGCTCCGCGCCGCGCAGCTTCGCCATGGCGAGCGCCTCATCGAACGCCCTTTCCGAGGCCGGTGAAAAGTCCGTTCCGAGGTAGATTGTCTTGGCGGCCATAGGCGCCTCCGCGGGGAATCCGTTGCGACCCGGTTTCCCAGATTAACTTCTCTCGGCAGCCACGCGCGCGACATGATCCGTTTGAATCAAATGACGGGTCGTCCGGGTGTCGATTCCGGGCGCGGACTTCCTGCACGCGCGGTAGCGAGCCGCTGCCTTGCCCGCCGCGGGCCGACCGCGTAACCTCCGCGGCTTCAACATGAGCGGCCGCGACTGGAAGTCCACTCTCCTGCTGCCCAAGACGGAGTTTCCGATGAAGGCGGATCTCCCGAAGCGGGAGCCCACCCGGCTCGCGCGCTGGCATGACGAGGATCTTTACGGGCTCATCCGGAGGGCGCGTGCGGGCGCGCCGCGCTTCGTGTTTCACGACGGCCCCCCATACGCGAACGGCAAGATCCACATGGGGACCGCGATGAACAAGATCCTGAAGGATCTCGTCGTGCGGTCGAAGACGCTCGCGGGTTTCGACGCGCCGTACGTGCCCGGCTGGGACTGCCATGGGCTCCCGATCGAGCTGAAGGTCGACAAGGAGCTGGGCCCGAAGAAGCGCGAGATGAGCGACGTCGCGATCCGGCAGGCCTGCAGGCAATTCGCGGAGAAGTGGATCGACGACCAGCGCGGCGACTTCAAGCGCCTCGGCATCCTTGGCGCCTGGGACACGCCCTATCGCACGATGGACTTCTCCTATCAGGCCTCTATCGCGAAGGCGTTCGGGACGTTCGTGGAGAAGAACCTCGTGACGTTCGGCTTCAAGGCCGTCCTCTGGTGCGTGCACGATCGGACCGCGCTCGCCGAGGCGGAGATCGAGTACGAAGACAAGATGGATCCCTCTATCTATGTCGCGATGCCGTTGGATGAAGATTCTTCGAGAGGCGCGTGGCCGGGCCTGCTCGGGGAACGCGGCTCGCCGCGCCCGTACGCCGTCATCTGGACGACCACACCGTGGACGCTGCCCGCGAATCGTGCCATTACGCTCGGGGCGAGGATCGAATACGTTCTTCTGAAACGGGAATCGGAGCCCGGCGCCGCGTATCTGGTGGCGGATGCGCTCGTCCCGGAGGTGACGGCCGCGCTCGGGTGGACGGACGTCTCCACTCTTCCCCTTTCGAAGAAAAGCGGCGAGGCGATCCGGAACGCGGGCCTCAAGTACAGACGGCCGTTTGCCGAGGCCTCCGAAACGAACTTCGGTTTCCTTCTCGGCGATCACGTCTCCACTTCGGACGGTACGGGCCTCGTCCACACGGCACCTGGCCACGGCCGCGACGACTACGAGGTCGTCAGGCGTTCCGGCTTCAAAGTCGACGACCCTGCCTTATGTCCCGTCGACGAGGGCGGCTTCTACGACGCGAACGCGCCGGAGTTTCTAAGAGGGAAGAGAGTGGTTATCCCGAAGACGCCCGGCCAGAGCGCGAACGATGCCGTTCTTGCTGCGCTCGCCACGAGCCTCGCGGAGGCGTCATCCTTCGGCGGACGTCCCGACAAGGACCACTCCGGATCTCTCCTCCTTTCGCGGAAATCTTCTCCTCACTCCTACCCCCACTGCTGGCGCTGCAAGAATCCCGTCATCTTCCGTGCGACGCACCAGTGGTTCATCGACCTCTCCGCGATTCGCGACTCGGCCCTCTCGGAAATCCACCACCGCGTGACGTGGATCCCACCTTTCGGCGAGAACCGCATCGGGGCGATGGTGGAGAACCGGTTGGAGTGGACGATCTCGCGCCAGCGGCGCTGGGGCTCGCCCATCACGTTTCTCCGCTGCACGGACTGCAAGGAGAAGGGCGTCGTGTCGCACTTCCCCGCGGTCGCAGGGAACGTGACCGAGAAGGAAAAGAGAGAAAGAGAAGAATTCTTCGAAAGGGTCAGGGAGACGTTCCACCAGCATGGGGCCGATGCCTGGTACGACGACGAGCGCTTCCCCCCCTCCTACTTTCTAAGAGAAGGGGGTGCGTGCTCTCGATGCGGCGGGACGTCGTTCGAGAAACTGAAAGACATCCTCGACGTGTGGTTCGACTCCGGCGTGTCGCACGCGGCGGTCCTGCGCTCGGGCGACTATGGCCTCTCCGACCCCTACTCCGCGACGCCGCCGGTCCCCGTGATGTACCTCGAGGGGCACGATCAGCACCGCGGCTGGTTTCAGTCTTCCCTGTTGACGTCGGTCGCGATGACCGGCCGCGCGCCGTACGACATCGTGGCCACGCACGGGTTCCTTCTCGACGTCGACGCCCGGAAGATGTCGAAGTCCGTCGGAAACGTCGTCTCGCCCCAAGCCGTCATCCAGCACGACGGCGCCGATGTATTGCGCCTCTTTTTCGCGTCGTCGGACTACACGGACGACGTGCGGTTCTCGAAGGAGATCTTCGCCCGCACGGCCGACGCGTACCGGAAGATCCGTAATACGGCCCGTTTCCTTCTGTCGAACCTCTTTGATTTCGATCCCGCGACGAACGCGGTGCCCGATGCGCGGCTGGAACCGCTCGACCGCTGGGTGCTCGACGCGGCCGCTCGGCTCACGGACGACGCGCGGGCCGCGTACGGCGCTTACGAGTTTCACACGGTCTCGCGGCGCCTGCTTGAATTCGTGACGACGGATCTCTCGGCCTTCTGGTGCGACGTTCGTAAGGACGCTCTCTACGTCCTCGCCGCGAATGACGCGGTGCGCCGCTCGGCGCAGACGGCTGCGTTTCGTCTCGCCGAGGCGTTCGCGATCGCGCTCTCTCCGATCTGCCCGTTCACGGCGGAGGAGATCTTCGAGTCGATCCCGGGGAACGCCGGGGATCCGTCGGCGCTCTTCCTGCAAAGTTGGGCCAGCCTCACGCTCCCGAAGATTTCTTCGAATGAAAGAGAGGCGTGGGGCCGCGTCGTCGCGCTTCGAGCGGAGTTTCTGCAGGCCCTCGAACCGCTACGCCGCGAGGGACTGGTGGGCTCTGCCGCGCAAGCCGCGGCCGTGGTCGGGCGCGTTGCCGGGCTCGACGAGGCCCTGCGGACCCTATCCCTTTCAGAAGAAAAACTCGCGGAGGTGCTCGCCGTGCCGTCGCTCGTGCGGGACGCGGGCGCCGAGGGAGTTCTGGTCCGCCCCGCCGAGGGCGCGAAGTGCCCGCGGTGCTGGCAGGTCCGGAAGGACGTCGAGCCCGGAGACGACGGCATCTGCGCGCGCTGCCGGCGCGTCGTCGGCGAGTAGAATCCCCTCGTGCCGCGCCGGCTCCTCTATTTCGCCGTCTCTCTCGCCGTCGTGGTTCTGGACCAGGTCACGAAGGCGATCGTGACCGCGCGGATTCCGCTTCACGACTCGATCCCGATCATTCGGGGCTTCTTCGACCTGACGCACGTGAAGAACAGGGGCACCGCGTTCGGCCTCTTCGCGTTCACCGACTCACCCGCGCGGACGGCGATTCTCACGCTCGTGGCGGTCGGGGTCTTCCTCGGCGTTCTCGCGTGGTCGCTCACCTCGCCCGCGACGCTCACGCGCCTGCAGACCGCGCTCGCCCTCGTCCTCGGCGGGGCCGTGGGGAACCTCATCGACCGCGTTCGCTTTCAGTCGGTGACGGACTTCCTGCGTTTCTACGTGGACCGCTGGGAGTGGCCGTCCTTCAACGTGGCCGATAGCGCGATCAGCGTAGGCGTCGTCCTCCTCGCGTGGGACATCTGGCGGCATCCGCAGAAAGAGCCCGAGACGTGCACCCAGAGCTGATCCATATCGGTAACTTCGCGCTTCCGAGCTACGGGCTGATGATGGCGCTCGGCTTCCTCGCGGCCCTGTGGCTTGTGAGAAAGCGCGCGCCCGCGTTTGGCGTCGAGCCGGATGCCGCGTCGGACATCGGCATCTGGCTTCTTCTGTCGGGCCTCGTGGGCGCGAAGCTCCTGCTCGTGATCGTGGAGTGGCCGCAATACGTCTCGTCCTGGAGCGGCCTGAAGGACCTCGCGCGGGCCGGCGGCGTGTTCTACGGCGGCCTGATCGGCGCGCTCGTGGCCACGGTCGTGCTCCTGAGGAAGCGCGAGATCCCCTTCTTCACTTTCGCCGACATCGCGGCGCCGTCTGTCGCGCTCGGGCAGTCCCTGGGCCGCGTCGGCTGCCTCCTCGCGGGCTGCTGCTGGGGCCGCGAATGCGCGCTCCCCTGGGCGATCACGTTCACCGACCCGAAGGCGCACGAGAACGTGGGCGTGCCGCTCGACGTTCCCCTTCATCCGACGCAGATCTACGAAGCGGTGGGCACGCTCGCGCTGTGCATCCTCCTCGTCGTCCTCGAGCGCCGGCGGTACTCCGGAGAGACGTTCGTGCGCTATCTTTTCGGCTACGCGCTTCTGCGCTTCACGATCGAGCTCTTCCGGGGCGACCCGCGCGGCTCGGTGTTCGGCGCGATGTCGACCTCGCAGTTCATCGCTCTCTGCGGCGTCGCCGTGGCGGCGGTGCTCTGGGCCCTGCGCCGCAAGACGGCGCCCGCGCCCGCCGCCGCGTGACCGAGGCGCCCCGGCCCCGGCGCACGTTTCGCGCCGACCGGGGCGACGCCGGCGAGCGCCTCGACCGCGTTCTGCTCCGGCACCTGAACGACCTGCCCGAGGCCTCGCGCACGAAGATCCAGGAATGGATTCGGAGCGGGCTCGTGAAGGTAAACGGAAGAGAACCGGGAAAATCTTCCGAGAAGGTGAAAGCGGGAGAAAACATCACGATCGAGCTTCCGGCACCTTCTCCCGCAAGGCCCGAGCTCGTCGCGCAGGATATTCCTCTCTCCATCCTTTTCGAAGATTCCGAAATCCTCGTTTTGAACAAGCCTCCCGGCCTCGTCGTGCATCCCGCCGTCGGGCACCGCGACGGAACGCTCGTGAACGCGCTTCTCCACCGCTCGAAGGAGTGGGCCGGGCCCGCCGACCGCCCCGGGCTCGTCCACCGGCTCGACAAGGACACCTCCGGGGTTCTCGTCGTTGCGAAGACCGAACGGGCGATGGCGAAGCTCGGAAGAGCGATGAAAGAGAGATTCTTAGAAAAGGAATATCTGGCCTTGGTTTATGGCAAGGCACCGTTGAGAAAGGGGCGCATCGACCTGAAGATCCGCCGCGATCCCGCCGACCGAAAGCGCATGGCGGTTTCGAAGAGCGAAGGCCGCGACTCTTCCACTCTCTATGAGATTCTCTCTGAATCTTCGGGCTCTTTTTCCGGCCTCACGCTCCTGAAGTGCGGCCTCGTTACGGGCCGCACGCACCAGATCCGCGTCCACCTCAAGGCGCTCCACCTTCCAATCGTCGGCGATCCGACGTACGGCTCGCCGCGGTGGAAGGGGATCAGGGACGAGACGCTGCGCGAGCTCTGCCGGATCTTTCCACGTCAGGCGCTCCACGCCTGGCGCCTCACGCTGACGCATCCGACCACAGGCGAAAAAATGACCTTCACCGCGCCGGTGCCGGGCGACGTGAAGGCGCTGCTCGAGGCCGCGGGGCTCGCGCCCCCGGGCGTAGGAGCCTGAGCGCACCTTCCATGCGGACGAGCGACCCCTGGTGCTAGTCTGGACCGCCCATGAGTACCACCATCAAGACCGCCGCCCGCGTCTCCAGCCGCGGCCTCGCCATGCCGGCGTCGCCCATCCGCAAGCTCATGCCCCTCGCGGACGAGGCGAAGAAGCGAGGCGTGAAGGTCTATCACCTGAACATCGGCCAGCCCGACCTCGAGACGCCGGAGCCGATGCGCCGGCGTCTGACGACGCTGAAGGACAAGACCTACGCCTACTCGCCCTCGAACGGGACCCCTGAGTATCTCGACTTTCTCTGCGCGTACTACGGGAAGCTCGGCATCGCCCTGAAGAGGAGCGAAGTTCTCGCGACGACCGGCGGCAGCGAGGCGCTCCTGTTCGCCTTCATGGCCTGCGCCGATCCGGGAGGCGAGATCCTGACGGTGGAGCCCCTCTACACGAACTACCGCTCCTTCGCGGCGATGGCGGGCCTCAGCCTGCGCCCGATCGTCACGCATGGCGAGGATGGCTTCCACCTTCCGGCGCGCGCCGAATGGGAGAAAGCGCTGACGCCGAAGACCCGTCTCGTGCTCCTCTGCAATCCGAACAACCCGACCGGGACCGCCTACTCGAAGGAGGAGATCGTCCGCGCGGCGGAGTTCTGCCGGGACCACGGCCTCTTCTTCGTGTGCGACGAGGTCTACCGGGAGTTTCTCTACGACGCCCGGGAGTCCGTCAGCGCCCTCTCGCTGGCGGGATTCGAGGACGAGGTCGTGGTCGTGGACTCGCTCTCGAAGCGTTTCTCGGCCTGCGGCATCCGGCTCGGTGCCCTCGTCACGCGCAACACCGACGTGGCGGGGGCCTGCAACCGTATGGCCCAGGGCCGCCTCTCGCCGCCGGGGCTGGCCCAGTACATCGCGCCCGGAGCCCTGGAGCTGGGGCCGGAGTACTACGAGGGTGTCATCAGCGAGTACCAGAAAAGGCGCGACACGCTGTACGAGGGGCTCTCGAAGATCCCCGGCGTTTTCCTCCGAAAGCCCGAGGGAGCCTTTTACTTCATCGCACGCCTGCCCGTTCAGGACAGCGACGACTTCGCCGCCTGGCTCCTCTCGGACTTCGCCCTCGGCGGGAAGACCGTCATGGTCGCCCCCGCCAGCGGCTTCTACGTCACCCCGGGCCTCGGGCTCGACGAGATTCGCATCGCCTACGTCCTGAAGGAAGACGACCTCCGGGATGCCGTGCGGATTCTCGCGGCGGCGCTCCCCGCCTATCGGAAGGCGAAGGGCATCACCTCGTAGGACCCCGGGGCGCCTCCGTCCGGCCTCTCAGCCGCGGAAGAAAATCAGCGTGAGAAGCAAGAACAGCGGCAGAAGGACGGCCGCTGCGCGCGCCGCATAGCCGAAGAACGACGGCATCGCCACGCCGCGGGACACCGCGATGGACCGCACGAGAAAATTGGGCGCGTTTCCGATGTAAGTCAGGCCGCCGAAGAAGACGGCCCCCACCGAAATCGCCTCCAGGATCTTCGCCGGAACGCCCGCCACTTCCGGCCGCCCCAGGCCGCGCGCGACCGCGAAGAACGCGGCGTACGTGGGCGCGTTGTCGAGCAACGCGGAGAGCGATCCCGCTGCCCAGAAGAAATGCCACGGACGCGTGAGACCGAGCGTCGGCGCCCTCTCGCGGAGCACGACGAGCGCCGGCTCCATCGCGACGAAGATGCCTGCGAAGAGAATCGCCACCTCGAGGATCGGGTGCCACGAAAAGCCGACCTTCTCCCGCTGGCCTCGAGGCGTCAGAGGGAAGCTCGCGGCCGCGCACGCGAGATAGACGGCCTCGCGAAAAGGCGAGTCGAGCAATGCCGTGGCAGCGACGACGCCGGCGAGCAGCAGAAAGTTCCACCGCCCCGTCACGCGGATCGGCCGTCTCGTCGTCTCGTCGGCGAGCAGCGCCACAGGCGACTCCCGCGCGTGCTCGCGCCGCTCGATCAGGTAGTACACGCCGAGGAGTAGGCCGATCGCCAAAGCCCACTCCTCGACGAGCCGCAGCGTCCAGAAGAGGGGCACGCCGGCGAGATATCCGAGGAAGAGCGGCGGATTGCCGAGCGGCGTGAGGCAGCCGCCCACGTTGGAGACCACGAGAATGAAGAAGAGCACCGTGTGCGACACGTTTTTCCGCTCGGAATTGACCTCGAGGACGATCTGGATGAGAAACACCGACGCCCCGATCGTCCCGATGATCGACGCCAGAAGTCCGCCCAGAAGGAGGAGCCCGGTGTTTGTCGCGGGGTGCGCGGGGATGTCGCCCGTGACGCGGATGCCCGAGGCGACGACGTACAGCGAGCCGAGGAGCATGACGAACGCAACGTAGTCGTGCGCGACCCTGCCGAGGTTTTCCGGCCGGCCCACGACGACCGGCAAAGCCGCGAGGCCGGCCACGATCGCCTGAAAGCCGGGCCGGCTCCAACGGCCTGGGACGACGAGCGGCAGGATCGCGATCGAGAGGAGGAGAGCGACGAAGGGCAGAAGCCAGAGGACAGGAGTGCCCATCCGCTCCGGCCCTCTCAGGCTCTCTTTTTCGAGGGTCGGGCGGCTCCGGCCGGAACGTCGATCTGCGCCTTCTGGATCGTGCCCGAGTAATCGACGTAGATCGACTTCCACTCGCTGAACACGTCCAGCGCGGCGAGGCCCGCCTCACGGTGCCCGTTCCCCGTCTTTTTCGTGCCGCCGAACGGCAGGTGCGTCTCGGCGCCGATCGTCGGAAGATTCACGTAGAAAATCCCGGCTTCGAGGTCGCGCATCGCGACGAAGGCCTTGTTCACGTCCTGCGTGAAGATGGCCGACGAAAGGCCGTAGTCGCTGTCGTTCGCGATATCGATTCCCTCCTCGAGCGACGCGATCGGCACGATGGACGTCACGGGCCCGAAGATTTCCTCGCGCGCGATGCGCATCCTGCGATTGCAGTCGGCGAAAACGGTGGGCGCCACGAACCAGCCCTTCGCGTGCGCCTTGCCCGCGAGACGGCGGCCGCCGGCGACGCACCTGGCGCCCTCGGCCTTTCCGATGGAGATGTAATCGAGGACCGTGTCGAGCTGGCTCTCGTTGATGGACGGCCCCATCTCGATCTTCTCGTCGAGGCCGCTGCCGACCTTCAACACGTTCGCGCGCTCGGCGAGCATCGCCGTGAACTTCCGGACGACCTTCTTGTGGACGAGGAGGCGCGAGGACGCCGTGCAGCGCTGGCCGCTCGTGCCGAACGCGCCCCAGATCGCGCCGTCGACGGCGAGCTCGAGGTTCGCGTCGTCCATGACGAGAATCGGGTTCTTGCCGCCCATCTCGAGGTGGACGTGCTTGAACGTGGGGGCGCACGCCTCGTTGATCGTCTGCCCCACCGCCGTCGAGCCCGTGAAGGAGACGACCTTCACGCGCGGGTCCTTGAGGAGCGGCATGCCCACCTTCGAACCGCTGCCCGTGACCACGTTGAAGACGCCGGGCGGGAGGCCCGCGTCCTCGAGAGCGCGCGCGAAATTCACGACCGAGAGCGGCGTGTCCGTGGACGGCTTGATGACGACCGTGTTGCCGCACACGAGGGCGGCCGTCGTCTTCCAGGCCGGGATTGCCATCGGGAAGTTCCACGGCGTGATGAAGGCGCAGACGCCGATCGGCGACCGCACCGACATCGCGAACTTGTTCGGCAGCTCGGAAGGTGTCGTCTGCCCGTGCAGGCGCCGGCCCTCGCCGCCCATGAGGAAGGCCATATCGATGGCCTCCTGGACGTCCCCGCGAGCCTCCTTGAGGACCTTCCCCATTTCGCGCGTCATGTCGCGCGCGTACTCCTCCTTGCGGTCGCGCAGGATCTCGCCGAGACGGTACAGAATCTCGCCCCGCTGCGGGCCCGGCACGAGGCGCCAGGACTTGTAGGCCTCGGCGGCGACGTCGACCGCCTCTTTCGCATCGCGCTCGTCGGAGTCGGCGAAGCGGCCGATGAGGTCGGTGACGTCGGCGGGGTTGCGGTTCTCGAACGTTCGGCCGGAGCGGGCGGGAACCCATTTCCCCGCGATCCAGTTTTCGTGGACGGGTATGGATGAGGCCATGCTGGCGCATTCCTTTCGCGTGCGGGTCAGCCCGACGGCGGGAGGGCGTCCGCCCGGCCGCTCATGTCGATGCGCCCTGTGAATCGGGCCCCCTCGCTGATGACGATGCGGGGAGCCTGGATGTTGCCTTCGAGAATGCCGGTCGGGAGAAGCTCCACGCGCTCGTCGGCGCTCACGTTGCCGACGACACGACCCGCGATGACCACCGTGCCGGCCGCGACCTCGGCCAGAACGACGCCGTGGGGGCCGACCCGAAACGCTTTCGAGATTTTCACGCGGCCTTCCAGGCGGCCCTCCACGAGGACGTTTTCGTCCCCGAGAAGCTCTCCCTGGAATCGGATCTTCGGGCCGATAAAGGACGAGCGGGACTCCGGGTCTTCACGGCCCGAGGGCGCCGGGCCGCTGCTCTTTCCGAAGATCGCCATCGCGCGGCAGAAGTCTAACCGGGGGGAGGCGCCGCCGCCACCGGGCGATTACAAGGCTCCGCTCGATGGGAGGGAGAAGCATTGCGCAGACCCCTCGGACCGCTCGCGACGAAGGTGCGGGTCTCACGCCCGGTTGCATCTTGACGTGATGCGGCTTGATGCGTATCGTGATGCACGGGAGCCGGTATGAAAGCCATCACGTTGCGCAACATTCCGCCGGACGTGGCCCGGGCCGTCGAGCGCCGCGCCTCCCGGGAGGGCCAGAGCCTGAACAAAGCCGTCCTCGAGCTCGTCGCCGAGGGCGCGGGTCTCAAGAACCGTGGGCGGAAGGTGAGGCACACCGACCTCGACCGCCTCTTCGGGACGTGGTCGAAAAAGCAGGCCGACGCGTTCGACCGCCACCTCCGCGAACTCCGGACCGTCGACCCCGAAGTCTGGAAATGACCCGGGTCCTGGCCGACACCTCGGCGTATTCGGCTTTCCTGCGCGGGCACGCGGAAGTGGGTGACGCCCTGCGCGCGGCGGACGAGATCCGCGTGACGCCCGTCGTGCTCGGGGAGCTCATGGCCGGCTTTCGCGGGGGAACGAGGCGCCGCGTGAACGAGGACCAGCTGCGGTCCTTCCTTTCCTCGCCGCGAGTCGGCGTCCTCCCGATCGACGAGGACACGGCCGAACGCTATGCGGCCATCGTCTCTTCTCTGAGGTTGGCCGGGGAGCAGCTCGGCACGAACGACGTGTGGATCGCGGCCAGCGCGATGCAGCACGGGCTCACGGTCGTCACGACCGACGCGGACTTCCTCCGAATCTCCCAGGTCCTCGTGGAGCACCATCCCGCCGGCTGATCTGCCGCGACCAGACCCGCACCGGCTTCACGTCGAGAAATGGATCCGCTTGATGTAGGCCATCTCTTCGAGCTTGTCGGTCGAGCCGTTCAGCCCGCTGTCGCGGATCCCGCCGATCGGCAGCGAGATGTCGCTGTAGAGCGGCCCTTCGTTGATCATGACCCTCCCGGCGGCGAGGTCCCGGCCGATGGCCGACGCCGCCGCCGGCTCTCCGAAGACGCTCGCGCCGAGCCCGTAACGGCCGTCGTTGGCCAAAGCGACCGCCTCCTCGAAGGTGTCGAAGACCACGAAGGAGCGAACGGGAGCAAAGGCCTCCTCGGTCCAGAGGAAGGGCTTCTCGTCCTCGCTCCGCCCCAGGATCTGCGCCTTCTCGAACTCGATCAGCGTGGGGGTGAAGAACGGGGCGTCCGCCCGGCCCCCGATGAGAAGACGGCCGCCGCGCTCCAGGGCCTCCCGGACCTGGTACGTCGCGATGTCCAGGCTCTCGTGCTTTCCGATGGGGCCGATGTCCGTCTCCTCGTCGCGCGGATCGCCCACCTTCAGCCGGCGGATTCCCTCGACGAGACGCTCCCGGAAGTCCGAGGCGATGGAGCGCTGCACGAGGAACCGCTTGGCGGCGATACAGAGCTGTCCGCTGTGCGCGAAACCTCCGAGGAGTCCGGCGGCGGCGGCCTGCGTCAGGTCCGCGCTCTCGAGCACGATGAACGGGTCGTTCCCCGCGAGCTCGGGGACGTACTTCTTCATCCGCCCGCCGACGTGGAGCATGCATTCGCCGAGCGTCCTTTTCGTTCTCTCGAGGTAAGAGCCCATCTTGATCAGGTTGTCCTTGCCGACGGGGCTGGATGCGTAGTGGACGAGGACGTCGACTTCGGGGTTCTCGATGAACTCCCACGCGGCGTCTTCCCCGGGGCAGGTGGAGAACTGGACGCTGTCGGCCGGGCAGCCCGCCTCGACGGCGATCTGGACGAGCCGCTGGCAGACGAGAGGAACCAGGCTCGAAGGCTTCTCCACCACGGCGTTCCCGGCCCCGAGGGCGCAAAGCATCGTGTTAAGCGGCACGACGAGAGGCGTGTTGCGCGGCGGGAGGACTCCGACCACTCCATACGGCTCGTGGGTCAGGAAGTTCCTTCCCGAAGCGGCGGGGAGCTCCCGCGGTTTGAGGAGCTCCAGCCGGCGCTCGAGGTTCGCCGCGCTCGCGATGGCCCGGTCCATCTCCCACCGCGCGAACTTGCGGGGCTGGCCGCCCTCCCGGACCATCAGGTCCTCGAACTCGGTACGGCGCTCTCCGAGCCGCCTCGCCATGCGGCGCCCGAGCTCGGCGCGCTCCTCGAAGCTCGTCCTCCTGACGGTCCCCTTGGCCTGGAATGCCCGGTGGATCTTCGCGCGCAGGTCCCGGCGCGTGTCCTCCTGCACCTCGCCGATCACCTCGCCCGTGTACTTGTCGCGGATCTCGGACGTTCTGAGCGCCAGCATTCTCGTCGCGGATGCTAGCACCGCGCGCGCTGTCACTCCGAGGCGAAGAGCGCGGCGGCGTTGTCGAAGAGGATCTTGCGCCGCACCGCGTCTGAAAGAGGAAGCGAGAGGAAATCTTCGACGTTCCGGCGCATCGAACGGACTCCCTTCGAGGGCCAGTCGGTTCCCCACAGGACGCGATCGGCGATCTCGGAGATCCGCGGAAGAACCTCGAGGAGCTTTCGCGGCGGGATCCCCGAGATGTCGAGCAGGACGTTTGGATGGCGCCTCGCGAGGAAGAACGCCGTTTCGTACCAGAGAGGGCGGCCGGCGTGGCAGAGGACGAGGGTCGTCCCGGGGAAGTCGACCGCCACGTCGTCGCACGCCATCGGGTCCGCGTAGACGTTGCGGGCGCCGGGGAAGATGGACGTCCCCGTGTGGATCAGGACCGGCCGCTTCGCCTCGCCCGCCAGGCGGTAGACGTCGGCGAGGGAGGGGCAATCGGTCCTGTAGGCGTTCGCGGCCATCTCCATGTGGGGCGGGTGCAGCTTGATCGCGCCGAGGCGGTAGACGTCGAGAAGCTTCTTCACGTCCGCGACGACGTCGCGGGAGTGCCGCGGGTGGATCCCTCCAACCGGGACGAGCCGGTCGCGGTGGCCCTCCACGTAGCGCGCGACCCAAGGGTTCACGAGGTCGGTGATCCCGAGGACGTCGGGAGCCACGGAGTTGATGAGAGCCGCCCGCGCGATCCCCTCGGCATCCATCGCCCTGAGGAGCTCGTCGGCCGAGCTCATGACCCGCCCGAGGAGGTCGAGATCGTTCCGCCCGTCCAGCATGACGCGGCGAGCACTTTCGTTCATCCGGTCATGCGGACCGACGTGGATGTGCGCGTCGAAAATCGGGATGGCGAGGGACACGCGCGGGATGATAGCGGACCCCTGTCTGCCGCCTTTGCGGTGCTAACATGGCCACCACGCTGACGCCCCGGGCGGGTAGGCACGACGTCCGCTTTCATGCGAACCCTTTTCCTGCCACCGACCTATCAGGACTCCGCGGAATCCGGCAGTCTCATCCTGCGGGACGGGTCTACCGCGTTCATCCGCGTGTCGGAGCCGGGAGACCTCGACACGCTGCGCGAGTTCTTCCATCAGCTCTCGCCGGAGTCGAAGCGGCGCCGCTTCTTTTCGGCGGCCGACCCGGCGGAGACGCTGCTCAGGCGGCAATGCGATTCGTCGAATCCCCGGGCGCAGCTCACGCTGATCGTGAGCCGGGTCGTCGAGGGCACATCCCGGATCATCGCGACCGGCTCCTATGTCGCGCGCGACGAGGCCAGCGCCGAAGTCGCCTTCGCAGTGGATGACGAGTTTCAGGGGAAGGGCCTCGGAGGCCTTCTTCTCGAGCGGCTGGCCCTCCTGGCGGCGCGGCACGGCTTCGTCCGCTTCTGGGCCCTGACCCTGCTCGGAAACCAGCTGATGCTGGAGACGTTCCGCCAGTCGGGCTTTCCGATTCACTCGAAAATCGAGGATGAATCCGTCGAGATCGACTTTTCCGTCGCTCCGAGCGAGGACAGCGTCAGCCGTTCGGAGATGAGGGACCGCGTCTTCACGACCGCCTCGCTTCGTCCCTTTTTCCGGCCGCGGTCCATCGCGGTCGTCGGCGCGGCCCGCGACGCCTCGAGCATCGGCACGCGCATCCTCGGGGCGCTGTCCCGGGGAGGATTCCAGGGCCCGATATACGCGGCGAGCCCGGTCCTGCCATCCGTCGCGCCGTGGCCGGCCTATCCCTCCGCACGCGAGATCCCGCATGGAACCGACCTCGCCATCATGGTGACGCCGCGCGACGCGGTACTGGAAGCCGTGGACGACTGCGCCGCCGCCGGCGTCCGGGCGCTCGTCGTCGTGACGGCCGGATTCGCGGAGGCGGGCGCCGAGGGGCGCGCCTTGCAGGAGAAGCTTCTGGAGAAAGTTCGAGGCCACGGGATGCGCGTGGTCGGGCCCAACTCCATGGGTCTTTTGAACACCGATCCGGCCGTCCGGCTCAACGCCTCGGTGTCCCCGGCTCTTCCGCCGAGCGGGAGTGTCGCGATGCTGTCCCAGAGCGGCGCGTTGGGCCTCGCCATGCTGGCCCTTGCGCGGCAGCGCCACGTGGGCATCTCGACCTTCATCAGCGTGGGAAACAAGGCCGATATCTCCGGCAACGACCTTCTGCAGTACTGGGAGGGGGACGAGGCGACGCGGGTCATCCTTCTTTACCTCGAGTCGTTCGGGAATCCGCGCCGGTTCGCGCGGGTCGCCCGGGCCGTAAGCCGAGGGAAGCCGATCGTGGTCGTGAAGCCGGGGCGCCGGGCGGCGAGCCTGGAGACCGGGTCGGGCGCGGCGGCTCTCGTCGCGGATGACACCGCTGTGGAGGCGCTCTTTCGCCAGACGGGCGTCATCCGCGCCGAGACGCTGGACGAGATGTTCGATCTCGCCTCCGCGCTCGACCGGCAGCCTCTGCCGGCGGGGCGCCGCGTGGCGATCCTCTCGGACCGAAGCGGCCCCGGCATTCTCTGCGCGGGCGCCTGCGAGGCCGCCCGGCTGTCCGTCCCTCCGCTTTCCGACTCGACGGCAAAGCGGCTCGAGGCCTTCCTCTCGGCCGGCACTGCGATCGGGAATCCCCTGGAGCTGGCCGCCTCGGCCTCGGCGGATCAGTACGCCCGGGCGCTCGAGTCGCTCCTTCTCGATCGCGAGGTGGATTCCATCATCGCGATCCAGTCCCCGCTCGACGCGGACGAATCGGACGCGATGCTGGAGGCGATCCGGCAGGGCACGGCGGGAGGGCGAGCGGCGGGAGGCGCCGGCAAGCCGGTCCTGGCTTGCCTCGTGGCGAAGGAGGAGGCCAGCGGGCCGATCGTGCTCGCCGGCGAGAGCATCCCCACGTATGCGTACCCGGAATCGGCCGCGCGCGTGCTCGGAAAGATCGCGACGTACGCGGTGTGGCGAGCGGGCCCGCACGGGATCGTGCCCGACTTCGACGACATCGACCCCGCCTCCGCGCGCGGAACCTGCCGGTGGGCGATTAAGGAGCGCGGAGCGGGCTGGCTCACGGCGGACGAGGCGAGAGCGGTCCTTCGAGCCATGCACCTTCCCGTCGCTCCGGGAGGGGTCGCCCTCACGGCGGACTCAGCCGCCAAGATGGCCCGGAGAGTCGGATTCCCGGTGACCGTCAAATCGGCTAGCCCTCAGGTTTTTCACAAGACCGAAAAAGGGGCCGTCCATCTGAACGTGACCGACGAGGCCATGGTCCGGAGAGCCTTCGGCGTGATTCGCGATTCCCTGGAAGCGGATGGCAGCTTCGTGGCGAAGGAGGGGGTGCTCGTGCAGCCGATGGTCAAGAGCAACGTCGAGGTGACGGTCGACATGTTCGAGGACCCTTCCTTCGGGCCTCTCATCGCATTCGGGCTCGGCGGAATTCACGTCGAGGCGATCGCGGACCCCGCCGTGCGCGTGACTCCCTTGACCGACCGCGCGGCCGCCGCCATGGTGCGTGAAACCCGTGGCTATCCCCTGCTCGCGGGTTATCGCGGGTACCCGCCCGCCGACATCGAGGCGATCCACGACGTCCTCCTGCGCGTCTCCCGTCTCGTCGAGGAGGTGCCCGACATCGCGGAGCTCGAGCTCAGCCCGATCTTCGTGGGGCCTCCCGGCGAGGGCTGCCGCATCCTCGACTCGCGCATCCGCGTGGCGCTCCCCCAGAAGGGACGGGCCGCCCGTTACACGACGACGGCGCCCGCCTTCCGGAGAATGGCCGAAGCTTCCAACCCGGTCGAGAGCACGACCTTCGAAGGAGCATCACATGACCGAATCCGCTGACCACGATTGGCTCTGCCGGAGAATCGTCGAGAACAGCCCGACGGCGATCCTGTTCGCGGACCGCGAGGGGAAGATTCGCCTCTGGAACGCGGGGGCCGAGACCATGTTCGGCTACACGGCGCAGGAGGCGCTCGGACAGTCCCTGGACCTGATCGTCCCCGACCGCCAGAGAGCCCGGCACTGGGAAGGCTGGGTCAAGGTCATGGCGACCGGGGTCACGAAGTACGGCCGCGACCCGCTGGCGGTTCCGGCCATGCGGAAGGACGGCTCGCGGATCTCCATCGAGTTCAACGTCGTCCTCATCCGCGCCGACAGCGGCGACCTCGCGGGCGTGGCCGCGATGGTCCAGGACGTCACCGCCCGGTGGCAGAAGCAAAAAGAGATGAACACGCGCCTCGCGGCCCTCGAGGCCAGCGCGAAGGAGGGGTGAGATGGAATTTCAGCGGGTGAGCGACCTGACCGCGCCGGACGGCCATGCCATTCCCGGCTTCCTTCTCGCCCCGGCCTCGCCGCGCGGTGGCGCCGTGGTGTGCCACGGCTACGGCTCGTCGAAGGAACAGATGCTCGGGATCGTGACGGCCGTGGCCGAGAAAGGAATCGCCGTTCTGGCGATCGACCTGTGCGGGCACGGCGAGAACACGGCGCCGATCGGCCCGGCGATGCGCGACGAGATGGAGGTCGCCATCGCGTTCGTCCGGCGGTTCGGCAGGACGGCGGTGATCGGCCACAGCCTCGGGGGGAGGCTCGCGCTGATGTCGTCAGCGGACGTCATGGTGGCGATGTCGCCGTCCGTCATGATGCAGATGTCCCCGCAGGGCAAGTGGATGTTCGAGAACCTCCCGAGCCCTGGGCTCCGCGAGCCTTACTCGGGGTATGTCCTCGAACTCCTCGAAAAGCTAGGCCCTGTTCCGTCGCACGGCCGCCCTTGTCTCCTCCTCTACTCCGAGCGGGACATCCAGGCGCTTCTCGACGGCGCCACAAGCCTGCAGGCCGAGCTCCCCTCCTCCGAAAAGCGCCTCGTCTCCGCGGACATCCGCCCCGACGTGCAACATGAGAACGGCCTGATCCGCTACCTCCCGCGCTGGTTCAACCACAGTGAGCTGCGATTCAACCGCTCGGCCTGCGAGACCCTCAGCGCCTGGCTCGCCGATCACCTCG
>PLZI01000079.1 GCA_003152095.1 Acidobacteriota bacterium | reverse complement strand
GCGGCACCGGGACGGGAGGCAAAGACGTGAGCGCGCCACCCCGGCGCTCCGGCACGGTCGCCGTCGTCGGACGCCCAAACGCGGGGAAGTCCACGCTTCTGAATGCACTCGTCGGAACGAAGGTCGCCATCGTCTCCGACAAGCCACAGACGACGCGGCGCAGGCTGCTTGGCATTCGGACGGACCCGGAGGGGCAGATCGTGTTCGTCGATACGCCGGGACTCCACAAGCCGCTGCACCGCCTGAACAAGGTCATGATGGACGAGGCGCTCGAGGCGCTCCGTGAGGAAGACGTCCGCTTGCTCGTCGTGGACGTCTCGGTACCCTCCGGCGGCGGGGACCGCTTCGCGCTCGACCTCCTCGCGCACGCCCCTTCGCCGCGGATCGCCGTCCTGAACAAGATCGACCGCGTCTCGAAGGCCGCGCTTCTCCCGCGGATGGCGGCGCTCGGCCAGGCGGGAATCTTCGAGGAGATCGTTCCCGTTTCTGCGCTCACGGGCGAAGGGCTCGACGCGCTCGTTCGCGCTCTCCGTCGCCATCTTCCCGAGGGCGGGGACCTCTTCCCGAGTGCGACGGTCACGACCGCCGACTCGAAGACACGCGCCGCCGAGGTCATCCGGGAGAAGTTCCTCGAAAGGACGCGAGAGGAGATCCCGTATGGCCTTGGCGTCTTCGTGGAGGAGTGGAGGCGTGACGAGGCCAAGAACCTCACGGTGGTGAAGGCCACGGTCGTCGTGGACCGCGACGGACACAAGGGCATCGTGCTCGGAGCCGGCGGACGGCTTCTGCGCGAGGCCGGAACGGCGGCGCGGCTCGAGCTCGAACGGGCGCTCGGCGGCCGGTTTTTTCTCGACCTCGTCGTGGCGGCCCGACCGGGCTGGCGGGAGGACCCCCGCTTTCTCGATACCCTCACGAGTTGAAGTGTTGGCGGGCGCTCGGGTCCCGTACACCTCTAGCAGACCGGGCTGCGTCTCGCACTCGCGACGAAGCTCGCGTCCGGCGCGTCGCTGAAGCGGCCGTCCTGAGGCTCGTCAGCCCGCGAGGTCGTGCAGGGCCTGCCGCAAGGCGTCTTCCAGGCGGCGCGCCCGCTCTGCGGCCCCGGCCGCTGCGATCTCCGCGCTCGAGGCGGTCGTCCGGATGGCCTCGATCTCCTCGCGCAGGCGGTCGATCTCGCTGCCCATCTCCGCCCGGAGGGCCGTGATCGCTTCTGCCAGCCGGCGCTCGGCGAGGTGATGCGCGGGGATCTCCTGCGTGCTCGCTTCGGGAGTCTCGAGGCGACGGAACACCCCGGACATCCGCCCGGCGGCCTTGCGAGCCTCGGCGAGCACCGCGTCGAGCTTTTCGTTCACGGAGACGGACCTCGCGTGCGCGGGCATCACCGGTGCGGGCGCCGGGGGCGGCGGTGGGGCGGGTGGCGGCTCGAAGGGCGGCGGTTCGAAGGGCACAGGTGCCATGGAGGGCACGGTCGGCGTGGTTGGCGCCGTTGGCGCGGCAGCGAGGGCCGCCAACAGGACAGCTGACGCGAGGCTCGTGGGCTCAGGCACATCTTGCGGGGGGGACTCGTCGAGTACCTCGGTGGCCGCACGGATGGGCCCGCTCAAGTCGTCCGAAAGTCCGGGGAAAGCCCCGTCGGCCGACGGGAAGAGCGAGGCTTCGGCTTCCGCTTCGCGTGCCTCTTCGTGGTTCTCGGGCTCGGCGGCGGTTGCGGCCACGGCGTGGACGGGCGCCTTCTCCGGAATGGCCGCGGGCGCCTCGGCCGGCGGTTGCCAGCCGCGCTGGAGACGGCGCAGGAGATCGACGAACGTGAGCTTCGAAGCGAGCTTGAACGTCTCGATCACGCCCGAGCCCTCGGAGGCGACGGCCTCCACGAAAGGATACGAGTGGAAACCGAGCGCGTCCTGCAGCGCTTCGATCGAGAGGGCGCTCGGCAGGTCGCGCTTGTTGTACTGGATGACGACCGGCAGTGTCTCGAGCGAGATCTTCTCCCCGTGAAGATTCTCTTTGAGGTTCTGAAAGCTCTCGAGGTTGTGGGACAGCATCGACCACTGCGAATCCACGACGAATACGAGGCCGTCCACGCCGCGCAGGACGATCTTGCGCGTCTCGTTGTAGAAAACCTGTCCAGGAACCGTGCACACCTGGAAACGTACCGTGTAGCCCTTGATGTTCGCGAGCTCGACGGGGAGAAGATCGAAGAAGATCGTCCGGTCCTGGGCCGTGGAAAGAGACAGCAGTTTGCCCGTGCCGTGCCCGAGGCGCTGGTGGAGACTCTTCAGGTTGCTCGTCTTTCCGCACAGACCGGGACCGTAGTAGACGATCTTGGCCGTCAACTCCTTTGCCGTGTGGTTGAACAGGGCCATACGTCCCCTCCGCGCATTCCCGGTGGACGCGAAATTATAGGACGGCAGCGTATCCTGCGCCCGTGAGTCCCGAGGCCCGGGAGCGCCGAATCGAGGCCACGTGGGCGGGCCTGCCCGTCCGCGGCGTGTCGGTGGCGGGGCGCGAGACCTGGTTCCACCTGCCCACGCTGCATCTCGCTTTCGACCTCGGTCGCGCGCCTACCGAGCTCGTCTCCGTGCCGAATATCTTCCTCTCGCACGCGCACCTGGATCATGGAGCGGGCCTCGCGTACTGGTGCTCGCAGAGAAGGTTCCTGCGCCTCGCGGGCGGCGTGGTACGTACGCATCCCGCGGGCGTGCCGGCGTGGATGAATCTCCTCGCGCTCCACGAGGCCCTCGAAGCCGTTCGGTACGACGCGCGCGTCGAGGCGATGGAGCCCGGCACGCGCGTGAATCTGAGGCGCGACCTCGAGGTCGAGGCCTTCGAGGCCGATCATCGCGTCCCGGCTCTGGCCTTCGTCGCTTCCGAGATTCGCAATCGCTTGCGCCCGGACCTCGCGGGGCACCCTCCGGAAGACATCCGCGACGCCGCGGCACGCGGCGAGGCCGTTTCGGGGCGAGTCGCGATTCCCCTCGTCGCGTACTCGGGCGACACGGGCGCCGGGATCTTCGCGCGCGCGCCGCGCTCGTTCTTCGCGGCGAAGGTCCTGCTTCTCGAGTGCTCGTTCGTCGAGGAGCGCGACCGGGAGCGCTCGAAAGCGTGGAAGCATCTTCACGTCGACGAGATCGCCGAGCGGGCGGACCTCTTCGAGAACGAGGTCGTCGTCCTGACACATTTGACGCAGCGCACGAGCCCCGGCGACATCCGCAAGGCCATCGCCCGCCGCCTCCCGCCGCGCCTCGCGGCGCGGACCGTGCCGTTCCTGCCGGAGTAGGAGGAAAGCGGAGGATTCAGCTCGCGGCGGCTCCCGCGATCGCGCCCCTTTTTCCCGTCCATTCCCCGAGCGCCTGCCGCCACTCCCACGCGTGGCCGGGGGAAAGCACGAACTCCTTGACCTCGCCGCTCGTCGCGGTGACGCGAAGAACTTTGCTTCGGAGGAACCCTCTCCGCGAGGCCAGCTTCTCGTCTGTTTCGAGGCGTTGTATTTCTTCGAATGAGTAAGACCCCGTGCGGCCGAATACGACTTCCCACACGAGACCCGCCGGAGTGAGCGCGACGGTGCCGGGCAGGAGCGCGCGGCCTGTCACGACGCGGCACGACGTGCCGATGCGCACGACGCCCCCTAACCCTTCTAAGAAAATCTTCCTGCGATGCCGTGCGATGAGTTGACTCGCGAGGACGAAACCCCACGTGAGCAGCAGAAAAATCCCCGCGGCGATTCCCGCCCGCTCGACGATCCCCGTCACCGGAAGAGTTTCTTGCGGTTCCGGATGTAGTCGCGGAACACGAATGACGCCAGGTCGGTGGGCGAGGCGTAGTAGGCGCGGCCGCGCGCGACCTTCGTGAGCGTGTCGACGAAGTCCACGAGCGCGGGGTCCGTCGCGATCATGAACGTCGTGAGCTGGATGCCGTCGCGCCGTAGCTTCTCGGCCTCCTCGAGCGTGCGGTTCACGATTTTCAGGTCCAGGCCGAAAGGATTCTTGTAGAGGTGCCCGCCCTCGTTGATGCACGAGGGCTTGCCGTCCGTGATCATGAAGATCTGGCGGTTGCGCGACCGGCGTCGCATGAGGAGCTGCCGCGAGACGCCGAGCCCCGCCTTCGTGTTCGTGTGAAACGGTCCGACCTGCGCCCTGCTCAGCTCCTCGAGCGGAACCGGTGTCGCTTCGTCGCCGAAAAGGACGATGTCGATCGTGTCCTTCGGGTATTTCTGGAGGATCAGCTCCGTGAGCGCGAGCGCGACCTTCTTCGCGGGCGTGAAACGGTCCTCGCCGTAGAGAATCATCGAGTGCGAGACGTCGATTGCGATCGCGGTCGCGCAGGCGCTCTGGTGCTCCACGTCGAAGACTTCGAAGTCGTCGGGGCGGAGCACGAGGTCGTCGGGGTCGCGCCGCGCGGCGTTCGCCACGGTGCGAATGCCGTCGAGGCGCGCGATGTCGTCGCCGAATTCGTACGGGCGCGTCTCGGGCAGGGTCTCGGAGCCCGTGCCCGCGCGCGGGATGGAATGCAGGCCCGGTCCCGCCTTCTGGAGCGACGCGAAGATCTCCTCGAGCGCGTTCCGGCGGATACGGCGCTCGCCGCCGCCGAGAAGCGTCAAATTTCCTTCGCCGTCGCGGCCCACGATGCCCTGCCTTTCGAGCGCGGCGCGGAACGCCTCGAGGTCGATGTTCTCGCCGATGATTCCGCGGCGCTGCAGCTCCTGCATCCACTGCATCGCCTGCTCGACGTCGCCGCCGAGATGCGAGACGAGGTCCAGGAACAGCTTCAGCAGCTCTTCGTACGTCAGCAGCGACTGGAGGAGATCGAGCGGCAGCTCGCCGTACCGGTAGTCCACGCGCTCATGCTACGGCAGGTCGCCGCGAAGGGATGCCTAGAAGCGAGAAGCGCGAGGGCGAATGCTATCTTTGAATTCCGATGCAGAAGCCGCCGGACGACGTTCTTTCCCGCATGCGCGGCGACTGGGACCGGCGCGCCGCGGAGGATCACAAGCTCCACATCGCGACCGGGCACGCCGGCAGCGAGGAGACGTTTCGTGCCTCGGGGGAGCAGGACCTCGAGGGGATCGTGCTCGACGGCGTCGTCCTGGATCCGTCCGCCGAGGTTCTCGAGATCGGGTGCGGCGTCGGCCGGCTTCTCGTCCCCCTCGCAAAGCGCGTTGCGGTCGTGCATGGCGTGGACATTTCGCCCGTCATGATCGAGAAGTCGAAGGAATATGCGGCGGACGCGCCGAACGTGAAGACCGTGCTCACGGACGGTTCCCTCGCGCACCTCGCGACTGAGTCCCTGGACTTCGTCTTTTCCTTCATCGTCTTCCAGCACATCCCCGACCGCGCGCCGATCCGCCGTTACGTGGAGGAAGCCGCGCGCGTCCTGAAGCCGGGAGGCGTATTCCGGTTTCAGGTGGACGGCCGGTGGTGGTGGGAGCACGCGGGGGGTGGACCCGACACGTACCAGGGTGTGAAGTTCTCGCCCGGCGACGTGCGCGCGCTGCTCGCGGGAACGCCGTTCTCCGTCGTCGACACATGGGGCGCCGAGGGCCACTACCACTGGATCACGGCGCGCAAGGCGGATGATGGCAAAGCCGGCGCGGCCGTATCGCTCCGGCTTCGGACTTGGGACCTGTCTCTCCTCGCGTCCCTGCTTCGACGTCTCGGGTCGCCGTGCCCGGAAGAGGACGCCAGGAAGGTCCGCGGCGGAACCGAATCCTTGAGGCCCCACCTTCTCCGGCTCGTCGAACGCCTTTCCGCGGAGAACGCGTCCGCGTTCGTCGTCGAGGCGTATCGGGCCTTGCTTGGAGATACGCTCGACGGCGCGGGGCGCGCGTTCCATGTCGAGATCCTCGAGAAGGGATTCGAGGATCGGGCCGCGCTCCTCGACACGGTCACGACCTCCCGCGGCTTTCTGGATCTCTATCGCCCGTTCGTGCCCGAGATCCCGTGGTTCGCGGCGTGCGAGATCTTCATGCGTCTCGGAGAAGCGCCGCGGACGGGGGATTTCTTCGAATTGGTGAGGGCAGGGACCTCCCGGCTCGAGGGACGTCCTCCCCCGGACGCCATCGCCTTCGGCTTCAAGACCATTCTGGGCTTCGAGGCCGACGAGGGAGCGTTCCGTCACCATCTGTCGCTCGTCGAGGACCATCCCGACGGACATTGGCTGTTCATCCGGGAGCTGCTCTCGAGTCGAAAGGACCCGGCTCCGCCGGCCGCAAAGGCCCCGCGCCTCGCGCTCCTCCCGGGAGAATCGGCGCCGGGCGAAGCGGCTCTCGCGGTGAACGTTCTCACCGAGGGTCGCGGTGCCGCCGACGATCGTTCCTTCGTCCGCCTCGCGTACGAGCGGCTCTTCGGCCGGGCCGCGGACGCCGACGGCGAGACGTTCTACCTTGGCAAGCTCGCGCAGGGCGAGCTGTCCCGCCCGGGAGTCCTGCGCGAGCTACTCTGGAGCGAGGAGGGGCGCGCCGAAAGCGGCCGCCTCCTGTCGCGCCGCGCCGTCCTCTGGCTGAGCCTGCTCCTCGCACTCTTGCCGCTGCTTCCCTCGTGGTCGTACCTCGCGTCGCATCCGTGGGCCGCGATGAGCGTCGACGACGACAACGCGCTTCTCGAGATCACGACGCGCCGCGCGGCGCACGGCGAGCAGCTCCTGGGCTCGTACTCGCGTTTCGGCTGGAATCACCCCGGGCCGATGCAGTTCACCCTCATGGCGCCCGTGTACGCCCTGACGGGAAGCCGGAACGCGTCGGTCTATGTGGCCGCGCTGACGTGGAACACGCTCTGGGTTCTTGCCGCGGCCTTCGTCGCGTGGAGGCTGGGAGGCTCGCGACCGTCGCTCCTGACGGCGGGAGCGCTCGCACTTCTCCTCGCTCAGCTCGGGCCGGGTCTCGTGAGTCATGCATGGGGCCCGCATGCGATCGTCCTCCCGCTCTTTCTCTTCGTGCTCCTCGCCGCGGGTTTCGCCCTGCGCGGCGGGGCGTGGATGCCGGGCCTCGCCTTCGTCGGCACGTTCCTCGTCCAGACGGACCTGGGAACCGGCCCGACGGTCGTGGTGCTCCTCGGCGCGGCGCTCCTCCTCTGGAACCATACGCGCGAGCGGGGCGCTCGCGTTCCTCGACGCGCGGCCGCGTGGACGACGTGCATCCTCGCCGTCTTCTGGGCGCCTCCGCTCGTCGAGCAGCTCCGGGACTCGCCGGGGAACCTGAGGCTCATCTTCGCGTTCTTCCGTGCCCATCACGAGACGCATCCCTTCGGGGAGATCGCGGATTCCGTGACCCGCCTGCTCGGGGCGCTGCCGCTGTCACTCGCGACGATCCTCGTCCCGTCGACGAGCGATCGAAGGGGGATCGGTGCGGGCCTCTTCGCGCTGGCCCTCGTGGCGCTGCTGCCGCTCGCCGCCGCGTCTTCGCGCCGCCGAGGGCGGACGTTCGCCGCCGCGCTCGGAATTCTTTCGTGCGTCGGGGTGGCGTGCGCGTTCCTGTCCGCGCTCAAGATCGTGGGCCCGCCGCTCGACTACCTCTTTCTCTTCGCGGCTTCCCTGGGCGCCGCGGGCTGGCTGGCCCTCGCGGCGTCGGCCTCGGGCGCAGGCGAACTTCCAGCCGATCGGCGCCGGGCAGGCTTCGCGGTCGCCGCAGCCGTCCTCGTCTCGCTGCTCGCCACGGATGCGAACGTCCGGGGCCTCGTGTCGGCGCAGCCGATGCCGCTCGGGACGATTTCGTCCGTGAAGACGCTTTCCGAGAGCCTGAAGCAGGCGCTCCTTGCCGCGGGCGTGAAGCGGCCGCTCATCGCCATGGAAGGCGACGCCCCGTGGATTCCCGCCGCCGGCGTGGTCCTCGAGCTCGACCGCGCACGCCTTCCCTTCGCGATCGACGAGGAGTGGCGGCCGATGTTCGGGCGCGGCTACGCGCGCGACGGACGGGAAGACGCGGTCGTGCTCTTCGCGGACGGCGGGCCTTCGGAGAGAAGTGACGCGAAACTCGTCGCGCGGGCCGACGCGGTGTCCGTGTGGCTCCTCAGAGCCCCTTCTTCCAGATGAACTTCCTCCACGGATAGTGGCGCACGCGGTCGTCCGGTCCGTGGAAGACGACGGAGAGTTCGTGCTCGCCCTCATCGCCGGGCAGAAAGGCTAAAACGCTCTCGTAGCCGGCCGTCGAGCAGTCCCCGAGGTGCGGGAGAACGGCCTGCACTTCGGTACGCGGGAGGCGCGCAGCGCGGATCGGAACGCGCGCCGCGCCGTCGATGAGCACCGTGACCTCGAGGTCGCGCCCGGGAATGCGGGCCCAGCCCCGCACGACGAGGTCTCCGGTCACGGTTGCGTCCTCGGCCGGCAAGTCGATCGAGCCCGTCAGCTCCAACCATTCCGTTCCCACGGAACCCGCCAGCTCGAATGCCAGGGAAGCGCTTTCGAGCGGCTTCGCGCCCGGCTCCGTCTTGACGACCGCGTACAGCTCGTCTTCGGGCAGGAAGCGGCGGACGTGGAGGAGCCGGTGCGACGCGATTCCGGCCCCGACGAGCTTCGCCGCGGTCGTCCGCTGTTCTGACGTCATCCGCCGCGGCCGCACCGTCACGTACGAGACGGGCACGCCTTCGAGCGCGTCGAGGAGGTCGTTTGTCTTTCCCTCCACGAGCAGATCGTGGAGAGTTTGCGCGAGCGGGGTCTGGAAACCGGAGTAGCCGTTCACGAGCGGCTTCCAGTGGTCCGCCGCGCGCAGCACGTGGAGCGCGTTCGCCTCGCCGAACTCGTCGGGCAGTTCCCACAGGCCGCCCGCCATCGGCGTCGCGGCGATAAAGCGAGAAAGCGGATCGGCGTCCGGCTCCCCGCGATTGAGATACAGCGGCGCGACACGATCTTCGAAGAGAAGGACTCCACAGAGACACGCCGCGATGCCGAATCCGAAGGTCTTCGACCGGCGGCGCGACCAGGTCTGGACGAGCGCCGCGGTGGTGACGCCCGCAAGGAGCGCGAACCCCAGATCCGCGACCATCGCCCAGCGGATCGGCGCGCGGATCGCGCGAAACGGGAGGACGAGGTCGAAGAGCAGACGGTGAAACGGCGTCGACATCCCGAAGGACCCGACGAAGCCGAGCCCCGCGAAGAGAAGGCCCGCCGTCGCGGCCTCCGAACGATCCCGGAAAAATAGGGCGATTCCGAGAATCGCGAGGGCCAGCAGGAGAAATCCGGGAAAGAGGCAGAACTCCCCGCGCGCCGGATTCTGACCCATGCCGCGCCAGAGCCTCAGGTTGAAGTCGGGCGTCAGCCAGTGGATGGGCTCCGCGGAGTAGGTTGCGGCCTCCGCCGGCCCGCGCTCGATGCCGTAGGTCGCGGCGATTCGCTGGTAGGGCAGAAAAAAAGGTAGAAGGAGAAGCGACGCGGCGCCGACGGTGGCCGCGGCCCGGCCCCAAACGCGGCGCGAGGCGGGCCCGTCGTTCCGGATGAGGATCAACGCCATGACGGCCGTGGGGACCGAGCCGAGCAGGAACCAGTGGATGCTCGACATGCCGCTCATGAAGAAAGCGAGGCCGAGCCAGGCCGCGCGCGGCCACGTACGACGGCGCGCGAAGAGGACGACAGCCTTGGCGAGAAGCGGCATCCAACCCGCAGAGACGTAGGGCAGATGCGGGATGTGGTGGAAGCGATACGGCACGAAGGCGAATGCGATGCCGGCAACCCAGGCGGCGGACGTGGATCCGGTGAGTGTGCGCGCGAGTCGGAACGCCCCGAACCCGCTGAACGTGAACCCGAAGAGCATCGCGAGGCCGTGCACGGTGAGGGGCGGCAGGCCGGCCGCGAAAGCCGGAAAGAAGAGAAGCGCGGTGCCGTACTGGTGCTCGGAGAACGCGAGCGTGTACCGGTAGGGGAAAAAGATGTTCGCGTCGAAAAGGTGAAGAGGATCGTGGAACGTCTGGTGGAAGTCCCATGCGAGAACCCACGAGCAGAGATACGAGTCGCCAGGGTCGAACGAGGTGTCGCGCATGTGGGCCGCCCACGGCCACGTCATGACGACCGTCAGCAGGACGAAGACGAGCAGGACGCCGGCGTCGCGGGCCGCGCGCTTCACCGCTTCCAGGTGAATCTCCGCGGCGGGTAGTGCCGCTGCCGGCCGTCGGCCGCCCGGAACAGCGCTTGGATCTCGTGCGGGCCCTCGTCACCGGGCTCGAACGCGTACGTCGCTTCGTAGCCCGCGGACCGGCAGTCGCCGAGGGACGGAATCACGGTCTGGACACCGGGACGCGGGACGCGAGCGCCCTTCACGGGGTTACGCTTGTCGCCGTCGATCGTCACGGTGACGTGAAGGTCCTCGCCGGGGATGCGGGCCCAGCCTGTCACTCGGAGCGGACCGGTGACAGTGGCGTTCTCCGCGGGTGTGTCGATGGAGCCGACGAGCGTCGCGTCCTCGCGGTAGAGCGCCCGGGAAGGCAGGGGCCCGCCGGCCAGAGTCCACGGCAGCGGGTCGAGCGCTTTGGCTTCCGGCTCGCTTTTCACGACCGCGTAAAGGTCGTTTTTCACGCGGCCGTCGAAGCGCCTCACGAACAGCAGGCGTCCCGAGGCCATCCCCCGCGCGAGCCACTCGCGGTGCGCGTCGCGCAACTCGGGCGACAGCCACGAGTCGCGCACAAGGATGTAGGACGTCGGAAGCTTCTCGAGGAAGTCGAGGAGCTCATCGGGAATCGGCGTCTTCCGCTCGTCCTCCTCGATGCGGCTCACGATGGGAGACGAGAAGCCTGAGACGGCCGTGACGAGAGGCTTTCCGTGATCCGCGGCGCGGAGCATGGCGCGGTAGTTGCCATAGCCCTCGGTGCCTGACGGGAGCTCGACGAGGCCGCCCTTCATCGGGGTCTTCGCGAGGAAGAGCGTGGCCTCGTCGGGATCGGCCTCGCCGCGGACGAGCTCGAGCGGCGCGGCCCGGTCCTCGAAGAGGAGGCCGAGGCTGGCGAGCACGAAGACCAGCGCCGCCGCGCGTGTCCCGCTCCGGCGCTGGCGCCACGCGTCCGCGAGGGCCTTCGCCCCCACTCCCGCGAGGACCGCGAGGCCGAGATATGCGACCATGGCCCAGCGCGCGGGAACGCGGATGCTCCGGAAGAGGAACACCGTCTCGAAGAGCACGCGGTGGAACGGGAAGTTCATGCCGAGCGAGCCGAAGAAGCCGAGGACGGCCCAGACGCCGCCGACGAGGATCGCCTCGGGCCGGCGGAGGAGACGCAGGCTTTCGGGGAGGTTTCGCCCGTGCACGAAGGGCAGCGCCTTCGGATAGGCGATCCAGCACCGCGCGAGGAGCGCGACCGCGAGGAGAGCGAGCGCACGCGAGGACTCCGTGGCCCTGAAGACCTCCTTGCCTCCGAGGCGGATGTGGATGCCGGTTGGACTCGAGGCCAGAAGCGCGAGCGTCCCGGCGATGATCGAAATCCCGTCCAGCCAGGGGAGAACCCGGAGGGCACGCGGTCCAAGAGCCGGTCTTTCCTCCGGCGGCGCGGGGTCGCCCGGCGCCGCGCGCGTCAGGAGCGCGGCCGCGAGCGGAAGGAGGAAAAGGAGCAGCCCGGGGAAGAGGCAGCGCTCGTTTGGCGCGGGCCACTCGGCGAAGCCGCGCCACGTCCGATTCCATGCATCCATGTCGAGCCAGTCCTTCGGCAGGGCGGAGTATTCGCGTGCTTCTCCTGCTCCGCGCGTGAAGCCGTAGAGCTTCGCCGCCCTCTGGTAGGGAATGAGGAACGGGAGGAGAGCGAGGCCGGCGATTCCGAGAGCGAGGGCGCCGCGCCTCAGCCCGGCGCGGTCGCGCTCGGCGCCATGGCGGAAGGCGAGGATGAGGCCCGTCGCCGCGAGAGGAATCAGCGTGAGGACGAACCAGTGGACCACGGAGAGCGCGTTCATGAAGAACGCGACCCCGAGCCAGATCGCACGCTTTTTCGTTCGCTCACGCAAGAAGAGAACGAGGGCCTCGAGCAGCACGGGGATCCAACCCGAGAAGAGATAGTTGACGTGCGGCATCTGCCCGAAGCGGTACGGCACGAACGCGAAGGCGATTCCCGTCACCCACGCCGCGCCCGTCGAGCCCGTGAGCGTGCGGCCTAAGCGGAACGCGCCGTAACCGGAGAACGTGAAGCCGAGCAGCGTCGCGAGCCCCTGCACGGTGAGCGGGCGGATGCCGAGCGCGTAGAGCGGGAAAAACAATAGCGCGATGCCGTAGTTGTGCTCGCTGAAGGCGAGGCTGTACTTCAAGGGGAAAAAGATGTTTCCCTGGAACAGGTGGAGGGGGTCGTGGAAAGTCTGGTGGAAGTCCCACCACATGATCCACGAGTTCAGGTAGGGATCGCCGGCGTCCGAGCAGTGATCGCGCACGTGGAGAACCCACGGCCACGTCATGACGGCGGTCAGGCCGAGGAACGCGAGGCACACGAGAATTTCGGGGAGAAGACGGCGCAGGCGCTCGGGCATGCGCGGCGATTCTACGTTCCGCGCCCCTCAGACCACCGCGGCCAGCTCGTAGAGATAGTCCACGAACGAGCGCACGGCGCCGTCGTAGCCCGACACCTTCGGGTTCGAGGACTCGATCACGTAGTACTCGTCGGGGGCGTGCGCGCCGCTGCCGTGGCCGAGACCGAAGTGACCCGCGGCGAGGCTGAGCGGAGCGGACGT
This sequence comes from Acidobacteriota bacterium, assembly GCA_003152095.1. Lineage (GTDB taxonomy): Bacteria > Acidobacteriota > Thermoanaerobaculia > UBA5066 > UBA5066 > Fen-183. Next base: position 1,396 of record PLZI01000079.1, on the reverse strand, counting down.
GAATACCCAGCCGGGATACGAGCCGGCGTTGCGCGGCCAGAGGATCGGGTCGAGGCCGGTACGCCGGTAGGTCGCCATCTGAGCCCGGATGAGAGCCGCGTCCGCGGGCGAATCGGTCGGATCGTATCCGCCGCTCGCGTTCACCTCGATGTCGCCGAAGCCGCGCTTCGCGAGGTGCGCCTTCAGCGCGGCGACCGCGTTCGTGTAGGTCATGTCGGGGACGAGGCGGAGATCCAGCTTCGCGACCGCGCGGTGCGGCAGCACGGTCTTGCCACCCGGCCCCGTGTAGCCGCCCACGAGCCCCTCGATGTTCACGGTGGGCGTGTAGAGGAATTGCTCGAGAGAGGCGCGCCACGGCAGGTCGTGCGCCCAGCGCTGGGCGCCGAGAGCGCGCTTGGCCGTGGCCTCGTCGAGGCGGGCGGCGGCGCGGTCGAGGATCTCCCTCTCCTTCGCGGAAGAAGGCCGGACCTTGTCGGCGAAACCGTCAATGGCCGGATCGCCGTCGGCGTTCACGAGCGTCGCGAGCGCCTGTACGAGATGAAACGCCGGACTGTCAAGGCGCGCCCGGTTGCTCGAGTGGACGTCTTTCGACGGCCCGCGGCCCCATTTCTCGCCGCTCGAGACGAGCTCGAGCTCGACGACGCCCTTCGCCCCGAGCGAGACCGTGACGGCGCCATCCGGGTCCTGCGACGCGGATGGCATGAAGACGCCCGTACAGCGCGCGAGCGCGGCGGTGACGTCGGGCCGCCGCACGACTTCCGCGAAGTGCGGCGAACCGATCTCCTCCTCGCCCTCGGCGACGAGAACGAAGTTGACCGGCGGCTTTTTCCCGGCTCCGCGAATGGCGTGGAGCGCCGCGAGAAACGCGGACTCGGGCCCTTTCTGGTTCACGGCCCCGCGGCCCACGACCACCTTGCCGAAACCCGGCTTGTCGACGAGCGCCGCGTCGAACGGCGGGGACGACCACTCGGAAGGATCGGCCTGCTTCACGTCGTACATGAAGTAGAGGCCCACGGTGCGTTTCGCGCCCGCGTCGAGCGCCGCGAAGACGCCCGGCTTGCCGCTCGTGTCGGCCCGTGCGGCGTTCTGGAAGCCGGCGTCCTTCAAGAGCTGGATCATCAGCGCGCATCCCTCGTTCGTCCCTCGGTTTTCGGCGGCGATCGAGGGGACCCGGATCCAGTCCTGCAGGCGTTTGACGGACTCGTCGTGGCGACGCCCGATCTCGGCATAGATGGTGGAGAGGTCGTCGGCGGCGAAGGCAAAGCGGGGAAGGGACGACACGGCTGCCGTGGCGGCGGCCGCACCGAGGAGGTCGCGGCGTGTGAGGTTCGGCATGATGCGAAGTCTACTTCGCTGGCCGGGCACGTGTCAGGAACGCTGGTCTTGCAGGGCGTCT
>PLZI01000053.1 GCA_003152095.1 Acidobacteriota bacterium | reverse complement strand
CCGTCGCATGCATCCCTCCTTCCCGGAACGCTCCCGGCCGTTCACGGCGTCCTCGACAACGGGGGATAGCGTCTCGACCCGTCCGTTCCGACGCTCGCCGAGATGCTGAAGCAGCAGGGATACGCGACGGGGGCCGCCGTGTCCGCGATCGTCCTGGCCGGAACGAGCGGCATCTCACGCGGCTTCGACTTCTACGACGACGCCATCGAGCCCTCGTCGCTCGGACAGTCGATCGGAGACGTGCGGAGGGCCGGAGACGAGACGACCGGCCTCTTGATCCGATGGCTGGATGGCGTTAAGCAAACCAAGGTGTTCGGCTTTCTCCACCTGTACGAGCCCCATGCCCCCTACGAATCGCCGGAGCCCTTCCGCAGCCGCTACCCGAACCCCTACGACGGCGCGGTGGCCTCTGCCGACGCCATCGTGGGGACGTTCCTCGAACACTTGAAGACGAGAGGCCTCTACGACAGTTCGATGATCGTGTTCCTCTCGGACCACGGTGAGGGGCTCGGGGACCACGGCGAAAGCGAGCACGGGGTGTTCCTTTACCGCGAGTCCATTCAGGTTCCGCTTCTCGTCAAGCTTCCCAGGAAAGACGGCGAGGAGAAGCCGGCCCTCGCCGGAACGAGCGTGCCTGTTCCGGTGCAGCTCATCGATGTCGTGACGACCGTCGCGAAGACTCTCGCCGTCCCCGGGTTCCATCCCCCGCCCGAGACGCTCTCCATCGTCGAGCTCGCTTCCGGCGCGAGGCCCCCGGAGCGCCGCATCCTCGCCGAAACCTTCTACCCGAAGATCCGGTTCGGGTGGAGTGAGCTCCGGTCGCTCGTGGACGGGCGCTGGCAGTACATCGAGGCACCCCGGCCCGAGTTCTTCGACCTCGAGAAGGATCCGGGCGAGAAGAGCAACCTGGCGGACGGGAAGCCCGACCCACTCCGGTCGATGAAGGTCGAGCTGGAGAAGAGAAAGACGGCGTTCAAGGCTCCCCAATCCGTCGATCCGGAGCAGGCGAAGAAGCTCGCGTCTCTCGGGTATCTCTCGATGACGTCCTCGTCATCGGGCGGCCCGGCGCCGGACCCCAAGGACGAGATCGCGACGCTGCAGCTCCTGAAGCAGGGGTTGGGACTCGCGGGGGCGGGACGGTTCCGTGAGAGCACGGAGACCTTCGAGAAGCTCCTCGCGAGGAACCCGCGAATCGTCGACGCGTGGGAATCCTACGCGCAGGGGCTGGTCCGGACCGGACGGCCGGAGAAGGCTCTCGAGGCGATCCGAAAGATGGTGGCGCTCTCGCCCCCCGACCGTACGAACTACCTCCTCTCCGCCGCGAACGTCTGCATGCAGATCGGCCGTTTCGACGAGGCGCTCAAGAACGCGGATCTCGCCGTCTCCAGGGGAGACACCGGGGGGCACGAGGTCAAGGCGCGTGCCTACCTCGCGAAGAACGACCTCGTCCGGGCCGAAGCCGAGGCGCGACAGTCGATCGAATCCAGGAAGTCGAGGAAGCGCTCCTATGTCGTTCTCGCCGATATCGAAGCCCGGCGGGGAAATCTCGGAAAGGCGCTGGAGATCACGGAACAGGTGAAGGCGCTCGTGGGAGAGCGGGGTCTGGCGGACCTCGCCGGGTTCCATTTCCTGCGCGGGAACGTCCTGGCGCGCATGAACCGCCTGCCGGAGGCCGAGGCCGAGTTCGCCAAGGAGGTCCGGAACTTCCCCTGGTACGTCGACGCGTGGCCGGCGCTCGCGATGGCGCGTGCCTCGCAGAACAGGGTCCCCGAGGCGAAGAAGACCATCGACGAGATGGTCCGGACGAACGGGTCTCCTCAGGCCTACGCCCTGGCCGTCCGTATTCTGACGATTCTGGGCGACACGGCTGGCGCCTCGCGCTACAGGTCCGAAGGGGCCAGGAAGTACCCCGGGTTCCGCAGTTGACGAGGGTGACCCGAGCGAGCCTTGCCGCGGTGGCCCTTCTCGGCCTCCTCGTTGGCTCGTGCTCGCGGGAGCGTGCCCGTCCCACGTTTCCCGACGCGCCGGTCATCCTGATCTCGATCGACACGCTGCGCGCCGACCGCCTTCCGCTCTACGGGTACACNNGGAGTCCGGAACAACATCGGCTTCGCCTTCGACGGCGAGGCGCACGTGAGCCTTCCTCGCCTGCTCAGACAGCGCGGCTATGCGACCGGGGCCGCCGTTTCCTCGTACGTGCTGCGCTCCGAAACCGGCCTCGGCGCGCTCTTCGACTTCTACGAGGACTCGTTCGGCACGATCCCCGGGGTCCAGTCGGTCAACTACCAGCGGTCCGGCGACAAGACGGCGGCGTTCGCGGAGCCCTGGATCGGCGAGCACGCCGGCAAGCCGTTCTTCTTCCTCTTCCACATCTACGAACCGCACGTCCCTTACGACCCCCCGGAGCCCTTCAGGAGCCGGTACGGTGCCACCTACGACGGCGAGGTAGCAACCTCCGACGCCATCGTGGGGGCGTTTCTCGACTCCATGAAGAAGCTCGGGGTGTACGACAGGGCCATCGTGATCGTGACCTCCGACCACGGCGAGGGTCTCGGGCAACATGGCGAGCAGCAACACTCGATTTTCCTGTATCGCGAGGCGATCCGGGTGCCGCTCCTCGTCAAGCTTCCGGCCAACTCCGGCGCAGGAAGCCGCGTGGCGGCTCCCGTCCAGCTCTCGGACATCTTTCCGACCGTCACCGCGGCGCTTGGCCTCCCGACGCCCAAGGAGGTGAGCGGCACGTCGCTCTTCGCGGCCGGTGCGACGGGAGCGGCTGGCCGCGTGATCTACGGAGAGACGCTCTTCCCGCGTCTCCAGCTCGGGTGGAGCGATCTTCACAGCGCCCTGGACGCCCGGTACCACTATATTCACGGGCCCCGTCCCGAGCTGTACGACATGGTGGCGGATCCTCGCGAGGAGCACGACCTGGCCAAGAGCGATCCGGCCACCGTTTCTCGTCTCGCGAGGGAGTTGTACCGCTTCCCGAAAGGGAGCGCGAAACCGGCGTCCGTGGACCAGGAGACCATGCGGCGCCTCTCGTCGCTGGGATACCTCGGGACCCTGCGCGACGGCGGCAACGGCGCGGACCTGTTGAACCCGGCCGACAATCTCCCGGCTCTGCGGCGGATGGAGGAGGCCTGGCACCTCGCTTCTGAAGGACAGGTCCCCCGGGCGATCGAAGTCCTGCGCTCGAGCGTGCGGGAAAACCCGGGGATGTTCGACGCCTGGGTCAAGCTCGGCGAGCTCCTGTCGGAATCCGGTCTGGACGAGGAAGCCGCGGCCTCGTACCGCCAGGCTCTCGATCGCTCACCGGTGTTCCTCCCCGACATCTCCATAGCGCTCGGGTTCGTCGAGCTTCGGCGACGTCGTTTCGACGAGGCGGAGCGGCTCGCAAGGGCCTCGTTCGCGACGCTTCCCTCCAAGGCTCACGAGCTCCTCGCCGGTCTCGCGCTCGCGCGCGGCAATCTCGCGGCCGCCGAGAGCGAGGCGCAGGCCGCGGCGGCTTCGCGCAATCCTCAGCCCTCCGCGATTCTGGTCCTCGCCGAGGTCAAATTGCGCGCGGGCGAGCCAGCCGAAGCGCTCCGGGTCATCGAGAAGGCGCAAGCGGTCTCCCGCGAGAAACGCCTGGGGGCGATCTACAACCTCGAGTTCCTTCGCGGCGATGCCCTTGCCCGCATGGATCGGCTGGAGGACGCGGAAGCGGCCTTTCGAGCGGAGATCGCGGCGTTTCCCGCCCACGCTCAGCCGTATGCGAGCCTGGCAGTGATCCGTTTCATGAAGGGAGATCGGCCGGGCCTCGACAGACAGCTGAACGAAATGGTCCGCGCGAACCCCTCGCCGAGAAGCTACCTCCTGGCCGCGAGCACTCTCGATTCACTCGGCGAGAAGGAGAGGGCAGTCGCATTCCGGAATCGCAGCAAGGCCTCGAGCCATGAGGCCCGCCGATAGGTCGACGTGCCGGTGAATCAGTCGAGCAGTCCGCTGGGCGGGCGGGGCGCGGTGAAGCCTATTTCTTCGCCGGCCCCACGACGGTGAAGGGCGTCATGAGCTCGAGCTTCTTCTGGGTCGCGGCGTCGGTGAGCGTGAGCCTGAGCTCGTAGTCGCCCGCCCGGAAGTACTGTCCGAGGTTCGACTCGACGACGCCCCCCGCGATGTCGAGCACGATCGCGCCCGGCTCTTTCTGCTCCGGCACGTTTGCGGGCTCCTCGGGCGGAGTCGGCACCTCGATCGCGGGCTGGCCCTTCGGCTTGATCCTCACGGTCCGTCTGAGCGTGATCGTCCGCGACACGGGATCGACCGGCGGGTTGTAGAGACGCACCGCATACGAGAGGCCGTCCGTCGCGTCGACCCGCCCGTCGCCCTTTACGACGAACCGGCGCGCCGAGAACGTGAACGGCTCGTCGGGTTTCGGCGCGTCCACCGGGAAGTCGTTCACGGAGACGAGAAGCGGCGACGCCGCGAAGTCCGCCGGAAGCGCCGGCACCGTGATGGGCCGCCGCGCCGACACGAGCACCTTCCCCGCCGCGTCCACGAGCGCGGCCGCGACATCATAGTCGCCCGGGACGATCCGGAACGCCCGGTCGGCGAAAAAGTCGGACCTTGTTTTCCGGAGCGCGGCCGCCTCCTCGAGACGAACCGCGTCCTTGCCGTCCTTGTCGCGCGCGAGAATCAGGAGCTTCGCCCCTTCTCCCGTCCCGGCCGCCGCCGCCGGAACGTATAGCTGCACCATGAGGCGCGCCGCGCCGTCGCGATAGGAAACCGGCAGCAGCGCGAGCGCTCCAAACGGCTCCTTCGCGAGGGCGTCGAGCGTCGCGCGCGCGCCGTCGGACAGGATGGGGCCCTTCGACTCCTCGGCGGCCTTGTCGGCCGCGGCCTTCTGCTCGGCGGCGACCTGCTCCTTCGTCTTGTAGACCGGCACCTCTTTGAGCTGCGGGTTCACGAGCGCCATCTGCGCGGCCTTCGCCTCGAGCCTCCTGGCGTTGCTCGCGCCTTCGACGAGGTGGTCGGTGGCCATGCCGACTTCGACCTGGAACACCAGGTCGAGCGACGGGACGTCGGCCCACGGCGGCAGCTGCGGCTTCTCGTAGCTGAACTCCGTCAGGATCGTCGCGGCGCCGCCATCCCCCAGCGCCCCCGGGCCCTGAAGCGGCCCCTGCGGGGCGTTCGCATTCGGGGGCGGGGTGCCGAGCCCGCTGGACACGGACGAGACCGCTTTCCGCGTGATCGACTTCGGCGGGCCGATGAGGATGAGCGCCTTGCCGCGCTCGGTGAGCGCGCCGCGCGTGCGCCCGAGGGCGAATCGCTCGTCCGCGAGCTTCACGAGGTACTCGAAACGCTCGCGGAGCTCGTTCTGAGGCGTCTTGAGATCAGGATCCCGCTTCGCCCAGAAGAGCGCGATGAACTTCTCGGCATCCTGGTCCGAGGCGATCTTCTTCCATTCCTTCTTCTCGTCGTCGGTCGCGAGATAGACGGAGTCGGGCGACCGGGCCCAGTCTTTGTACTTGTCGAGGGCCGCGAGCGACGGGACGGCCGCGACGGCCGAAAGGAGGAGAAGAGAGAAAGCGGAAAGAATCGTGCGCTTCATGTAGGACTCTCCGGCATGCGGGCGCGAGAACATCGTCTCTCGCCTCGATCTCACGAAACCTTGCGAATATACCTCAAGGCACCTGAGCCTAGGGCGCCCGGCGTCGTGGTGAACGACCAGTGGCGCGTGAACGACCGCCTGTCGTTCAACCTCGGTGTCCGCTACGACAAGAACGACGCCCAGAACAGCGTGGGGGCGAGTGCGCGGCGCGCTCGTCCTCGGCCGGCTCGCCGTCATGCGGAACGACATCGCGTCGGCGCAGAAGTGGGCCGACGAGGCTGCCGCGCTCTCGGCGGACGACAAGATGGTCCAGTCCGGGCTCCACATGCTGCACGGCGACGTCCTCGCGCGCCTCGGCCGCGCACCAGAAGCCGAGAAGGAGCTCCTCGAGGAGATCCGGCTGTACCCCGGACCGCCTCGACGCCCGCGTGTCGCTCTCGGCGCTCTACGTGTCCGTGGGCCGGCGCGAGGACGCGCGGCGCACGCTCATCCAGCTCGTCGCGCGGCAGCCCAGCCCCGAGGCGTTCCTCCTCGCGATGAAGACCTTCCGGGTCACCGACGATCTCGCGGGCGAGCGTGAGATGCGCCGCGAGGCGAAGCGCCACTTCCCGCGCGATCCACGATTCTGAAGCGCCGGGGCCTTTTCGTTCCGGCTCACTTCTTCGGCGGGAACGTCCCGGTCACGACGAACGTGCCCGAGCCCTCGGCCGTTTTCTTCGACACGGCGTCCGTCACGACGACCCGGATTTCGTACTCGCCCGGCTTGCGGAGGTAATCGCCGAGGCGTTTCTCGATGAGCACGGCCGAGACGTCCACCGTCAGGATGCCTTTCGCGTCCTTGTCCTTGGCGTCGGGAACCCGGACGGGCGGGTCCTGGGGCTGCGGAAGGTCCATCGCCGGAGAACCTTTCGGCTTGAGCTTCACGGTGCGCGAAAGGCTGACGGACTTCGTCGCCGGGTCGACCGCCGGGTTGTAAACGCGCACGACGAACAGGAGGCCGTCCTCCGGGTCGAGGCGGCCGGCCTTCGTGACGAACCGATGGCCCGAGAACGTGTAGGCGTCTTCGGGGCGCGGGTTCGAGACCGGGGAGAACGCGCCCGCGATGATGATCGGCGAGATCGCGAAGTCGGTCGGCGCCGCGGCGACCGTGACGGATTTCTTCGCGGCCGCGAGGGCCTTGCCCGACGCGTCGAAGACGCCGGCCGATACCGTGTACTCCCCCGGCGGCACCGAGAACCAGCGGCTCGCGAACCGTCCGCCGGACGCGGGCTCGAGGGCCGTCGCCTCCTCGTAGCGCGCGGCGTCCTTCCCGTCCTTGTCCTTCAGGAGGAACGCGAGCCGGCTGTCCGCGGGAGGTTCGCCCACCGACGCGGGAAGGAAGATCTGCGCCTGGACCCGCGTGTCGTCCGTCTCGCCGCCCGCGAGGGGGACGACGGAAAGGAGCGCGGTGTCCCCGGCGACGCCCTCGAGCACCGCGCGGATCGCGGGCGTGAGCGCCCGGCCCTTCAGCGCCTCGGCAGCGGCCGCTTCGGCCGCCTTCATCTCGGCCTCGACCTCCGCAGCCGTCCGGACGTGCGGAGGCTCTTTGAGACCGGGGTTGCGCAGCGCGGTCGTGCGCGCCTTGACCTCCAGCGAGTTCACGTCGCCCCCGTTCTTGCCGGCGACGAAATCTCTCGCCAGCTCGACGACGAACTGGGCCGTGAACGACTTCACGGTCGCCCAGTCGGGAAGCTGTGCTGCCTCATACGTGAACGTCACGATACTTTCGCCGATCGACGTGCCGGGATCGTTCGGAGGCGGGATCTGCCCGGGAGCAGTTCCCGAGTCCGCATCGCCGCTTGACCGCGTCGTAGCAAACGGCTGCAGCTTGATACCAGCCTGCCTGGACAGCGTCTTCGGCGGTCCGAGGAGGATGTAAAACTTCCCCCGCTCGGTGAGGGCGCCGCGAACCCGCGCCATCGCGAAGAGCTGATCCGCCTCCTTGACGCGCTGGTCGAAGACGACCTTGAACTCGTTGACCGGCGTCTTGAGGTCCGGATCGCGCTTGGCCCAGAAAAGCTGGATGAAGTGGTCGGCATCCTCGTCGGACGTGATTTTCTTCCAGGCCTTCTGTTCGGCGTCAGTCGCGAGGCAGGTGTACTCGGGGGACTTGTTCCAGTCCTTGTAGCGCTCAAGGCCGGCGCCCGAAGCGCCGGTCGCGAGAAGAAGCAGGACCGCGAGAGAGGCGCGGTAGAGAATCATGGAACACTCCCTTCATGAGGGCCGAAGAAAGAATCTTAACTCTCTCAGCGCCCGGGAAGCTTCCTGCCTTCTTCCAGCCAGCCTCTCAGATCCGCGAGCATGCGCTCCCAGCCGGGACCGAGCCGGTCGCGGTAGGCGCTCCACGCCACGGTCTCCTCGAAGCCCGACTGCGTCACCGTGATGCGCGTGCCTTCGGGGGTCCTCTCGAACTCCACGACGAGCCTCATCGGGCCGAAAGACTCCCCTTCCGGCGTCGAGAACACGAGGTTCGACACGATGAAACAGCGACCCGGGTCGAAGACCTCGAACTGGCCGATCGAGCTGTAACCGGCGTCCGAGTCCGGGTCCGCGTACCAGCCGAGCCCCCAGTTTCCGCCCGGGCGCGGCCCGATCACGGCGCCATCCGCGAGCCACGCCAGAACGTCGGACAGGTCCACGAAGGCGGCGAAGGCGCGTTCGGGTGGCACCTGCACGAGAACGTCCCGCGTGACCGCACCTTCGCGCACGGTGCGAATCTTACGACGTGCGAGAATCCGCGCCGCGATGTGTGAGAGGAAGACGCAGCGCGCCGCAAGGGGCGCTGCCGCGTGATTCCCGGTCTCAAACGCGAGCTCGAGAGCGCCGTCTCGGAGGCCTGCCGCCGCGTCTTTGGCGTGGAAGCGCCGCGCATCGTCCTCGAAACGCCCCCGAAGGTCGAGCTGGGCGATCTCGCCTGCCCCGTGGCGTTCGAGCTCGCGAAGGTCCTGAAGCGGCCGCCGCGGAAGATCGCCGAGGAGCTGGCGCCCGCCCTCGTTCTGCCCGCGGTCGTCGTGAAGCGGTCCGTCGAGGGCGGCGGCTATGTCAATTTCTTCCTCGACCGCCCGCGCGTCCTTCGGGCGATGCTGATCGCGGGCAGCGCGGCGCCGGCCGTTCCACAGGAAACCGGGAAGCTCATCGTCGAGCACACGAACATCAACCCGAACAAGGCGGCGCACATCGGGCACCTGAGGAACGCCGTCCTCGGCGACGTCCTTGTCAGCACGTTCAAGCGGCTCGGCCGCCGGGTCGAGATCCAGAACTATCTCGACGACACGGGCGTTCAGGTGGCCGATGTCGTCGTCGCGCTGCAGAACGCCGCGGACCTCATCGAGCCCGAGCGCGCCAGGCGCCTCGGCGAGGAGATCCGGGAGATTCTGGACGCCTTTCCCGAGCACGCACCGGGCGTCGCCCCGCGCCGGCTCGGCGACCTCGCGTGGGATCTGTACGCGCTCGCCGGGAAGAGCTACGCGGCCGATCCCTCCCTCGAAGAGAAGCGCCGTGCGACGCTTCATGCCATCGAGGGCGCCGTCACGGGGCACGCCCAGACGGACGAAGCGGCCGCCACCGCCGCACTCGCGCGGCGCCTCGCCGACGCGGTCGTGCGCTGCCATCTCCTCACGATGGAGCGCGTGGGCGTCGTCTACGACCTGCTGCCGCGCGAAAGCGACATTCTCGCGCTTCACTTCTGGGTGAAGGCTCTCGAGCTCCTTAAGAATGCCGGCGCCGCGCGGCTCGAGACGGAGGGCAAGAACGCGGGCTGCTGGGTCATGCCGCTCGAAGGCGCTCCGGACTTCGAGGGGATGGAAGACGCCGACAAGATCCTCGTGCGCTCGAATGGCACGGTCACGTACACCGGGAAGGACGTCGCCTATCAGCTCTGGAAGCTCGGCGTCCTCGGGATCGACTTCGAGTACGAAGAGGTTCCCTACCGGGACGTCGACGGTTCGCCTGAATTCCACGCGTCGGACGGAGTCTCTCCGCTCTATCGGACGCGGCGCGACGAGATCGGTGCGGACCCTTCGGCCCGCGGGCGTTTCGGCCACGCCTCTCACGTCATCAACGTCATCGACGTGCGCCAGTCCTATCCCCAAAAGGTCGTCAAGGAGGCCGTCCGGCGCGCCGGCTTCCCCGAGGCGGCGGATCGGTCCGTGCACTTCGCCTACGAGATGGTCGCGCTGACGCCGGCTTCGGCGGAAGCTCTTGGCGTCGCGCTCACCGACGAGGATCGCGCGCGCCCCTTCGTCGAAATGTCCGGCCGCAGGGGTCTCGGCGTAAAGGCCGAAGATCTCCTCGATCGGCTCGTCGAAAAGGCGAACGAGCAGATTCTCGCGCGCGCGGGCGAACCTCCCGAGGTGGGCCGGGCCGAGGCGATCGCGGTCGGCGCGCTGCGCGTCTACATGACGCGATTCTCGCGAAACAAGGTCATCGCTTTCGACTTCGACGAGGCGCTCGCCTTCGAGGGCGATACGGGGCCCTACCTCCAGTACGCGGCCGTGCGCGCCACGAACATTTTCAAGAAGCTCGAAGAGACGGGTCTCAAAGGACGCCTCGACGCCGCGGAGATCGACGGCCTCGAGGCGCTTCCCGAAGGGGCGCTCGACGACGGGCTCTGGGACGTCGTCAGGACATGCGGACGCACGCTCGACACGCTCGAAAAGGTGGCCGAGTCGCTCGAGGTGTCGCTCCTCGTGAGGCACGCTCTCGCGGTCGCCGCGGGTTTCCATCACCTGTACCACACACATCCCATCGCGCAAGAGAAGGACGAGACGACGCGCCGGGCGCGGCGCGCCGCCCTCCAGGTCGTGTCCGTCCACCTCGCGGACCTTCTGGGCGTCCTCGGGGTGCCGGTGCCGGGCAGAATGTGAGCGTCCCCAATCGAGGCGTCGTCTACCGGAGCCGCGGCGCAGACGGTCTCGTCCCCACCCGGGACTTCGTCGAGCGCGTCGTATCGAAAGATTACGGCCCGGACGCCGGCGACTTCGCCCGGGCCGAAGCGGCATCGAGCACGGCGGCGTTCGATCCCGAGCGCGACATTCTCCTGACCGCCGAACGCGAAGGGCGCCTCGTGGGCGTGCTCCTCATCACCCGCGACGCCGTCGATCCCGGCGCCGCGCGCTTCAATTGGCTCATCGTCGACGGGACCGAGCGAAACGGAGGAATCGGACGCGAGCTGCTCTTCCGCGGCATCGGGATGTGCCGGGAGCAGCGGTTGATCGTCCTTCGCGCGCGTTCGTTCGCTTCATCACCCGCCGGACCTCGCCTCTACTGGCTTTACGGATTCCGGGTCGTGAACCTGATTCCGGTCGCGGTCGGGGAGGGCACGCGCGAATCGATTCTCTTCGAGAAGCGCCTGAGCCCGCCCGCGGACTCCCCCGGGACGTAGGGGCCGGGGCCCTTCAGCGCGCCGCGGCCGATGTGGCTGAAGCCGCCGAGGGCGCCTCGGGAAGCACGTCCACGATGTCGGCGAGGCCGTTCGTCTCGTCGAGGCGGGCTCTCACGGCGACGTGCCGCCGAGCCGGGCCATCCACCTCGAGGCGAGCGAGCGCCGGGCTCTCCAGACGCACGAAAAAGAGCCTCCCATCCGCGGTGAGGAAAAGAGGCCGATGAGGCGTTCCGTCGAGTCGCGCACCGGGCAGACCGTGGGCCATCGCGCAGTGCAGGCACACGAACTCTCCCTCCACGCGCCGAACTGCGTCCGCGAGCGCGACCCGGCCCAATGCAGGCGCGCGGAATCTCACGGCCGCCCAGCCCACGGCGATTCCGCAGCCCGCGGCGAAAACGATCGTGACGGATCGCGGAAAAATCCGGCGCCATCTCAGACCGGAATTCGGAGGCATGTCAAGGCGGCGGGCGAGGCGCCGGGCGAGCTCCTCCGGGCAGCGGTCCACCGGCCGGCAGGTCTTGAGCGTCTCCCGAAGCTTACCGGCCTCCTCGCAACGTTCCCGGCACGCCGGACACTCTTCGAGGTGCGAAAGGAGGTGCGCCGCGTCCACGAGCTCAAGCTCATCGTCGTGATAGGCCTCGATCAGGAGGCACGCGGTGCCGCAGTTGATCATCGTTTCGCCCGGGATCTTTAACGTTCGCGGCGTCGCCGGTATTCCGACAGTGTGACGGGATTCCGGCCGGCCGAGGATCGGGGCGCATCCAGCCCTGGAGCCGCGAGCCGCGTCCTCGCGGGCTCCTCCGGGCCGAGGTAATTGCGGCGGCGGCCGTAATCGAGCAGCGCCGACTCGAGAAGGCGGCGACCCCGGTAAAGGCGGGACATCACCGTGCCGAGCGGCACTTCGAGGATGTCGGCCACCTCGCGATAGGAGAAGTCCTGCAGATCGACGAGCTCGACGACGAGGCGAAAGTCCTCGGGTAGGGCCGCGAGCGCGTCGGCGACACCCCGATCGAGCGTGGCCGCCAGGAGGCCGTCCTCCGGAGTTGCGCCCGGGCCGGCTTCGGACACCTTCGAGCGCGCGACATCCAGAGCCTCGTCTCCGCCCGCGCCGAGATCGACCTCCCTGGGGCCCGCTTTCGTACGACGGTAGCCGTTTATGAAGGCGTTCTTGAGGATGCGAAACAGCCACGCTTTGAGGTTCGTGCCCTCGGTGAATCCGTCGTAGTGCGCATACGCTCTGAGAAACGTCTCCTGAAGGAGGTCCTCGGCGTCCTGCCGGTTTCGCGTCAGCCGGAGGGCGGACCCGTACAGGGCATCCGCGTACGGAAGCTCCCCGCTCCTGAAATTCCAGGCGGATGGGGACGAGGAGGGCTTGGGGGGTCGAAAAATGGGCATCTCAGCGGGCTCCAGAGTCTCACTATGCAATACGTAAACCGGCTTGATTCGGCTTCACCCGCCTGAAAAGAAAACGGCCTCAGGGCACCCGGGAGCCGCATCTCTCTGGAAAAGAAAAGCTTACTTGCCGTTGATGACGAAGGCGATGACGAGGGCGTAAATGACGAGCGACTCGATGAGGACGAGCGCAAGAAACGCCATCGCGCGAATCGAGGCACCCGCGCCCGGATTCCGCGCGATCCCCTCGCATGCAGCTACCGCCGTCCGGCCCTGCGAGATCGCGCCGCCAAAGGCCGCCAGGCCAATCGCGATCGCCGCCGAGAGGTGGCCCCAGCCCACGCCGCCGCCGGTCTTCGCGGCTTCCTGGGCAAAGGCGAGATTCGGGAGAAGGAGGGCCAGGGCCGTGAGGCCGCCCGCCGGGATCATTCTCTTCAACATGTCGAGAGCTCCTTTCGAGATGGAAAATCGATTCTAGTGTTCATGGGCGGTGGCGCCGCCGATGTAGACGGTGGTCAAGAGCGTGAAGACGTACGCCTGCAGCAGCGCCGTGAAGATGCCCAGCGCCATCATCGGCCACGGAACGACGATCGGGACGAGGCCCGAGAAGATGCTGCTGGCCGTGTGCTCGCCGAAGACGTTCCCGTAGAGACGCATCGAAAGCGAAAGGGCGCGCGCGAAGTTCCCGATCATCTCGATCAGGAACATGAGCGGCGCCAGCACCAGCATTGGGCCAAGGAAGTGCTTGAGATAGCCCAGGACCCCGTGCGCCTTGATCCCGGCGGCATTGAAGAAGAGGAAGCACGTGATGGACAGCGCGAACGTGACGTTCAGGTTCGCCGTCGGCGGCTGCAGGAAAAAGAAGAGCCCGCAGAAGTTGCACAGGAAGATGAAGAAGAAGAAGGCCCCCGCGATCGGCAGGTACTTCTCTCCGTGATGCGGGATGTTCTCCTTGATGACGTCGCGCAGAAAGTCCACGAAGACCTCGAGGACGTTCTGCGCGGAGCCGGGTGCGTCTTTGCGGTAGCTCCGGGACGCGAGGAAGAAGAACACCGCGCAGAAAAGGAAGACGACGATCGCCATGGCGACGTGGTCCGGAATCCAGCCGTCGAGCTCGCCGTGCTCTCCGCGAGGCGCGATGCCGCCGACATGGAAGCCGCCGAGCGCGATACCGTCGCGCCACCAGGAAGGAGCGTTCTCGACGGAACCGAAGAGGCGGGTCAGCAGGACGTTGAAGAGCCCGAAGAAGATCGAATGTTCGTGGTGCACGTCGTCCCCGCCCTCACTGGGCCGCACCCGTCCCGCTCCGGCGGTCGGCCAGGAGTTCGCGGAGCCCATCGACCACCACCGCGGCGACTACCGTCGAAAGGCCCACGACAACCCACCGGACGTCGGCCGGTAGCACCCGCAGGGCACCCCAAAGGGCGAGACCGACGAACGCGTACCGGAGAACGGCTTTGAGCCCGAATTTCCAGTCAAATCGGGCTGGCGCAACCTGTTCGGGCGCTTTGAAGCGACCGACGAGTTCCGCCAGCCAAAGCGCCGAGACGATAGCCACGGCGGCCCCGAGAGTCAAGGCGACCGCGGCCTGAAACCGGCCGAAAGCCGCAAGCCCGGAGACTCCGAGAAGGCCCAGGATCGTCGACAGCCGGAAAAGACGTCGATGAGGCCGGAAGGCAGCTTCAGCGGCGTCCTCGCTCATTTCCGGGATCCCTTGCCCTCGTCTGAAAGCGTCCCGGCCTCTCGATAGATCTGCCGAAGGCCCGCGGCGAGGCCGAGGACGCCGAACGCCGCCGTCAGGACCGGGAAGCTCCCGATGAGCCGGTCGCCGATGTATCCGAGACCGGCCCCCGCTGCGATCGCCCCTGGAAGCACCCAGCCGAACGTGAGGACGTCGCCGAAGAACCGCCGGGATTCCGGGTCGCCGGGGTGCGGGTCGTCGCTCACGGCCCGAACGGCAGGAGACACGTCCGGGCGAACTGCACGAACGGTCCGGGCAGAATCCCCATCGCGAGCGTCCCGGCCGCGCAAAGCGCGATGGCCGCCGTCACCGCGGGCTCCTCGCGCCAGTGGAGCGACCCTTCGCCGTCGACGAGGTACATCGCGCGCGCGATCCGGAAATAGTAGAAGAGCGAGACGGCCGACATGAGCACGGCGAGAAGCGAAAGCCAGAACCAGCCCGCCTTCATCGCGGCCGAGAAGAGGAAGTACTTGCCCACGAATCCCGCTGTCGGCGGGATTCCGGCGAGCGACAACAGGAAGACGAGCATCGCCGCGGCCAACCACGGATTCTTGCGGGCAAGGCCGTTGAAGTCGTCCACGCTCTCACCGGCGTAGCCTTTCGCCTCGAGAAGGATCACGAGGCCGAACGCTCCGAGGTTCATGAACGCATACGCGAGGAGATACACGAGGATCGACCAGAGCCCGATGCCGTTCGCATCTCCGTACGCGAGAAAGCCGAGGAGCGCATAGCCGGCGTGCCCGATCGACGAGTAACCGAGAAGCCGCTTCACGTTCGTCTGCATGAGCGCGCCCACGTTCCCGACGACCATCGTGAGAGCCGCGGAGGCCGCGATGATCGCCGACCAGTCGCCGGCGCGCGGGCCGAATCCCACGAAGAAGATACGGGCAAAGATCGCGTAAGCCGCGAGCTTCGGCCCCACGGCGAAGAACGCGGAGATCGGCGTGGGTGCGCCCTCGTACACGTCCGGAGCCCACACGTGAAAGGGCGCCGACGCGATCTTGAAGAACATGCCGCAGGCGACGAGGATGATCCCGACGACGAGGAAAACAGGCGGCTTCGGCGCGGCGACCGCCGTCGCGATGCCCGCGAGGGAAAGCGTCCCCGTCGCGCCGTAGACGAGCGAGATTCCATAAAGAAGGACGCCCGACGAGAAGGCTCCGAGCACGAAGTATTTCGCGGACGCCTCGAGGGACTTCGTCTCGCGCTTGAAGTAGCCTGCGAGGACGTACTGCGAGAGCGCCATCAGCTCGAGCGCGACCACGATCGAGGCGAGGTGCGTTCCGGAGGCCATGAAGAGCATCCCGACCGTCGAAAAGAGGATCAGGCCGTAGTACTCGCCGCCCGGGTAGGGCGACACGCTGATGAAACGCAGCGAGAACAGGATCGTCACGATCCCGACGAGAAGCAGGATTCCCTTGAAGTACAGCCCGAAGCGGTCCATCACGAACATGCCGCCAAACGCGCTTCGGGGAAGCGTTCCCGCCATCCGCGCGGACGCAAACAGCAGCAGGCCCGTCGCGGCGAGGGCGCCGATCGAGAAAAGGGCGAGGCCGCGCTCGCGCGGGCGGCTCACGAACGTCGCCCAGAGGAGGACGAACGAGGCGGCCGCCGTCAGGAAGAGCTCCGGCAGGATGAGAAGCGTGTCGCCCGCGGGAAACGGCACGAGTTACTTGACTCCTGCCGCGGCGGGCAGTGCGGCCGCTGCGGCCACCGGCGTCACCGCGGCCGCCCGTCCGGTGGAAGCAAGACGCGGCGCGGCCTCCTGGGTCGCGCGGCGCGCGCCCGGCGCCGAGACGGCCGCGACGATCTTCTCCGCCGACTTGGCCGTCATCTCGAAGAACGGCTTCGGATAGATGCCGATCCAGAAGCACATGGCGATGAGAGGCGCGAGCGTGAGGATCTCGCGGAGGTTGACGTCCTCGAGGCCCTTGTTCTTTTCGTTCGTGAGCTCGCCGAAGAACACACGCTGGTAGAGCCAGAGCATGTACGCCGCCCCGAGGATGACTCCGAGGCTCGCCCACGCGGCCCAGCGCCAGTCCGCGAGAAAGACGCCCGTGAGGATCGTGAACTCGCCGACGAACCCGTTCAGGAGCGGCAGGCCGATCGACGCGAGGAGNNGACTGGAGGATCCCGCCCTGGAGGCCCGCGCTGTTCAGCGCGAAGAGGCCGAGCATGACGAAGCCGAGATGCGCGACCGACGAGTAGGCGACGAGCTTCTTCATGTCCTTTTGGACCATCGCGACCATCGAGCCGTAAATGATGCCGACGATCGACAGGACAACGACCCAGCCCACCGTCGTGAACCCGAGAAACCGCGCCTTCGAGGCGAGGGCATCCGGGCAGAGCGGGAGCGAGAAGCGGAGGAACCCGTACGTCCCCATCTTCAGGAGGACGCCCGCGAGGATCACCGAACCGGCTGTCGGCGCCTCGACGTGGGCATCGGGCAGCCATGTATGGAACGGGAACATCGGCACCTTGATCGCGAAGCCGATGAAAAACGCCCAGAAAAGCCACAGCTGGAGGTCCGGCGGAATCGAGGACGCGATCNNAGGAAGAACTTGATGGCGGCGTAGAGCTTGCGCGGGCCGCCCCAGATGCCGATGAGGAAATACATCGGCACGAGCATGACCTCCCAGAACACGTAGAAAAGGAAGAAGTCGAGCGCGCAGAACACGCCCACCATTCCCGTTTCGAGCAGGAGAAGGAACGCGTAGTACTCCTTTTCGCGCTTCGTGATTGCCGAGAACGACGCATAGACGGAGATGAAGGAGAGGAGCGTCGTGAGGAGAATCAGGAGCGCCGCGATGCCGTCCACGCCGAGCGAATACTTCGCGCCGAGAGAGGGGATCCAGTCGTGCGTCTCGCGGAAGAAGAAATCCCCGGACCTGCGGAAGCCCGCGAAGGTCCACAGCGGAAGCGAAAGCAGAAACTCGGCGCCCGCGAACAGCGTCGTGACCCACCGGATCATCGACGCCTTTTCACGCGGCACGAAGAGCACCACGAGCGTGCCGGCGACCGGCAGGAAAATGAGGAGCGAAAGGAGTCCGTTCATTCGCCGTCCTTCACTTCAGGAGGAGATAGAGGCACACGAAGCCGAAGATGCCGAAGGCCATCGTCAGCGCATAGTTCTGGGTACGGCCAGTCTGGACGCGGTGCATCCCGCGGAACGCGGCCTGGAACGCGTTTCCCACGCCGTTCACGGCGCCATCCACGAATGTCCGGTCGAACCACGAGGAAACGTTCGACAGCCCGACCGCAAGGCCGGCCGCTCCGTTCGGGATGAGGTCGATGACCCGGGCGTCGATCTCCCAGAGGAGCCGCCCGCCCTTCTTGATGAGGCCGTTCACGAAGACGGCCTCGTAGAATTCGTCCACACGGTACTTATCGCGCACGAGGCGGTAGAAGCCGCCGAGGGAGGACGCGATCCTCTCCGGCATGGCGAACGGGTAAGCGCCGGAATAGAACGAAACGGCCAGGAAGATTCCTAGAAAGGCGATAACGACCGACGTGACCATCAAGCCGAGCTCGGTGGAGTGGGCGATCTCGTGCAGATGCGGTTGCCATCCGGCTGCCAACGGAGTGATGACCGGCTCCAGGAACCCTTCGAAGAAATTCTCTTTCCCGAGGATGAACTTCGGGATCCCGAACCAGCCCACGACGACCGCGCCCGCCGAGAGGACCCAGAGCGGAATCGTCATCGACGCGGGCGACTCGTGGACGTGCTGGAGCTGCTCCGCCGTCCCGCGGAACGTCCCGTAAAACGTCATCTTGATGAGCCGGAACATGTAGAAGGCCGTGAGCCCCGCCGTGAGGACCGCGAGGGCCCAGAGGACCTTGTAGCCGGCGCCCCACGTCTCCGCGAGGATCGCGTCCTTCGAGAAGAAGCCCGCGAGGCCCGGGAAGCCCGCGATCGCGAGCGTTGCGATGAACATCGTGACGAACGTGTGTGGGATCAGCTTGCGAAGCCCGCCCATCTTCGTCATGTCCTGCTCGCCTCCCAGCGCGTGGATCACGGAGCCCGCTCCGAGGAAGAGGCAGGCCTTGAACCAGGCGTGCGTGAAGACGTGGAACATGCCCGCCGAGAAGGCGAGCGCGCCGCAGCCGAGGAACATGTAGCCGAGCTGTGAGACGGTCGAGTACGCGAGGACCTTCTTGATGTCCGTCTGGGTGAGGCCCATCGTCGCCGCGAAGAGCGCCGTCGCGCCACCGATGACCGCGACGACGAAGGACGCGTCGTGGGTCAGGAGGCCCCACACGGAGGCGTGCTCCCCGAGCGCCTTGAGCGCCCACTCGTGCGAGATCCGGTAGAACACGTTGCAACGCGCGACCATGTAGACGCCCGCCGTCACCATCGTCGCCGCGTGGATGAGGGCGGAAACGGGCGTCGGGCCGGCCATCGCGTNNGAGCGGGATCTGCGCGCTCTTGCCGCACGCGCCGATGAAGAGCGCGACGCAGATCGCCGTCAGGAGCCCGCCCGCCGCGTATTTCCCCGGATCGGCCGCCGCGAGAGAAAACATCGCGTCGAAGTCGGTCGTCCCGAAGAGCGCGAAGCACCCGAAGA
>PLZI01000081.1 GCA_003152095.1 Acidobacteriota bacterium | reverse complement strand
CTCATGCAGGGCCTCGCGGACGGCTACTTCGTCCTGCCGTACACGATCGGCAACTACCTGGCCTCGACGAAGCAGGCCAAGGTCGACACGTCGCATGCGGCCTTCAAGGAGGCCGAGAGCGCCGTGGCCGCACGGCTCACTCGTTTCCTATCCGTGAAGGGGAAACGCACGGTGGACTCGTTCCACCGCGAGCTCGGCAAGATCATGTGGGAGGACTGCGGCATGGGCCGCACGCGCGAGGGCCTGAAGACGGCTCTCCAGAAGATCCCCGTGCTCCGCGAAGAGTTCTGGAAGAACCTCACGGTCGTGGGCGGGAAAGACGAGATCAACCAGTCCCTCGAGAAGGCCGGGCGCATCGCGGACTTCCTCGAGCTGGGCGAGCTCATATGCCTCGACGCGCTCGAGCGCGAGGAATCCTGCGGCGGCCACTTCCGCGAGGAGTACCAGACGCCGGAGGGCGAGGCCCTGCGCAACGACGAGAAGTTCTGCCACGTCGCGGCCTGGGAGTACGCGGGCGAAGGCAAGACGCCGATCCGCAACGTCGAGCCGCTCGCCTTCGAGAACGTCCACCTCACGCAGAGGAGCTACAAGTGAGACTGACGCTGAACGTCTGGCGGCAGAAGGACGCGAAGTCCGAGGGAAAGTTCGTCACGTACGACGCTCCCGGCATCAGCCCGGACATGTCCTTCCTCGAGATGCTCGATATCGTGAACCAGCGCCTCATCGAAAAGGGCGAGGACCCGATCGCGTTCGACCACGACTGCCGCGAAGGCATCTGCGGGATGTGCGGCATCGTCGTGAACGGCAACCCGCACGGGCCGCGCCGCGGCACCACGAGCTGCCAGCTCCACATGCGCAGCTTCAAGGACGGCGACTCCATCACGCTCGAGCCCTGGCGCGTGACGCCGTTCCCGGTCCTCAAGGACCTCATCGTGGACCGCTCGTCCTTCGACCGGATCATCGCGGCCGGAGGCTTCGTCACGGTTCCGACCGGCAACGCGCCGGACGGCAACGCGATTCTGGTCCCGAAGGACTGCGCGGAGCGCTCGATGGACGCGGCCGCGTGCATCGGCTGCGGCGCCTGCGCGGCGGCATGCCCGAACGCCTCGGCGATGCTCTTCGTGGCGGCCAAGATCTCGCACCTCGCGCTCCTCCCGCAGGGCCAGCCCGAGCGCTACGACCGCGTGCTCTCGATGGTCGCTCAGATGGACGCCGAGGGCTTCGGCACGTGCACGAACCACGGCGAGTGCTCGCGCGCCTGCCCGAAGGAGATCCGCCAGGAGTTCATCGCGCAGCTCAACCGCGACTTCTTCAAGGCGACGCTCATCAGCCGCCCGAAGATCGCGGGGAGCGGCGCGGGGTAGACGCCGATTAAACTCCCAGGATGAACGCGCGGAAGCTAAGGCCCGCGACGAAAGACCTCAATCGCGAAATGGTCGCGGACGAGTTCCGTCCAATGGGGCCCGCCGAGTGCGCCCGGTGGGAGAGGGCACGCCGGAAGCCGGGCCGCCCTCGCCGCGGCGCCGGGGCGAAGGTCATCTCGGTGAGCGTGGAGCGGGTCCTCCTCGTTCGCTCGGACGCCCTCGCACGGAACCTCGGGATCACGCGGGCGTCGCTCGTCGAGCGCGGCCTCAAGGCGGTGCTTGCGGCCGAGGGGCGGCTGTAAGCCTCCAGCCTCACCAGCGGAACCTGAAAGCGGCGTATGCGTTCGACATCGGCATTCGCCGTGACGTGGACGAGCGCTTCCCAGCAGCGGGGATCGAGGTCGACGCCAGCGACCTTCAGAGCGGTGCGAGCTTCGAGCTCGACGGCGTGAAAGTCACGGCGTTCGCGGTGGACCACGGCCCGGTGAAGCCGGCCTACGGCTACCGAATCGACTACGCGGGGAGGTCGGTCGTCTTCTCGGGCGACACGCGACCGTCACGAGCGCTCGTCGACAACGCGCGTACAAGACCTACTCCGGGCCGCTCGTCGTCGGCTACGACCTCATGTGCATCTCGATCGGCGAGAAGATCACGGTCGAAAGGCGCGTCGTGCCCGCGGAGTGACTTTCCGGCGCCGCGGCCGCCGCTCCGATACGATGGGGGTATGAACCACGTCCCCCCCGCCGCCGCGGCGCGCTGAGATCATGCCCACACCCGAGTCGCTCCTGACGCTCGCCCGCGCTTTCCAGGAGAGCCGCGTGCTCCTCACGGGCGCCGAGCTGAACCTCTTCACGCTGCTGTCGAAGGAGACCCTGACGGCCGACGCGATCGCGGCGCGGCTCGGAGCGGATCTCCGGGCGCTCATGATCGAGCTCGACGCGCTGGCGGCGATGGCGCTCCTCGTCAAGGCGAATGGAACGTACCGGACGGCGCCGGACGCCTCCAGCCTCTCGGAGGACGCTCCCGACTCGATCCTCCCGATGCTGCTTCACGCCGCGGCGCTCTGGGACCGCTGGACGAGCCTGACGCGGAGGATCGGCGGCACGCCGCTTTCCGCGCGCCCTCCCGCGGACGTGACGCGCGCGTTCATCTGCGCGATGCAGGTCGTGTCCACTCCTCAGGCCGCGCGGATGGCGGCGGACGTGGGGCTCGGAAGCGCGCGCCGGCTCCTGGACGTCGGCGGGGGGCCGGGAACGTACACGGCCGCCTTCCTGCGCGCCGCGCCGGAGCTCGAGGCGACGCTCTTCGACCTCCCGCCCGTCGTCGAGATCGCCCGCGAGCAGCTCTCGAAGGCTGGCCTTCTCGATCGGGTCGCGCTCGTCGCGGGCGACTTCGAGAAAGACAAGCTTCCGGCCGGACACGACCTCGCGTGGCTGTCGGCCATCATTCATCAGAACGGCCCCGCCCAGAACGACGCGCTCTTCGGCCGCATCTTCCGCGCGCTCGCGCCCGGAGGCCGGCTCGTGATCCGCGATCACGTCATGGAGCCCGACCGGACGCGCCCGCGCGCCGGCGCCCTCTTCGCCGTCAACATGCTCGTCGGGACGGCGCACGGAGGCACGTACACGTTCGACGAGATTCGGGCGGGCCTCGAGCGCGCGGGGTTCGTCCGCGTCCGGGCTTTTCGCGCCGGCGAACAGATGGACGCGCTCGTCGAAGCGTTCCGGCCGTGAAATCTTTGTCCCTATACTCCGCGCGATGAAGAAAGCCACTCTCATCCTGCTCGCTGCAACCCTGTCTCTCCAGGCGCGCGCTGACGACGCGCTCGGGACGCTCACCGTGAACGGAAAGACGACGATCCTCAAGGCCGTCACCGCCACCGAAGAAGCGGGCGAGAGCGGGAAGTGGCTCGTGATCCTCGCTTCCGACCGGAAGGTCGAAGGTGACCGCTCCGTCGCGCGCCTCGCGAAGCTGGCGAAGGACGGGCAGCTCCACGCCGTCCGCATCCTCTGGCTCGTCGGGACCGACACGGTGCGCGCCGTTCCGTACGACGCGAACCTGTCCACGAGCGGCCAGATGGGCCAGGAGCGCCCGACGCTCGACCTCCGGAAATACGGGTCGGGTCGCGTCGACGCGGAGTTCGAGTCCAAGATGATGGGGCAGGACTGGCACTTCCACGCGAACGTGAAGGCGACGGTCGTGCCCGGCGGGACCCTCGAGCTCGAGCCCGAGGCCCGCGACTCCGGCAGCAAGGCCCCGGGCGGCGACAAGAAGCTCGCGCTCGGGAAGCTCGGTTATGCGTACAGCGAGGAATCGTTTCAACACGCGATCTCGGACGCGAATCTCGATGCGGTGCGCCTCTTCTTGCAGATCGGGATGTCCCCGAACGCGCGCGCGAAAAGCGGGACGCACCCGATGATCCTGGCGGCGATGGGCTGCGGCGACCAGGCGAAGGGCAACGCACCTTCCGAGATCCTCGAGGCGCTCGCGGCAGGCGGCGGCGACGTGAAGGCGGCGGACGGGAACGGCTCGACCGCGCTCCTCTGGGCCGTCGAGGGCGGCTGCTCGGCCTCGAGCATCAAGGCGCTCCTGAAGGCCGGCGCGAACCCGAACACCCGCGCCAAGGGCGGCGCCACGCCGCTGATGTTCGCGGAGCTCTACAAGCGCACTGAGCTTGCGGAGATTTTGAAGGCGGCGGGGGCGAAGAAGTAGCGCGGAGGAGCGTGGTCGTTGGATCCTGCTCGCCTCGCGTCATCTTTCCGCTGATTGGCGCCGGCATCGAGAGGCGCGCCGCCGCCGTAAGAGCATCCATGGTAAGAGTCTGACTCCGAGGTGGCTCCCATGAAGATTACGTCCAAGGGCCAGGTCACGATTCCCGTCACGATCCGCCAGCGGTTTGGCCTGCTGCCGGGCACCGAGGTGACGTTCGAGGCACGGGGCGTCGTCGTCGTCATCCGGAAGGTGCGGGAGAGCGGGAGCCGGGGCGCGAACGTCGTCGCGCAGCTGAAGGGTAAGGCTACGTCCGGCATTTGCACGGACGAGATCCTCGCGCTCACGCGCGGCTGACTCGCTCGTCGCAATCTGTGATCGTCACCGGTTTGTTAGTTTCTAGCCTGACCGGGCACGCGCCTCTTGCTCCGCGACCGGAGCCGCATACAGATGGTCGAGCTCCGCGTCGAGATCCAGGCCGCTTTTCGCCACGTCCGGATTCTGTCAGGCGCCGCGGTTTCGCGCGCCGGCACGGACGACTACGACGATCACGAGGGCGAGTTGAGACGCGCCTCCATCCGTCTGACCGCCCGGTAGGTCAGGAGGGAGAAAACAAACGTGCAGATCGGAATTGCTGCGCCGACTGCCGCAAAAAGCATGATGGCGAATCCTGGTTGACCGGAATGCGGCATTTGAATGCTCCTTCGTGTCGCTTCACCGCCGGGGGAGGGCGCTGGCCGTCAGGAAGGCCCGAAACTGCTCGTTCTTCGCGACGACTTCGTTGTGCTCGAGCGCGGAGTCGATGAAGACCAGCCGGTTCTTCCGGAGAAGGTCCTGCGTGACGGCGCTCTCCGGAACCGCGGCGAACGGGATGTCCCACGCGCGGAGGTCGTCCATGAGGTCGAGCGACTGGTCCTGCGTGCCCCCCTCCGCCGTGTAGATGTCGACGAGCCTGCCGGGGAAACGGTCGATCCAGTG
>PLZI01000086.1 GCA_003152095.1 Acidobacteriota bacterium | reverse complement strand
ATCGTGTGCACGACGTACCGGCTGACGGAGCATTACCACTACTGGACGAAGCACACCGACGTCCTCAATCAGCTCCAGCCCGGTTTCTTCGTCGAGATCCCGGTCGCCCTCGCCCAGCAGAAGGGCATCGCGAACGGGTCGAAAGTCAAGGTCTCGTCCGCGCGCGGATCGATCGAAGGCGTCGCGATGGTCACGAAGAGGCTATTTCCTCTGAAGATCAACGGGAAGGAGTTTTGGCAGATCGGCTTCCCCCTCCACTGGGGCTACGCGGCCGGCGACACCGGGCACACCGGACCGCTGGCGAATTTCCTGACGCCCTCCGCCATGGATCCGAACACGTGGACGCCCGAGTTCAAGACGTTCCTCGTCAAACTCGAGAAGGCGTGAGGAGGCGACGATCATGAGCGTACAGAGCCTCGAGATCCGCCGCTCCTCCGCCTCGGTCTGGGGAAGTCCCTCGGGCATGAGAAGCGTGCCCACGGTCGCCAAGTACATCGACACGTCCACCTGCATCGGCTGCAAGGCCTGCGAGGTCGCGTGCCAGGAATGGAATGACCTGCCTCCGCTCTCGACACAACAGGTGGGCACGTACCAGACGCTGCCGACGCTCGACGCGGGATTCTGGAATCTCATCCGCTTCGACGAACGTGAAGTCGAAGGCGGGCTGATGTGGCTCATGCGCAAAGACCAGTGCATGCACTGCGCCGAGCCGGGATGCCTCGAGGCCTGCCCCGCGCCGGGCGCCATCGTGCAGTACGCGAACGGCATCGTGGACGTGAACCAGGACAACTGCATCGGCTGCGGCTATTGCGAAACAGGCTGCCCGTTCGACGTGCCGAAGTTCCACGCGAAGACGGGAAAGATGGCGAAGTGCACGCTGTGCGTGGACCGTTCGTCGGTGGGACTCGAGCCGGCGTGCGTGAAAGCCTGTCCCACCGGCTGCCTCCATTTCGGAACGAAGGAAGACATGGTCGCGCTGGGGAGTCTCCGCGTGGATCAGCTCAAGAAGGGCGGCTTCACGACCGCCGCGCTCTACGACCCGCAAGGCGTCGGCGGGACGAGCGTCGTCACGGTGCTCGCGCACGCGGAGCATCCGGAATGGTACGGCCTTCCACGCGACCCGCACGTGCCGCTGGGAGTCAAATTCTGGAAGAAGTGGCTCCGGCCGATCGGCTTCCTCGCGATCTTCGGGGCCATCGTGGGCGCGTTCGGCCACCACCTCTACCACGGCAACAAGGGGCACGTCGATCCGGGGCCGGTCGACCCCGACGAGCCGAAGGCGTGACGGGAAGGGAGACGAAGATGAGCAAGGTCGTCCGTCAAATCGGCTTCGACGAAGGCGCCTACGTCGCCCGGGAAAAGGAAGACGTCGTCGTCGGCAACGAGATCATCCGCCACCGCCTCTCCTCGCGCGTCATCCACTGGTCCGTCGGCGTCAGCTTCTTCGCCTGCCTCGTCACGGGCCTCCCCGTCTGGACGCCCGTCTTCGGGTGGATGGCGACGCTCGTGGGCGGCCTCAGCGTCTGCCGCATCGTCCACCCGTGGTTCGGCCTCGGCTTCGCGCTCGCGTCGCTCGCCATGGCCGTCCAGTGGTGGGGCGACATGAAGATGACGAAGGAGGAGCGCGGCTGGGTCGGGCCGAAGCTTCTCGAGTACCTGCGCGACTCCGCGAACCATGACAAGATCGGCAAGTACAACGGCGGCCAGAAGGTCTACTTCTACACCTCCAAGCTCAGCGCCCTCGGCCTTCTCGTTTCGGGCGTGGTCCTCTGGTTCCCGACGTCGTTCCCGCAGTGGCTCCGCGTCTTCGCCATCCTCCTGCACGACGTCACCTTCATCCTCTTCGCGGTGTCGCTCGTCTTCCACATCTATCTGGCAGCGGTGGCCGAGCCCGGGACGCTGAACTCGATGACCCGGGGTACCGTCTCGAAGGCATGGGCGCGCATTCACCACCCGAAGTGGTACCGCGAGCTCATGGGACTCGAGAAGTAGCCCCGAACCGGCAGGAGGGTTCCGTTTGCGGGGGCGCTCCGGCGCCCCCGCTTCGTTTTCGACGCGTCCGGCGTTAAGGTCCGCGGCGTGATGAAGGTTCTCGATCCCGCGGCCGCCTTCGAGACGCGCGCCGCGCGCGCGGCGGCCCTCTCCGGATCAGCTCCGGCCGTCGCGGAGCCCTTGCTGTTCGCGGCGAAGCTCTTCCGCCTGCAGGGGCATCTTGCCGCGGCCATCCTGGCGCGGCACGCCGACGCGCCGTTCTCGGGTGGGGCGGCCGACCTGCCGCGCATCGTCGACCTGCTGCCCCCTCTGCTTTCTTTCGCCGCCGCCGACGGGCCGCCGGAGCTGGCGGAGGCCGCGGAGACTCGCGCGAAAGACGACCCGACGACCACCGCCACCCGGCTCCGCGTCTACTGGGAAGGCGGGCGCGACGCGCTGGAGGACTATCTGTCGCGGGCGTTCCTTCGCCCGTTCGCCGAGGTCCTCGCACGCGCGGGCATCGCGGCCGACCGGCCCCGGCACGAAGGCCACTGCCCGGCCTGCGGCTCCGCGCCGATCGTCTCCTTCCGCAAGGAGCTGCCCGAATCCAACGGCGCCGCGCGCTACCTCGTCTGCGGGCTCTGCGGGACGGAGTGGGCCTTCAACCGAATCCGCTGCCCCTCCTGCCAGGAAGAAGACCCCACGAAGCTGCCGGGCTTCCAGAGCGACGTGCACAAGAACGTTCGCATCGAGGCCTGCGAGACGTGCCGCCGCTACGTCAAGTCGCTCGACCTCACGCTCGACGCGCGGCCGCTCCCCGAGGTGGACGACCTCGTCTCGCTCGCGATGGACCTGTGGGCGAGCGAGGAAGGTTGGACGCGCCTGGAGCCGGGCTGGGCAGGGATCTAGGCGTTCGCGAGCGCGAGAGGCCGGTGTGTCCTCCGACACACGCGCGTACTGTTTGAGCGAAGCGAGTTCACGCGCGAAGGAGGACGGGCACTCCGGCTCGAAGCGCTAACGATTGGGGCGCCCGCGACCATGCCCTTCGAACGCCTTCAGCATGGGGTTTTCGATCTTCGTGTAACCGGCCGGGATCTCCCATGCGGACGCCGGAATCGAGCCCCGCCGGACCTCGATCACTTCGCTCTCGATCGTGGTCTTGTGCCCCATGACGTCGATCGCCGTCGACGTGGCCACGGGAAATCCCTTCATCTTCTTGAGCTTCTCCGCCAGCTCGGCCCCGCTCTTCGCCATGGGCCCGAAGCCGCTCATCACGCTTTTCATGCTCTCGGCGAAGTCCTTGTAGACGTCCCAGGCGTGGACGGGGTACTGCAGGTCGCTCGTGACGCACTCCTTGATCGTGGAGATCGTTCCCATNNACGTCGAACGAGGTGGACATGCCGGCGCTCATGCTGGCCATCATTTCCATGGCCTTCTTCGTCTCCGGATCGTTCATCCTCTCCTGCATCTTGGCCGCGAGCTGTTCCATGTCCTGCTTCGTGACCGTGTAGTAGGTCTTCTTCTTGCCGTCCAGCGTCGTCATCACGCCTGTTTTCAAGTCCACGATCGTCTCGTGCCCTTCCTCCCGGGCCATCCGCACGTGGTCACTCGCCAGGTAGCTGGTGGACGTGCCCGCCGGTTTGCCGTCTTGCGTGTGCTTCGAGACGATCGTCAGGTCGTCGGAAGCCGCGGCCGCGACGGCGGCGAACACGAGAGCCGTGAGAGTGAGGGTCGAAAATTGCATGAGTCCTCCAAGAGAAAAAACATTGGCCTGGTGTTTCCGTTATCTTAGCCGAGCTGCATGGACTCCGGCTCGGGTGGGGCATCCGAACGCGCGAGCGCTTCCCAGGCCGCGGCCATTTCCTCCGGGCTCGAGCCGAGAAAAAGGCCATCGCCGCGAAAATGAACCGCACCGCCTTCCGCCTCGATCCGCACGATCGTGCCTGAACCCTCGTTCGCGGTGATCGCGACGCGCCAGGCCGAGCGCGTCAGCGATCCGCCGCGCTCTCTCACGGGCACGCGCTCGAGAAGGGCCGCTGGATTCGTGAGACGCGTCTGGGCGCTCATCGCGAGGTCGCCGGATCGCGAGCCGGTGGCGGGCCGTCCTCGGCCTCTCCGACGAACGGGACGAAACGTACGGGCAGGACGCTCTTCTCCGTGTAGCCTCCGCCCTGCCGATGGATGACCTTCAGCTCCTGATAGAACGCGCCGACCGGGATGACCATGCGTCCCGACGGGGCGAGCTGCTCGAGAAGGGGGGGCGGGACCTTCTCCGGCGCCGCGGTGACGAGAATCGCGTCGAACGGCGCCTGCTCGGGCCAGCCGCGGTAGCCGTCGGCCGCCCGAAGCTCGACGTTCTTCACGCCCAGCTTCTCGAGGCGTTCTTTCGCCTCGCGCGACAACTCCGGACGGATCTCGATCGAGAAGACCTTCGCGGCAAGTGCCGCGAGGATCGCCGTCGAGTAGCCGGAGCCCGTTCCGATCTCGAGGACCTTCTCCTTCCCGGTCAGACGAAGCTGCTCGGCCATGAAGGCCACGACGTAGGGTTGCGAGATCGTCTGGCCGCTGCCGATGGGCAGCGGCCGATCGTCGTATGCGAACGCGACCTCGGCGGGCGGGACGAAGAGGTGGCGCGGCACGGCCCGCATCGTCTCGAGCACGCGTGGATCCCGGACGCCACGCGCGGCGATCTGAGTTTCGACCATCTCGCTCCGCTTCTTCTGCATCGGATCCGCCGGCTCTCGGCACGCTCCCGCGGCAAGAACGATCGCCGCCGCGAGAACGGCGATCTTCCGTGGGCGCGGACGGGCCTCCACGTCACCCATTCTATGCGGAGGGGGCTCCCGTCATCCGCCCGGCGGAGAAGGCACCTCGCCGGCGCGAAGCCGGCGCTTCAGCGGGTTCTCGAGTGCGAGCGTCATGGCGCCAAATCGGATCTCGACGTCGAACGAGGAGAGGAACGACGCCCCGAGGATGCCGTCCTCGATCCCATCCACGTCTTCCTTCACGACGATGTCCTTGAAGCGAACCATGTACGCACCCACGCCCACCGTGACGTTCGAGATCTTGGCCCACGACACGCGCGACTTCCCGATGCCTTCGAGGGTCACCGGGTAGGCTGCTTCGGGTTCGAAGAGGCGCGTTCGGCGGAGCCCGCCGCGGGTAATCATGGAAGGCTCGGAGCCCGTATCGAGGAGGAACAGCGACCAGGGCTGCCCGTTGAGCGAAGCGCGCGCCATGGGCCTCATCCGGCGAAAGAAGATGTTCTGGTCCTTCGAGCCGCGAACCACGCGCCGGTCGAGCCGCCGGGCTTGAACGAGCCGGTCCGTGAACGAGATGCGCCAGTCGAGCTCCTTCATGAGATGCACGCCGAGCACGCCATTCAAGCGGAAGACGCCTGCCGACACCGTTTCGAACGTGAGCGTGCCGTCCGGGAGGACGCCGACCGGGACATCCGTCAGCGTGAGCCCGCCCAGGCGAACGGAATCTACCCAGCCGAGCCGCATCGGGAGGTCCGCGTCGTGGAGGCCCTTGGCCAAGGCCGTCGCGCCGGGAACGAACGTGACCCCCAGCCGCGCGGCCGCGCTTTCGGTCAAGAGGGACAGTGAGGCGCCCGAGTCGAGGACCATCTGCTCCGCCGGACGTCCGTTGACGCACACGGCCAGTCGAAGCAGGTTCGGCCTCCCATAAACCACGGGCAGCGAGAAGCGCTCGCCATCGGGGTCACCCCCGTAGAGCACGCGCCTGGACTGCGACTCGAGAAACACGAGCCAGCCTTCCGGCACGCGCTTTCCCTCGCGCTGGGCGACTCGCCCCCACCGCCCCGCGGACGAAAACTCCCCTTCCCAGTAAGCGGCCTGCGAGAGGAACCACGCGAGGTCGGCACGGTCGGACCCGCGGCCCGTGCCCGCGAGCGCACGTTCGAGCGGCGGCGCGGCACGACGGAAATCGCCGCGCTCGAGAAGGACCTGACCGGTGAGCCGGTCGAGGCGGACGGAATCGAGGCTCCGGGCCCCGGAGCTGCTCAGGAACTCGGCGACCTCCGGAATGTATCCGCTCTGAAGCTGCTCCTCGACGTTGAAGGAATTCACGAGACCGATCGGAAGCGGCTTCGTGAGCTGATGAGGCAGGATCGTGAATTCGTTCGAGAACGTGCATGCGGCGAGGCCAAGCGCGGCCAGAACGAGACCGGGCCCGCGCCCTCTCAAGATGTCGCCGCGACCCGCGCGATGAGGACCGTCTGGTCGTCGTATTGCGCGACACCCGTCGTGAAGTCGCTCACGGCACTGAAAATGCGGTGACAGAGCTCGGCGGGCGGCTGTTCGCGCCCGTCGACGGCCAACGCGGTGAGGCGCTCCATGCCGAACTCCTCGTCGGCTCCGTTCAGCGCCTCGGTGATGCCGTCGGAGTACAGAAGAAGCGTGTCGCCGGGCGCGACCAGGATCGAGGCCTGCTTATGGGTGACGCCCGGCATCATTCCCACGGGCACGCCTCCGCTGGGCAGAAGCGTCACGCCGCCCGGCGAGACCCAGAGCCCGGGGTTGTGACCAGCGTTCACGTAGGTGAACGTTCCTTTCGCCGGATCAAAGACGGCGATGAAGAGCGTCGCGAACTTGCGCGTCGAGGAGAACCCGACGAGATGACGGTTCACGCGCGCGACGAGCCCGGGTAGATCAGACGCGTTGTTCGGCACGAGCAGATGCAGGCACGCGTGGACCGTGGACACGAGAAGCGCCGCCGGAACTCCCTTGCCCGAAACGTCGGCCACGCAAAGGGCCGTGCGCCCGTCCGCGAGCGGGTACACGTCGAAGTAATCGCCCCCGATCTGCTTCGCCGGCCGGTTCCCGCCGGCCACGAGGAGGCCCGGGACGTCCGGGAGCGCCTCCGGGAGAATCGTCTTCTGGATGGAGGCGGCGAGCTCCATCTCGCGCTCCATCTTCTCCTTCTCGACGGCCTCGCGGTGGAGGCGTGCGTTCTCGAGCGCGATCGCGGCCTGGTTCGCAAAGAGCGACGCGACGCGCTCGTCGGCTTCGGTGAAGTCGTCGATCGAGCCGGCCCGGTTCTCCTTGTCGGCCAGGACGAGGACGCCGAGCCAGCGCCCATCGGCGAGGATCGGCACGGCGAGGAGCTTTTCCGCCGGNNGGGAGCAGCCGGGCCGACTCGCCGTCGAGCAGCGGCTCACCGAGATGGCGCACGTAGACCGGAGCGTCCGCCGCGCGGTCGCACACGATGAGCGTCCCCGTTCTCGCATTGAGGAGCGACATCGACTTGTAGAGAATGTCTTCGGCGAGGGACTCGAAGTCGAGGGTGCCCGCGATGGAGAGCCCGACGTCGTACAGGCTTTCCAGCTCCCAGACGCGGTACTTCAGCTCGAAGTCCGCCTTCTGCACCTTGTCGGCCATTCGCACCGAGTCGAGGATGCGCGCCGCGTGTGCCGTGACCGACGCGAAGCCGACGGGGTCGCTGGGAGGCTTTTCGAGCACGAGCAGCGCAAGCACGTCATCCCGGGCCGTGAGGGGGATCGCGGCCGGCGCTTCGGCCGTTCCAACGTCCGACAGGCCGAAGAGCGATGCCGACGCCGGTTCGGGCAGCGGGTCCGTGACCCGGCCGATGCCGGCCCCGCGCGCCGCCAGCGCCTCGAGAAGGGCGGGCGACGGCTCGACTCCGGCACATGCGAAGCGCTCCGGCTGCACGGGATCCACGAGGAGGCCCCGTTCGGCATGGGCCGCCGTCAGGAGGGCGGCGAGGATCCCGTCGAAGAGCCGATCCCGATCGGCAAACGGGTCGATCGCGGCGAGCCTCCTGTGCGCGGCGAGGTTCGCCGCGCTACTCGGACTCGCCCCGGAGCCAAGCGAGGGCGGGCTCGGGAGCGGCGAAGATACGCGCATATTGGGCCAGCCCCATGATCTGGAAGGTCTTCTCGATCGTGGGTGTCAGCCGGCAGAAGGCCAGCTTCCCGCCCTGATCCAGCAGTTTCTCCAGGATTTCGATGAGAATCGAGATGCCGATCGAATTGACGATCTTCGTCTTCTCGAGGTCGAGGAGCAGCCGGTTCACGCCCGACCCCAGGAGCGCGTAGGCCTCCTTCGCGATCTCCTCGCCGCCGGTGTTATTGATGTAACCGTCCGTACGGAGAACGGCCACGGTGGCATCCGGCCGGTCCACGATGACTTTCAAGGTCTCGCTCATTCGGTCCTTTATATCTTATCGATACTTGCGCATGACGATGCGCGTGCCATGCTCACTGCTTTCGATCCGGACGTCGTCCATCAGGCTTTCGATGATCTTGATGCCCCATCCGCGCTTGCGGCTGGACCTCAGCGCGGCTGCGATCTCGGGGGTCTTGAGACGGGTCGGATCGAACCCGTGGCCCGAATCCGCGACATCGACCTCGAGGTACGCACCCCGCCCGCCCTCCTCGGCCTCGACGCGGAACGAGAGCTCCACCTTGCGGTCCGGCGTGGCGCTGTGCTCGAAGGCGTTGATGCAGGCCTCGACGACGGCCATCTTCACCTCGTCGATCTTGTCGCGACTCATCTCCATCCACTCGCCGAGCGCCGCGACCTGCGCCGTGGCGGCGATCTCCATCTCCGGCGCAACCGGAATGGTGAGGTGCACCTCACGACGTTCGACCGACGTCATCGCTTTTCGGCAATCCCCTCTCAAGCTCTAGAACGTCAGGAGCGCGCGAACCGTCGTCATGAGGAACGCTGGAATCTTACCCGACGCGGCGGCGAGAGCGAAGGCGGCGGTCTCGGCGAGAAGGAGCGGGGCAACGACGCCCAAGGCACGAAGCGACGCGGGAAGAGACGCGGGAAGCGAAGAGGCGGCGCGGAAAGACGCGGAAAGAGAAGACGAGTGCATGGGCAGGGACGAGGCCCGCGTCGACAAGCGCGCTGCCACAGCCTTGATTCCGCTCTCGCTGAACATCTGGTGCCTCCGGTTGTGACTTGCACCGCAATCGGCGGGCCACCGCCAGCCTCCCCTCTCCCGAGGAGGCGGAAGCACAGCTAAGATGTTGGAAAGATTAGGTTTCTTAGAAAGGCAATAAGGATAGACCGGGAGGCCACGCGTTGGGCCATTATGTCACATCAATGTGACAGACATTGAAAAAAATCACATTACCATTCTAAGCAAATTACTTAGCTAGCATATGCCGTAATGTTACATTGTAGCTAATTGTCACTACAGATGAGAGGGAGCAAAAAAAGATCTCAAACTCGCTTTCGGTAGAGGGTGCGTCTGCTGACCCCGAGCAGCTTCGCCGCGCGACTCTTGTTGCCCTTCACCTGCGCGAGAACGCGGCGGATGTGCGCATTCTCGACGTTGCGCAGGTCGACCGATGTGACGGGAAGTTCGTCGGCACCCTCGCGTGCGATGCCGAACTGAAGATCGGCGGCCTCGATCGTGTCGCCCGAGACGAGCGCGGCCGCGCCTTCGAGCAGGTTCTCGAGCTCGCGCACGTTGCCGGGGAACGGATAGTCGAGGAGCGCCTTCACGGCGTCGCGCGAGAGCGAGGGTGCGCGGCGGCCGTCACGCGAGGCGATGCGCGCGAGGAAGTGCCCCGCGAGGCGCGGAATGTCCTCGCGGTGCTCGTGCAGCGCGGGCATGTGGATCTCCACGACGCGCAGCCGGTAGAAAAGATCCTCGCGAAAGCGCCCCGCGCGGATCTCGGCGGGCAGGTCCTGATGAGTCGCCGAGACGACGCGCACATCGACGGGCACCTTCGCGCGCCCGCCGAGGCGCTCGATCTCGCGCTCCTGCAGGACGCGCANNCCGCGCTCGATGCCGAAAAGCTCGCTCTCGAGGAGGCTCTCGGGCACGGCCGCGCAGTTCAGCGCGAGAAAAGGGCCCTCGCGCCGCGGCGAGCCCGCATGGAGAAGCTTCGCCGCGAGCTCCTTGCCGGTGCCGCTCTCGCCCGTGACGAGGACGTTGACGCGCGACGCGGCGGCGCGAGCGACGAGCTCCTTGGCGCGCCGCATGGCCGGCGAGTCGCCCACGAGAATCTCGTCCACGCGCAGGCTTCCCTTGAGCGCGCGGTTCTCCTCCCTCAAGCGGTCGAGGTCCGTGGCGAGCGCGCGGAATCGGCGTGCCGCGTCGAGCGTGGGCGCGACGAGGCCTGCGAGCGAGACGAGAAACCGGCGGTCCTCCTCGTCGAAGGACGGCGCGTCGCCGCCGCGCGCCTCGCGGTCGAGCACCACGAGCACGCCGAGCACGCGCCCGCCCGAGAGAAGCGGGACGCCCGCCACGCTCCCGGCGGCGCGCCCGAGAACCGTCTCGGCGCCGCGTGAAAGGGAGGTCTTCGCGCGCGCGAGGTCGAGCACGAAAGGGTCCGACGCAACTGCGAGCGGGTCCGGCTCGAGCTCGAGCCCGAGCGAGGCGACGGTCCCGGAACCTTCGGCGTCCTCGAAGGCCGCGGCGAAGCCACGGGCCGCGTCGAGGACCGGGACCGCACGGGCGAGGATCTCCTCGAGGAGGGCCTTCTCCTCGCGGGCGAAAGCGAGCGAACGGCTCACGTCGTAGAGGGTTTCGAGGCGCAGAACCTTCTTCTTGAGCGCGAAGGCCTCGAGATCGCGCGCGGGCGGGCGGCCGCCGCTCATCGACGGCTCAGGGTGCGCCCGGGGCGCGGGCGGCCCGGGCTTCGGCGGCTGGCCTCCCGGGCCCCAGGCGCGCCGCGACTGCGACGGCGGGCGCGAAGCGCGGGTTCCTCTTCAGAAGCGACTCCAGCTCTTTCTCCGCCTCTTCGTTGCGTCCCAGGTCGTGGAGGCAGCCGGCCACGAGGACACGGCCAAAGTCGTTTGCCGGGTAGTACTGCGTTCCTCCGAGGCCGAACTCGCTTTCCGGCTGCTGGCTCCCCCGGAGGAGCGCCACCGCCTCCTCGCAGCGTCCGGACCGGGCCGCCGCGACTCCGCGGACCAATGCGACACCTTGCTCCACGCCCTTCCTCTCGGCGTCCGGTTCCTTCTCGTAGGGGGCAGCCGCGGATGCGAGCAGGGCGTCGAGTCCCGTCGTCTCGCCCTTGATCGCGAGAAACGCCGCCTGATAAAACGAGATTTTCGCGCGGAGCCGCTCGGCCTCCGATCCGGGCGGGAGGCCGGCCGCTTCCGCCACGAAGAGGTCCCTCTCCTTGCGCGCGGCCGCTTCGTCGCCCGCGTTGAGCAGCGCGATCGAAGCGTAGAAACGGAAGTCGAGGCGCTGGAGGGGCTGGGTGGCTTCGTCCGACGCCTTGAGATAGTACTCAGCGGCCTTCGCCGGATTCCCCCGGCCGATTTCCACGGTCCCGAGGTGGCCGTAGGCGGGAAAGAAGTCGCCCTTGATGGCAAGCGCCTTCTTGAGGACGTCCTCGGCTTCGTCGTACCGTCCGATGAGCGCGTAGAGCTCGCCGAGCGAGTCGAGAGGGTTCGCCTGATCCGGTGCGAGGTAGCGGTAGCGCTTGAGATAATCCTCGGCTTTCGCGAAGTCGCCGCGCGCCGCGCTGGCGTAGCCGAGCACGTTGTAGGCGATGGCATAGTTCGGATTCACGGTGAGAAGCCGCTCGTATTCCGCGAGGGCCTCGGCGGTGCGCTTCTGGCTCGCCAGGAAGTCGCACCGCATCAGATAGCCCTCGGGATCGTCCGGGAATCGACGCAGGTACTCGTCGTAAAGCGCGCCGAGGGCCGCGGTGTCGCGGCGCCCCCAGCGCTCCTCGTAGATCCGCAGCATGAGTTGCTCGCGCGGCGTGATCTCGTCCCTCGAGCGCGCCGCAGACGCGAGGAGGGACTTCGCCCGCTCGGGGTCGCGCCCCCGGAGCTTGCCGGCGAGCCGCAGCGTCGCCATGACGAAATGGGGGTCGTACTGCAGCGCCGCCGCGTACCCGGAGATCGCCTCGCGCTCGTACATCTTCAGGTCGTTCTCGCGTGCCTCGTTGTAGGCCTTCAAGGCCTGCTCGGAGGACGTCGTGACGTCGCGGCGG
Organism: Acidobacteriota bacterium; assembly: GCA_003152095.1. Taxonomy (GTDB): domain Bacteria; phylum Acidobacteriota; class Thermoanaerobaculia; order UBA5066; family UBA5066; genus Fen-183. The sequence goes on along the minus strand of PLZI01000086.1, from coordinate 11,138 downwards.
CTCCTGAGGAAGAACGCCACGGCGGTCCCGGCCGCCGCCAGCCCCGTCACCGCGAGGGCGACGACGAGCAGGCGCAGCGAACGGCGGGACGTCAATACCACGGGGCCTCCGAAGGCCGCCGGAGCGGCCCTTTGATGATACGCGCCGGCGGGGCCGGAGTTTTCACGCGATGCGCATCAGGACGAAGGTCTGGTCGTCGTACTGCTCGGCGCCCTGGGTGAACTGGCGAATGTCCTCGAGGAGCTCGTCGGCGAGCTCCGGCAGCGGGCGCCGCGCGTGCCGCACGAACGACGCCTTGAGCCTTTCGTCCCCGTACGGCGCCATTTCGGCTGACATCGCCTCGTTGAGGCCGTCCGTGTAGAAGAGGAGGAGGTCTCCGGGCGAGAGATAGAACGTCACGGTGTCGTAAGGAACGTCGCGCAGCGCGCCGAGGGGCAGGCGATTCACGGGAGCGGGGATCTCCACGGCCGCGCTCGTACCGGCGCGCAAGAGGAGGGGCGTCGGCTGCCCGCCGAAGGCATAGTTGAGGGAGAGCGTCTTCGGATCGAGAAGAAAATACGCGAGCGACACGAACATTCGCCGCTTGATGTCGTAGAGGCGCCGGTTCGACTCACGGAACACGACTCCCGGATCGGGGTCGGCCATCGCCCGGGCATAGACGATCTCCTTGGCGGCGACCATGAGGAGCGACGCGGGAATCGACTTTCCGGACACGTCTCCCACGACGAGGCCCAGGCGCCCGCCCTCACGCACGTCGCCATCCACCTCGAGGAAGTCGTAGAAATCTCCGCCGACGACGCGCGCGGGCCGGCTCACGCCGAAGAACGACACGCCCGGCACGCGCGGCAGCTCGCGCGGAAACAGGCTCGTCTGAATCTCGCGCGCGATGTCGAGATCGCGCTCCATCTCGGCCCGGCGTGTGAGCTCCTCGTGGAGGCCCGCGGCCTCGAGCCCGAGCGCGCCCTGGTTCGCAATCGTCAGCAGGTGGTCGAGATCCTCGCGGGAAAGCTCCTCCTCGGACCGCTTGCGCCCGACCGCAAGGAGCCCGAGGAGCTTGCCGTGCGTCGCGAGCGGGAGCAGGACGGTAACGGGCCGGCGCTTCGCGGCTGCCACGAAGGCCCGGGAATCGACGTCGAGCATCCATCCCTCCAGCTCGGCGAGTCTCACGGGAGCACCCCGCTCGAGCACGAGACGGGGCAGGACCGCTCCCATCGGAAGCGCGGGCAGTCCCGCTCCGGCGACGGTCGTGCCGTCGGTGAAGGCTCCGTCCTCGCCGCGCGGCAGGAGGAGATCGAGACTCTCGAGCCTGAGAAGCTCCGCCGTGCGCGACGTCAGCAGCGTCCGCAGCTTGGGCCTTTCGAGCTGCGACACGACGGAGCGGCTCATCTCCAGAAGCGCCCGCTGAAAATCCGCGCGGTCGCGAAAGAAGACGCGGTCCACGACGCTCTGCATCCGCCGGCGCAAGGGGTCGAAGAGAAGCACGACGACGAGGCCGAAGCCGAACGCGAACGAGGGCGACGAGAAGAGAGTCGACGACGAGACCGTCGAGACCAGCGCATTGCCCGCCACGACACAGAGCGCGTAAAGACCCGTGACGACGGCGGTGAGGATCGCGTAGACGAGCGACTTGCGGACGATGACCTCGACGTCGAAGAGCCGGAACCGGACGATCGTGTACGCGAACGTGAGCGGGATGATCGCCATCGGCACCACGCCCCACGCGAGATACCGATCCTCCCGGAAGAGCGACGGGAAAAAGACGGCGAAGACGACGAAGGGCACGATGCCTGCCACCGTGCCGAGAAGGAGGACGAGAATCGGCCGGCGCGCCGCACGATCCTCGCTCGTCCACCACGTATGCGCGAGCGCGAGAAGGCCGAGAATGAGGTAGTCCGCGAGGAGAATCCAGTTGAGCGTGGGCGCGCCGTAAATGAGCCGCCGTGGACCGCCGCGGACCGCGCCCGCCATCTGGAGGACGTAGAGGACGGGCGGGAGCGTGTAGAGGAGCGTGAAGAGAAGCGGCGAGCCGTTCAGGAAGCGCTGGAGCGCGAGAAGCCCGGGCGCCACGGGCGCCTCGCCGGCCGCGCGTTCGGCGAATCGAAACGTCTTCTTCGCCGGAAAGAGAAGGAAGAAATGGAGGAACACCGCTGGCAGGAGAAAGAGAGCGAGCGTGCCGGCTACCTGCACGAAGTAGTCGATCCAGTAATAGCTGGAGGGACGCAGCCGGCAGATGAAGAAGAGCATGAAGAGGATGCACAGGACGTAGAAGACCTGTACGGCCGGATCGTCCGCGCGCCGCGAGACCACGAAGGCCCCGAGCACGAAGAAGAGGAGGCCGAGAAACGCAAAATAGAAGTACGTCGCCGAGCCCAACCGGAACGGCGTGAGGACGAGCTTCGCCTCGAAAACCTCTCCGCCACGCCTCACGAGGTAGTCCACCGCCTCACCCGCGCGGTGGCGGCGCAGCTCGGGCGGCGCCTCGGCCGCCTTGTTCAGCATGTGGTGCCCGATGCCGAGCACCGTGTCGCCGGCTCTCAGGCCCGCCTTCTCGGCCGCGCCACCGGGCACGAGGTCTCTCACGACGATGCCGCCCATCGAGTACGGGTCGGGCACGACCCCGTCGTAGGCTTTCGGCATGAACATGTCCACGACGGACAGGACCGCGAGGAGGCCCGCGAGGACGCCGATGAAGACGAGAAGGCGCCTCGGCGAGCGGCCGGATACGCCGACGGCGCCCTCCGGGCTGCTCGAATCCGGCGTCAGAACCGACATGTGCCGGATCAGTATACGAACGGCGTGCCAACGAGTTCCGGGGCAGGCGTTCCTTCCGCGTGCAAGAATCCCGCGACGTGAAACGCGGGCTTTTCCTGACGTTCGAGGGGATCGAGGGCTGCGGGAAAACGACCCAGTTGAACCGTGCGGCCGACTGGCTCAAGGCCCGGGGACGGGCCGTTGTGGCGACCCGTGAGCCCGGAGGAACGGCCCTCGGATTGCGCCTCCGGGAGGCCCTGCTCGACGCGCACGAAAACGTCGAGGCGGGCGCCGAGCTGCTTCTCATGGTCGCCGACCGGCGGCAGCATCTCATCGAGATGATCGAGCCGGCCCTCGCCGCGGGCACCGCCGTCCTGTGCGACCGGTACACGGACTCCTCGCGTGCGTATCAGGGAGCGGGCCGCGGCCTCGGCGAAGCGGTCGTCGACGAGCTCCACCGCCGCTTCTGCCCGCGCGTTCCGGACCGCACCTACCTGTTCGACTGCCCGGTCGAGGTCGCGCTTGCGCGCGTCGCGCAAAGAGGCGGCGCCGGCATCGATCGTTTCGAGCGCGAGGAGCTCGCGTTCCACCGCCGCGTGAGGGCTGCCTACCGCCGCCGCGCCCGGAGCAAGCCGAAGACATTCCGGATGCTCGACGCCGCCGAGCCTCCCGATTCGGTCTTCGCGCGGCTCGAGAAGGACCTCGAGGCCCTTTTCGGATGAGCGCCCGCGCCCCGGTCGTTCTTCTCGCGGGCCCGGGCGGGCGCCGGCTCGAGGCGCTGGCGCTTCAGGCCGCGGCCGAGGTCGTCTGCGGACCCGGCTTCGACCCCGAGTCTCCTGCGGCGCGCCGCGTCTTCCGACGCGAGCATCCCGACCTCATGGTTGCCGCTCCCGAGAGGCGGCGCCGCGTGAATCCGCCGCCGTTCGAGGAGACCGACGGCAAGGAGACGACTCTGCCGACCGCGCTCGTGCGCGCGGTCGCCGCCGACGCGACGCGACTTCCCTACGAGGCGCCGCGGCGCGCCATCGTCCTTCTCGACGTGGACCGCACGGAGCCCGCGGCCTTCAGCGCTCTCCTGAAGATCCTCGAGGAGCCACCGGCGAAGACACGCTTCCTGCTCACCGCCACGCGCCCGCGGCTCCTCCCACCCACGATCCTCTCGCGCGTGACGCTCCGGCCGGTGCCGGGCGGGACGCGCGAGGAAACGGCCGCTTCGCTCCGGAGCCGCGGCATGGGCGAGGCGGAAGCCGAGGCGCGCGCGACGTTCTCGCCTCACGACGTGGACGAAGCCGCGGAGCTGGACGTCGTCGAAGCGCGCGTGGTGCGCGACGCGCTGCTCGAGGCCGTCTCCGGCGTCTTCCTCACGGGCGCTCTGTCGTGGTCGCTCGCGCTCGGCACGCTTCTCGGAGCCGACGACGGCACGGAAGCCGTGCGGCGCCTTCAGCTCCTCGCACAGCTCCTGCGCGATGCCGCGGCAGCGCCCGTCGACCCAGCGGGCCGCTACGTCCTCTTCCGCGAGCGCTTCGCCGACCTCGCGCGCCTCGGCGCGGCGCCAGCGGCGAAGCTTCTCGACGCCGCATCAGGCGCTCTCGCCCTCGCGGCGAGCCTCACGGACTCGCGCCGAAACGTGAAGCTCGCGACGGAAGCCTTCGCGCTGGGGCTGTGACCCGGGAAGAACGGCCGCCTTCCGCCCTCGGAAAGGCCGTGGCCCTGCTCTTGGCCCTGCTCCCGCCCGCGCGGATGGCGTGGATCGTCTTCAAGTACGGGGAGAACAACCTCTCGAACGACTACGTCGCCCGCGTCCCCGTCGTCGCGGCGATCCTCGCGGGGCGGTATCCGATCGCGCACCTGTTCCGTGACACGTGGATCTGGGGCGGCCACTCGTGGCTCGCGCTCCTGCCGTTCTATTGGCTCGACGCACGCTACTTCGCGTGGAACGTCCACGTCGAGCTCGGGATCGGCCTCGCCCTGACGGCGCTCAAGACGCTCCTCGTCTGGCTCGCCGTGAGCGGGCCGCTGACGCGCCGCGCTCGCCTGTGGCTCCTTCCCGCGCTCTCGTTTCTCGCCTTCTCGGTCTCGCAGGTCACTTCGTTCACCTTTGGCGAGTCGGTCCTCCAGATGCAGCTCGCGCAGGTCGCCGTCGCGGCTGGGGCCCTTGCCCTTGCGCGCCTCACGGACCGGCCGGGCCTGCGCGCGGCGAGCCTCGCGGCCTGCGGCGTCCTCGCCTCGTGGTCGTGGGGCGGCGGCGTCATGGCGTGGCCGGTCTTTGCGGGGGCGTTCTTCGCGTCCGGCGAGCGGAGCCTCCGGCGCTGGGCTCTCCTACCGCTCGGAGCAGCGCTCGGCCTCTCGCAGTATGTCTGGTTCCTCGTCGTCGCGCCGCTCCCGCGACTCGTGAAGAGCCCCGGGCCGCGTGGGCTGTGGCACGTCCCTGGTCTCCTCGGCCGCCCGTTCGCAAATTGGACGGGGCCCGACTTCGGGCCGAAGACTTCCGCCATCGTCTTTGGTGCAGCGGGCCTCGCACTTGCGGCTGCGGCCGTGTGGGCCGCCCGCCGCACGCTTCGCGAGAGGATCCCAGCCCTCGCGATCCTCGGCTGGAGCCTCCTCCTCGCATGCCAGATCTCCGTTCTGAGGCCAGACGTCGCGGCCTGGTACATCGCGCCGCTGACGGCCTTCTGGCTCGGCCTCGCCTCTCTCCTCGCGGCCGCGCCGCGCCGCCTTGCCGCCGCAGGATTCGCAACGATTGCAGCCGGCCTTCTGTATTCGAACCGCACCTGGGAGGACAAGTCCTTCTACCTCCCGTCGCGCGCACCCGCCTCGGCCGCGTGCCTGCGCGAGTGGCGTACGGCTCCGCCGGCCTGCCACGACCTCGTGTTCCAGTGGGGCAAGAGCTACCCGGGGGATTTCGAGATCCTCGCGGGTTCGCTGGAAAGGGCCGGCCTGTCCGTCTTCGGTCCCCGCCGCACCTACCTCCTGCAGGGCGACGTCGCCGTCGGGCGCGTCGCCTTCGAGACCCCGAATCTGCTCGCGTTATTCTCGCGAGACGGCCGGACGCCCGCCGACCCGAACGACTTCCACCGCCTCGACGTCGTCCTCGCCCCCGGCGCCGCCGTGACGTGGCGCGTCGACCTGCCGCCGAACCTGAAGTCCGCGCGGTTTCGGACGCGCGTGCGCTCGGCCCCGGGCGACCCGCAGCTCGGGCGGGGCGCGCGCGTCTCGGTCACGGCGGAAGGCTCATCGATCATCCTCGAGGAACGCGCGTTCCTTCCCAGCGAAACGGCGCGGCCGCTATCGATCGATCTTTCGTCCCTGGCGGGCAAACGCGTCACGTTGCGCCTCGCGGCCGAAGAGACGCACGAGGGCGCGACGCCGCTCGTCTTCGAGGCGCCCAGGATCGACGTGCGCGTCGGCGAATGAAGACCTAGCCGAAGAACCCCGGCACGATCGTCTCGATCGCGTCGCCCCAGCGCGTTGCGTTCGTCTTCAGCATGCGGTTTCCGTGCACCTCGGCCTTCGCGGCCTCGGCGAGTCGCGCCCTAAGCGACCCGTCGCTCACGATCTCCTCGAGCGCCTCCGCCCAGGCCTCTGGCTCGTTCGCGGCGAGGAGCCCCGTCTCGCGATGCCGCACCGTCTCCCGATAGGGACGCACGTCGCTGAAGACGCCCGGGATCCCGAGCGCTGCGTAGTCGAGATACTTGAGGTCCGACTTGCCGCGCGTGAACGCGTCGTCCCCGAGAGGCGCGATCGCGACGTCCCAGCGAAGCTGCTGCCGCATCCACGGGACGAACCTCGGATACAGGTCCTCCTGTCCCGGATCCCGCCTCCGGAACGGCAGGCCCTCGAACAGCGATGCCACCCTCCGCTCCGCGGCTCCGCCCACGAGCTCCAGCCGCACCCTTCCGGCGTGGCGCCTCAGGAGCGCCCGGAGCGGCGCGAGCACCATGCGGAGGTCCGCCTCGTGCGTCAGCGTGCCCATGTAGCCGATCGTCACCGTGGGTGAACGCGACACGAAGGGATCCGGCGCGGAACCGAAGAGCCGTTCGTCGAGGGCGTTCGGCACGACGAGGACGCCTCTCCGAAAACGGGCCATGCGTTCGGAGAGCGCCGGCGTCGAGACGATCATGCCGTCGGCCTGCCGCGCGAGAAACGCGACGACGGCGCGGAGCGAGTCTCCCGGGTGCGTCTCCCACGGTTCGTCGCGGTGGAGATCGAGCAGGTTGTCGTCGAGCTCGTAGACGACGGGGACGCCCCTCTGCCGGCACCGGGAAAGCACGCGGACGAAGCCGTCCAGCTGCCTCTCGTACGGCCAGAGGACGTGCCTTTCGACGACGAGGAGGTCGCAATCGGGCATCGTTTCCGTGGTCCCGTGCGTCAGCTCGATCCTCTCCGCCAGCGCCGGATGGGAGAGCGGGCACAGGAGGCGGATGTACGTGCAGCTGTAGGGAATCTCCGCGCCATAGAACCCGTGGAGGACGTGGACCCTACGCTTTCGCAAACAGGACCTCGAGGATGCCTGCGGCGGCGCGGTCGGGCGTGTGAAGGCCGGCGTCGACAATCGCCTGCGCGGCGAGGCGCCGGAGGAGCGCCCCGTCCGTGGCGAGCCGTTCGAGACACGCGATGCACGCGTCCCGGGACGACGTGTCGACGGCGAGCGCGTTGATCTCGTGCCGGGCGAACGTGCCCGCTCCGCCCGCCTTCGGGACGACGACCGCGGCTCCCGATGCCATGGCCTCGAGCGAGGCGACGCCGAGCGCTTGATACGTCGAGAGATCCGCGAAGACGTGCACCTGCGACAGGAGCGCCGAGAGCTGCCGGTCGTCGAGGACGCCGGCGAAGCGGTGCGGAAAGTCGAGGCGAAACGGGCGCATCGCGGGATCCGACCGCTCGGATCCGAAGAGGACGACCTCGACTCCGTCGCCGAGCTTCTGCGCGAGGGCCCGCATCACGTCCACGGTGAGGCCCGGTTGCCTCCGCGGCGTCGAGGGACGCACCATCGCGGCGATCCGCACGGGGCTCGCGGCGGGTTCCGGCAGCCGGGGGCGGAAGACCTCCGCGTCGAAGCTGGCGCTCACGAGCGCGCAGTCGAGGCCCGTTCGGGCGACGACCTCGTCGGCATTCCACTTCGACTTCGAGAAACGCCTCACGCCCGACACGAGTCCGTACGAGGCGAACGCACGCTTCCAGTCTTCCGAGCCTTCGGCGTAGAAGAGCGGCTCGTAGTCCTGGATGCAATAGCCGAGCACGGGAGGCCGCGAGAGCTTCGCGAGCGGCACCATCCACGGCACCGAGTAGTGAGCCGTCCCGATCACGGCGTCGAACCCGTGCGCGGCCTCGACGAGATCGGACTCGCGCCCGTAAACGATTGGAACGCCCGGCGCGGGATAGCTCTTCTCGAAGACGGCTCGGTGGCCCGCTAGGTTGAAGATGCGCGCTTCGACGCCCATCCGCGTCATCGCCCGTGCCTCCGACAACACCACGTTCGATCCGCCGCCGCGCTCGAGAACGGGCAGGACATAGAGGACGCGCTTCCCCTCCCATCGCCTTCGCGCGCTCTCCCGGAGGCCGACCCGCTCCGGCAGGACCGCGAGACGGGCCGCGATGCCGGCAACTACGCGGTCCGGTGCGTCCAGGGCCGCGGCAGAAGCGACTGACGCGCCCGCGACCCACGTGTCGTCCGCGAGAAGAATCCGCTTCTCGCCCGCCCGGAGCACGGCGAGAAGTTCCTGTGGCGACCGCTTCGCGCCCTCGGGCAACGCCGCGCGCCTCACGAGGAGCGCGCAGCCGCCGCCCTCTCCGGATTCCGGAAAGAGGCGAGCCGACTCGGCGGCGAGGAGAGTCGCGGGATCAGCCTCCAGGTCCGCGTCGGCCAGCGCGTGCGCGGCGCGGTCGAAGGCCGGGCCCGCGCCAGGGACGTCCGCTGCGAGGGGAACGACGCCCGCGATGTCTCCGTTGGAGCCGAGACAGGCGATCAATCGATCGAGGACATCCGCCGCGACGCGTGCACGGCCGTCGAGGAGGAAAACGTGACGAGACGAGCCCGCCTCAAACGCGCGCCCGAAGGCGTCTGCGCCCGACACGAGGACGGCTCCCTGGTCGCGCGCGAAAGCCTCCAGCCGGTTCCGGACCACGGGCGACGCACCCGGATCGGCAAGGAAGAGCGTGTACGGCGGACGCGCGTGCCGGAGCAGCGCCCCGAGGCATGCCTCGAGAGTGGGCAGATCGTCGTGCGCGAGAACGACGATGTCCACGGCGTCCGTCGAGTGATCGAATGCATGGCCGCGGAAACGAACAGGCACGAAACCCGGAACGTGCACGAGCCCGGGATCCGCCGCGGGAGGGGCGGCCCGCTCGCCGGAGGACGCGCCGCCGGCGAATCCGCCCTTCAGCCTCCACCACGCGTTGCGGAGCTTCCAGAAGAAACTCATCTCCATTGCGGCGATCCGCGCGCGCGCCTGCTGCAACTCGGCGCGGGTCTTCTCGAGCTCCTCGCGGAGCTCCTCGGCGATATCAACGCTCAATGCGGTCGATTCTAGTGGGATTCACCGCGTTCGAACGAGGACGTATGGCCCGCACCGAGCGACGAAGGGCAGGCGGGCGAAGTCCGCGTCGGCGTGCGCGGCCTCGATCCCCGCGAGCATGATCTCCGCCTCGCCCGGCGAGGTAACCGGGCGAAGGAGCGCGTTCGCGAGCCGTTGGCTGCTCGACCAGTAGTCCGACGGCCAGCCGCGCGGCGTGAGAAGGCCGATCGGCTGGCCGGATCGCAGCAGGCGGTCCGCCTCGCTCTTCAGCACGGCCAGGCAGGTGTACCCCTGATCCGCGGCGGAGCAGGAAACGTCGACGCGACGTGGATCGAACAGTCCCCACGAAAAGAACTCGAGGAAGCGGCTGTGGGGGCGCACGACCTGCGCTTCCTCGAAATGCAGCACGGCCTTCTGCGCCGGCGTGAACGTCACCCCCACTTGGAGAAAGTGGACGGGGGTGAGGGCGAGGAAGACGAAACCGTAGCCTGGATAGCGGATCTGGTTCCACAGGAGAGCCAGAGCGAGGAAGGCCGCGGCCGCCGCGGCCGCCGCGGTGCCGTTCCGCGCGAAGTCGCGCAAGAGCTCGAGGCCCTCGGCCAGAAAGCAGACGAGGAACGGAAGGGCGTACAGGAGGAAACGCTTGTCCGCCCAGTCGTAGACGAAGCCCCAGAAGAGCGACAGCGCGATCAGCGGCCCGAGGACAGCCGCGCGCCAGCGCGGCGCCGGCGAAGGGGAGCGCGCGAATCGGAGTGCGCCCGCGAGGTAGAGAGCGAGGGGAACGAGGCCCACGAGTGCCGTCGCGGCGTAGGCGTAGAAGGGAAGATTTGCAGCAGAAGGATGGAGGAGGGCCTCGACGCCGTGGCGCGGCCCGCCCGGGTGGGCACGGTAGTACGACCAGCGGAACGCGATCCAACTTCCGGCCACGAGGGCGTATGCGATCAGTCCGGCCCAGAGCTCCCTTCGGCGCAGATCCGCCCGCGACACCGCGACGAGGGCCACTGCGAAGCCGATCGACGCCGGTACGGCCGAATACGAGAAGAGAAACCCGACGCCGAGGCAGACGCCGAAAGCAATCCAGACCCGCGGCGCGCGCGCGGCCCGAACGAATGCGAGCGTCGCGAGAACGAGAAATGGCGCCGCATACGTCTCGGCCATGACGCATCGAGAAAAGTCCTGGACAAAGTTGTTCGCGAAGAAGAACCAGCTGGCAATCGCCGCGATCCACCCGTCGTGACGCTCGCGCAGGAGGGCGTAGAGTGCCGTTGTCGAGAGTCCGAGAAAGAGGAAGTTGAAGACCGGCAGGGACGGGAGGGCACCCAGTTTCCAGAGGGACGCGATCAGGAGCGGGAGCCCAGGCGGCCTGAGGCTCGGTGCAACCGACGCCCCGGCCCAGTAGAGGCCGTTGTTGATCCAGTCATACGAGTCGGCGGTGTTGTACGGATAGCACCAGTTGAGGTCCGCGACGAGAAGCGAACGGACGACCGGGAACGCCCCAAGCGTGGCGAACGCGGCAAGAAGCAGTGGCGGGAGGCGGTCCGATCGAAGAACGGCCACGATCCCTGAGTCTATCGGACCCCTCGGCGTCTACGGGTAGACAAAAAAGTACGGGTCGTAGATCAGCGTCTGGTTCCCAGGATTGCTGTGATACTCCTTGTACTGCTGGTTGACGGTGTCCGTCACCTCTACCCAGAATTCAACGTCGGTGAACGTCGGGATCGCGATCCACGCCCTGCCGTTATTCGTGGCCGTGTTGAACCTGATCAGGTACTCGTAGGTGTTTGCGTCCGCAATCCAGAAAGCGCCGGTCGTATCCGTCAGCTTCGCCTTCGAAAGCGTCGCCATCGCTCCTCCGGCGTATTGATTCTTCCA
>PLZI01000128.1 GCA_003152095.1 Acidobacteriota bacterium | reverse complement strand
GCACGCTCCGCAAGAACCCCGAGATTCGCCTGCGCTTGAGGCTCGAACATCTCGCCGGCTTCGCCGAGACGCAGAGGCGGCTCCTCACGTCGGCGCTCGACCTCGTCGCGCCGGGAGGCACGCTCGTCTACGTGACGTGCTCGCTCGAGCGGGAGGAGAACGAGGGTGTCGTGGACGCCGTGCTCGGCGAAAGGCCCGGCTTCGCGCGCGTCGCCCCGGAGACGTCCGGCCTTCCCGTGCCGCTCGCGGCCGCCGTCGGGTCCGAGGGTCACGTGCGCGTCCTGCCGGGGGCCACGCACGACGGCTTCTCGGCGAGCGTCCTTCGCCGGAATTCTCTCCGTTGACAAGGCCCAAGGCCAAGCCTACATTCCCCGCGTTTCCCGAAAACGGCAGTGCGTGATGAGCCTGCAGGAGGTTCCCTCATGGCTGGCAAATCCGACATCGTGGATGCGATCACGACCGACACGGGCTTGACGCGGAAGGACGCGGCCGCGGCGCTTGACTCGGTCGTCAACGCGATTGCGGGGAGCCTCAAGAAAGGCGAGCGCGTCGCGCTTCCGGGCCTTGGGATTTTCCACGTCGCGGACCGCAAGGCGCGCACCGGCGTCAATCCCCGCACGAAGGCCGCGATCCGCATCGCCGCGGCGAAGGTCGCGCGATTCCGCGCGGGCAAGGACCTGAAAGAGCTGCTGAACAAGCGCCGAAAGTAAAGCTGAAGGGACGTTCGGGCGCGGCGCCCCTGGCTCGCCCTTATCATGCGCGCGTGATTCCGATTCGCGACACGCTCTCGAGCCGGACCGTGCCCTTCGTCACGCGGCTGCTCGTCGTCGCGAACGTCGCGGTCTTCCTCCTCGAGGTTCTCCAGGGCGAAAGCCTGGATGCCTTCCTTCAGACGTTCGCTTTCGTGCCGCAGCGGCTTTTCCACCCCGGGCTTTACGGCTGGACCTTCACCGACGCGGTCGTGACGATCTTCAGCGCGATGTTTCTGCACGGCGGCGTCATGCATCTCCTCGGGAACATGCTGTTTCTCTGGATCTTCGGCGACAACGTCGAGGACGCGCTCGGTCATATGAAGTTTCTCGTCTTCTATCTGACGGCGGGCGCGGGTGCGTCGCTGCTTCAGGCATTCCTGTCGCCCTCCTCGACGATCCCGAATCTGGGCGCGTCGGGCGCGATCGCGGGCGTTCTCGGGGCGTACTTCGTCTACTACCCGCGCGCCCGGATCGTGACCGTGGTCCCGCTGTTCATCCTGTTCCCGCTGGTCGAGATTCCGGCGGGCCTCTACCTTCTCGGGTGGTTCGCGCTGCAATTCTGGATGGGGTCGGCGCAGCTGACGCGCGCGGGCCGCGCCGCCGCGTCTCAGGGGGGCGTGGCCTTCTGGGCGCATGTGGGCGGGTTCGTCCTGGGCGTCGCGTGGGCGCTGGTTTTCCGGCCCTCGCGCCGGCCCGCGGCGACGTACAGGATCTCGTGAAGGTCCGCGGAGGGACCGTCCTCGCCTGGAGCCTGTACGAGCTCGGGGCGACCAGCTTCGCGATGAACCTTCTGTCGCTGCATCTCCCGCTCGACATCGCAGGAAGGGTGCCGCGCGGAAGCGAGAAGTTCTCGCTTGCGTTCGGCCTCTCGATGGCCGTCGTGGCCGTGGCGGCGCCTTTCCTCGGACACCTCGCGGACCGCGCGGGCAAGCGGCGCTTCCTGGTGCCGTTCGTCCTCGCGGGCGTCGCCTTCACGGCGCTGGTCGCCGCGCCGGGGCCGGTGCCGCGCGTCCTCGTCCTCTTCGCGCTCGCGAACATCGCGTTCCAGTGCGCGTACGTCTTCTACAGCGCGCTTCTGCCGGACGTGTCCGACGAGACGAATTCCGGGCGGGTGTCGGGCTTCGGCGTGGCGGCCGGATACCTCGGGTCGCTTCTCGGGATGTTCCTCGTGTTGCCTTTTGTTTCCGGGAAGATCCGCGCGGGGATGCCTTCGTTCGTTTCTTCGATCTGCGACGCGTTGTCGGTCGCGGCGGTTTCTTCGAATGTGAATGACGCCTGGGTGCGCCAGAACGCCTACCTGCCGACCGCCATGCTGTGGCTCGCCGCGGCCGTCCCGCTGCTTTTCTTCGCACGCCTGCCGAAACGCACTCCCAAGAAAACTCCGCCGCCGGCCGCGCCGCCGCCGCAGGACGGGGCCGCCCGCGCCGCAGGCTCTCTCCTACCTTCTAAGAAATCTTTTTCTTCGTCTTCTTCCCCGTTTCGCGACGTCCTCCACACGATCCGCTCCTTGCCGCAGACGCCCTCTCTGCTCTGGTTCCTCGTCTCGAACTTCCTCTACATCGACGTCATCCACACGATCCAGATCCAGATGTCGACGTACTCGCGCTACGCCGTGGGCCTGAACGACGTTCAGGTGCAGATCCTCCTTCTCGTCGCGACGGCGGTGGCGATCCTGGGCGGCCTCCTGTATGGCCTCCTCTGCCAGCGCGTGACGATTCGCACCGCGACGCTCGTGGCGCTCGGCAACTGGGTGCTCGTCTTCGCCCTCGCGCTCCTCGTGCGCGACCCGAAGGCCTTCACCCTCGTCGGCGTCCTCGCGGGCATCGGCCTCGGCGGCATCAAGGTCACCGGGAGGCTCGGGCTCATCGCTCTCGTCCCGGCCGAACGCATGACGGAGTTCTTCGGCTTCTTCACGCTCGCCGGCGAAGCGGCCTCCGTCCTCGGGCCGTTCCTCTGGGCGGCCACGCTCACGCTGTTCCCGGACAAAAGCCCCGCCGGCTACCGCGCCGGGCTCGCCGTGCTGTTTGTCGTCCTCGTCTTCGCGATCGGGGCATTCCTGAAGGTGCGATTCGCCGCGAAGGAGGCCGGCGCTCTCAGTCGGATCCGAAGATCTCGGAGATGAAGACGGGCGCCGCGCCGCAGGAGCGGCGTTGGATAATCGGTCCGCATGACGGTGGAGAACGGGGAGAGGGCGGCTCGCTGCGAGCGTGCATCGGAGATTCTGTCCGGGGGCGCAATCCTCTGCGCGCTCCTCTTCCATCTCGTGCCGGCGCTGTTCGCCGGCTTTCTCGCGCACATGCTGCTGCGCGGCATGGCGCGGCGCCTTCGGGGCGGCCGCGTGTCGCACGGGGTCGCCCGCGCTCTCGCCGCCTCGCTGCTCGGCCTCGCGGCTGCGGGCATCGTGGCCGGCGCGGCGCTTCTCCTTCATGGCTTCGTCCGCGGGAGGCTCGGGGATCTCCCGGGGCTTCTCTCCTCGGTCGGGGAGACCGCGCGGCGCCTCCTTTCGTCCGTCGAGGGGCTCGGCATTCCGTTTTCGGCGCCCACCGGCAACGATGGGTGGCTCTCGAGGTACGCCGTGGAGCTGCGCCATGCGGGCCTCATCGGACTGCGTGGGCTCGCGCACATGATCGTGGGCGCGATCGTCGGCGTCCTCGTGTTCTTCGGCGCGCCCGAAAGAGTCGAAGCGCCGCTCGCGGTGGCTCTCGCGGAGCGGATCGCGCGCTTCGATGTCGCGTTCCGGACGGTCGCGAAGGCGCAACTCGAGATCTCCGCCGTGAACACGTCGCTGACGGGACTCTACCTTCTCGTCGCGCTCCCTCTTTTCGGGATTCGCGTGCCGCTCGCCGGCACCCTCGTGGCCCTGACGTTCGTCTGCGGACTCCTGCCCGTGATCGGCAACCTCGTCTCGAACGCGTTCGTCGTGCTCTTGTCCATCGGAGTCTCGCCGTGGGTCGCCGCCCTATCGGTCGTTTTCCTCGTCGTCATCCATAAGCTCGAGTACTTCCTGAACGCGAAGATCGTGGGTGTGCGGATCGGCGCCGCCGTGTGGGAAACGCTTCTCGCGATGATCCTGCTCGACGCCGTGTTCGGCGTGCCGGGCCTCGTCCTCGCGCCCGTCGTCTATGCCTGGACGAAGGCTGAGCTCGTCGAACGCGGGCTGGTGTAGCCTCTCCGCATCTCCGATCGGACGTCGCAGATTCCAGTGTAAAGCTCTCATATAAAAGCCTTTATTGCGATCTATGGATACCCTTGACAGATTCCAGGACAGGCCTTAGAGTTCTAGCACTCGCCGGCCGAGATTGCTAACAACGTACCGGGGAGAAGAAAAAGCAGAGAAACAAGGGATTCCGGAGCGAGGCCACTCGGTCTCACGGCGTCCCCTGGAACCGAAAGGAGCGTCCCATGAAAGTTCGTCCCCTGTATGACCGGATTCTCGTCAAGCGCATCGAGCAGCAAGAGCAGAAGCGCGGCGGAATCATCATTCCCGACACCGCCAAGGAAAAGCCGATGGAGGCCAAAGTCGCGGCCGTCGGCGAAGGCAAGTTCGACGACAACGGCAAACGGATTCCGCTCGACGTGAAGAAGGGCGACCGCATCCTCATCGGCAAGTACGCCGGCACCGAAATCAAGATCGAAGACGAAGAGCTCCTCATCCTTCGCGAGGACGAAGTGCTCGCCATCGTCGAGAACAAGTAAGGGGTAAATGAAATGGCTGCCAAGAACATCACCTACGGCGACGACGCCCGCCAGAACATCCTCCGGGGCGTCAACAAGCTGGCCGACGCCGTGAAGATCACGCTCGGGCCCAAGGGCCGGAACGTCGTCATCGACAAAAAGTTCGGCTCGCCCACGATCACGAAGGACGGCGTGACCGTCGCCAAGGAGATCGAGCTCGACAACCCGCTCGAGAACATGGGCGCCCAGATGGTCCGTGAGGTCGCCTCCAAGACCTCCGACATCGCTGGCGACGGCACGACGACGGCCACCGTCCTCGCCCAGGCCATCTACCGCGAGGGCATCAAGATGGTCACCGCCGGCCACAACCCGATGGAGATCAAGCGCGGCATCGACATCGCCGTGAAGAAGGCGGTGGAGTCCATCAACGCGATCAAGAAGACCGTCGACGCCAAGGAGATCGCGCACGTCGGCACGATTTCCGCGAATGGCGACGTCGAGATCGGGAAGATCATCGCCGAGGCCATGGACAAAGTCGGCAAGGANNTCGACCGCGGCTATCTCTCGCCGTACTTCGTGACGGACGCCGAGCGCATGGAGTGCGTCCTCGAGAGCGTAAAGATTCTCATCTACGAGAAGAAGGTCTCTTCCATGAAGGACCTCCTCCCGCTCCTCGAGCAGGTCGCCAAGCAGAGCAAGCCGCTCCTCATCATCGCGGAAGAGGTCGAGGGCGAGGCGCTCGCGACGCTCGTCGTGAACAAGCTCCGCGGCACGCTGCACGTCGCCGCCGTCAAAGCGCCTGGCTTCGGCGACCGCCGCAAGGCCATGCTCGAGGACATCGGCATCCTCACGGGCGGCAAGATGATCTCCGAGGACCTCGGCATCAAGCTCGAGAGCGTGAAGTGGGAAGACCTCGGCGACGCCAAGAAGGTCACCGTCGACAAGGACAACACGACGCTCGTGGTCGACACGGGCGACAAGAAGCGCAAGGACGCCATCACGGGCCGCGTGAAGCAGCTCCGGGCGCAGATCGAGGAGACGACGTCCGACTACGACCGCGAGAAGCTCCAGGAGCGGCTCGCCAAGCTCGTCGGCGGCGTCGCCATCATCAAGGTCGGTGCGGCCACCGAAACCGAGATGAAGGAGAAGAAGGCCCGCGTCGAGGACGCCATGCACGCCACGAAGGCGGCCGTCGAGGACGGCATCGTGCCGGGTGGCGGCGTGGCGCTGCTGCGCGCCATGGAGGCCGTCGAGAAGATCAAGGAGCTCGGCGACGTGCAGGTCGGCGTCAACATCGTCAAGCGCGCGCTGGAAGAGCCGACCCGTCAGATCATCGCGAACGCAGGGCTCGAGGGCTCGGTGATCGTGAGGGACCTGAAGGACAGGGGGGGCAACTTCGGCTTCAACGCCCAGACCGAGAAGACCGAGGACATGTTCAAGGCGGGCATCGTCGACCCGGCCAAGGTCACGAAGTCGGCGCTGCAGAACGCCGCGTCGATCGCCGGTCTCATGCTCACGACGGAAGCCCTCGTCTCCGAGATCAAGGAGAAGGAAAAGGCTTCCGCCGGCGGCGGCATGGGCGGCGGCGGCGGCATGGGCGGCATGTATTAGGAAGCCGCGGGGAGGCTCCAGCCGCGCAGCGGCTGGAGCCTCCCCGCACCCCTCCCCCAGCTTTCTTTGAGTGTGTTTGACGGCCCGGCGGAAACGCCGGGCCGATTTCTTTTTCGGGTGTTGCGCTACCCTCAGCTCAACTGATGTCGGAGAGCTCGAGAACGGCCGACCGGGCGGGTCTCTTCTGGACGCTCCTGCCGCACCTCGTTTTCGCGATCCTCTTCGTCGCGACGTTCAAACGCTGGATTCTGCCGTTTGAGGACTCGGGGCGCGAGATGAACACGGCGCTGCGCCTCGCCGAAGGCGAAGTGCTCTATCGCGATGTCGGCTATTCCTACGGTCCGCTTCCCCCCCTCATCGACGATCTCCTGCTCCGAACGTTCGGCCGAAGCCTCGACGTCCTCGTCGCGTGGCGGACGGTCCTCGCCCTCCTCGGCGTGGAGGCGCTCCGGCGGCTCGCGCGCCGGCTCGCTCCGGGCGAATCGCTCGCTGCCGCCATCTGTTCGTTCGCGATCGCCGCGTGCGCATTCGGCGTGGGCGGCTCGTGGCCGTTTCCGTACAGCGTGGCGGCGCTGGCCGGGACCGTTGGCGCGTGGTGGGCGCTCGAGCTCGCGCTGGCTTCGGAGTCGCGGGCCGGGTCGATCGCCACCGGGGTCGTCGCCGGCCTCGCGGCGGGGACCAAGCTCGAGATGGTGCCACTCGCTCTTGCGGGCCCTCTCCTCGTCCTCGCTCTGGGCCGCCCGCGCAAGGAGGTCTTCTCCGCGGGCGCGTGGATGCTGGGAACGGCCGGAATCGCGTACGCGGTTCCGATCGTCCGGTTCGGCAAGGACCTGATGAAACAGCAGGGCTTTCTCATCGCGCTCTCTGTCCCGGAACCCTGGCGACGCGTTTACGAGGGCGTGCTCTTCGGCGGGCTGACTCCGGCGGACTTCGCGCGCGGAGGATTTAGAGACGTTCTCTTCCCGTCGGCGGTCGGAGTCGCGCTCGCCCTTCTGCTTCGAGCCGGGGGAAGGACGTTCAACTTCGTTCTCTTGCCGCTCCTTTTCGTGGCGGGGGGCCTCACGTTCTTCTCGCCCGGCAACGGGTGGCTGCACGCGCTCCTGCCTCTCGCGGCGTGCGTGGCGATCGCCGGCCTCGTCCGGGCTGCGATTGCCTGGCGGCGTGGAGACTCTTCGCCCGACCCGGCGGCCGTGGGAGTCGCCCTCGTCATGCTCCCCGCGCTCATACGCCAACCCTTCTTCCTTCGAAATCCGGTGTATGGCGCTTTCTCGGCCCCTCTCGCGCTCGTGGTTGCGCTCTGCTGGATCGGCCGGCACACGCATGCGCGAAACGCGTTCACGGCTCTCGTTCTCGGCCTCTCGACCGCCCAGATCGCGCTACGAGTTCAGGTGATCGGCATGGCCGTCATGACACGGACGAATCTTCCGGGCGCGTCGTTGTCCCTCGTTCCGGCGGAGTCGCGCTTCGTGGCCGAGGCGGCGCGCGTCATTCGCGAAACCGTGCCTGAAGGAGGAACCATCGGCATCTTTCCGGAGCCCGGGTTCCTTCTCTTCGTGACAGGCCGTAAGAACCCCTTCGTGGACGAACTCTTCCTGCCCGGAGTTCAGGACGCCGCGGCGGAGGACCTGATGATCCGCCGACTTCGCGAGCGCCCGCCGGACGCCCTGCTCGTGACGAACCGCCCTTACCCGGAGTTCGGGAGCGCGTTTTACGGGAACGGGCTCCTCGACCGGTTCTTTCTGGAGGTCTCGCGACGGTACGTGCCCGCTCGCCGGATCGGGGGCGAGTCGGGGCCGGTTTTTTTCCCCCTGAGGCACGCATCGGAAGGGCTGCTCCTGGTGCCTCGGGCTGGCATGGCAGGCGGACGATCCCCGTAAGATCAGCGCGGCGCCACCGCGTCCTACAATCGCGGAAATGACCCGCGACACGGAGGTCCCCGCGCGGGCGGCGCGCGCTTGGGCACTCATGCCGTTCCTCGTGTTCGCGCTGCTCTTCGCGGCCACGTTCAAGCGCTGGGTGCTGCCGTTCCAGGATTCGGGGCGCGAGCTCGGCACCGCGCTCCGCATCGCACGCGGCGAGGCGCTCTATCGCGACGTCGGTTACTCGTACGGCCCGCTCCCGGCTTTCCTCGACGCGGCGCTCGTCCGTGCGTTCGGGCGCGAGATCGACCCGCTCATCGCGCTGCGCACGGCGATCGGGCTCTTGGGCGTCGAGGCGCTGCGCCGGCTGGCCCGCCGCCTCGCGCCGGACGACGCGTGCGCGTCCGCCGTGACGTCGTTCATCGTCGCGGCCTGCTTCTTCGACACGGGTGGGGCGTATCCGTTCCCGTACAGCGCTGCCGCGCTGGAGGGGACCGTCGGGACCTGGTGGGCGCTCGAGCTCGCGCTGTCGGCGCGGAACCTCCGCGGCGCGATTGCGGCTGGCCTCTTGGGGGGCCTCGCGGGCGGGTGCAAGCTCGAGGTCGCGCCCGCCGCGGTCGCGGCGGTGGCCGTGACCCTCGCCCTGCGCCGTCCTCGCGGCGAGGCGACGGCCGGCGCCGCGCTCGCGGCAGCGCTGGCCGGCACCGCACTCGTGGCTCCGGTCCTCCTTTACGGGCGGGACGTCATGACGCGGCACGGCTTCCTCTTGGCGCTCGCGATGCCGCAGCCCCTCCGCGAACTCTACGAGAGGTCGTTGCTCTTCGGCGGGACGACCGCGCTCGGGTTCCGGAGCGGGGGTTGGAAGGACGTGCTCTACCCGTCGGCGGTCTGCTTGGGTGCGGTGCTACTCGTCCTGACGAATCGCGGCATCGCGCGCTTCGCCCCCCCGCCGCTGGCGTTTGCGGCCGGGCTCGCGTCCCGTTGGTCTCCCCGCAACGCGGAGCTGCACGTGCTGCTCCCGCTCGCGGCGGGGATCGCGGTCTTCGAACTCGGCCGCGCCGCGCGTGCACGCACGCGCGGCGACGCAGCCGCAGAGCGCTGCGGCCTCGCCGTCGCGATGCTGCCCGCGCTCGCGCGGCAGCCATTCTTCCTGCGCAACCTCATCTACGGGGCGTTCTCGGCGCCGCTCGCCCTCCTGACGAGCCTAACGTGGATCGCCCGCCGCGTGGCGGCGCGAAGGTCGTTCGCGGCGTTGCTCTTCGGCCTCGCGTGCGCGCAGGGCCTGCGGCGCTGGGACGAGGTCGGGCGCCTCCCTGTCGTGTGGACGCGCCTCCCCGGGGCCTCGCTCTACCTGCCGAGGGAGGAGTCGGCGTTTCTGACGCAGCTCGTCGAGACGTTGCCCCGCGTCGCGGGGCCCGGCGGCTACGCGGCGACGTTTCCCGAGCCGGGTTTCGTGAACTTTGTGACGGGCCTGAACAACCCGTTCGTCGACGAAGCCTTCATGCCCGGCCAACAGGACATGCCGGCGCAGGAGGAGATGCTCCGTGCGCTCGGCGTGCGCAAGCCCGCATTGGTCGTGACGAACCGGCCGTTGTTCGAGTACGGGACGAGCGCATACGGGGCGGGCATCCTCGACCTCTTCTTTGAGGAGGTCGGCCATGCGTATCTCGGCGTGGCAAAGCTTGGAGGGCTCCCCCTCGGCCTTTACCGCCAACGTCACGCCTCCGAGGGGATTCTCTTCGTGCCGGCTGAGCGAGTTCCGCCCGCTCTCAGGGGGGCTCAGGCGGCTCAGATGCCTGCGCCAGCCACGCCCGCGCTGCCGGCTCGTTGATCCGGAACGCGGCGTTGAGGCCGTCGGGGCTAATGGCGAACAGCTCGAAGGCACCTGGCAGCGCACGCACCCACGCGGCCTCGGGTGGCTCCGGCGCGAGGAGGACGACGACGTCGACGCCCCGCTCGACGAGCCGTCTCACCCACGTCTCCCGCGACAGCTGCCCGCTCGACGCGGCGAGGCGGGTGTCCACGATCGATCCGTCCGACGTGATGGGCACGTAGACGACATCGTTCTGGAGCCGCCTCCCGAAAAAGGGATAGCGGAGCCAGTTGTCGCCCGGCGGATACCACCCCGCGGAGACGGCGATGCGGCGGGGGGTTCCGTCGTCGAGGGCCTGCCAGAGTACGTGCGCCGACCCGTATGCCGGCACGAACGGATGGAGGTCGAACGCGCGCCGCACGTATGCGGCCCGCCAGATCAGGGGCCGGGCCTGCGTGCGGATTGCGCCCCACATGGCGCCCGAGACGAGGAGGACGCCGGTCCCCGCGAGGGCGCCCGCGGCAGTGCCGGCTCGGCGCGCCGCGAGCGACGCCGCGACCCCCGCGAGCGCGGCGCCGGCGACGAGGACGCCCGCAACCTCAGCGCCCGCGGAGGCGTCCTCCCGCGAGAAACCGTGGGGGAGCGCGCCCCAGAGCCCGAGGAGAGCGGCGAGGCCGAGTCCGGCGCGGGCCGCGGCGTGGTTCGTGGCCGCGGCGGTGACGGCGCACACGCCGAGCGCCGGAAGCATGAACCGGCCGATGATCCAGGCCCACCGCGTGCGCAGCGCGAACGCATCCGGCGAGAAGAGGAGTGCGAGCGTGAGTGCCGCCTCGGCTGCGAGGAAGACGGCGAGCCCCGGAGAGCCGCGCCTCGCGAGCGCGACGAGGCCTATGGCGCCGAGCGCGGCAAGCGCGACGCCGCCCCAGCCGGGGTTCAGAAAGTCGCGGTCCGGCCTGCGGACGAGGAGGTCGCGGGCGAACGCCTTCGCGTCGAAGACGCTCATGGACGGGTCGAGCGTCCCGGTGTGGGCCTGATCCGTCATCGGGTGTCCTGGAAGGAGCGTACGGCCGGCCACGCGCAGCGCCTGCGGATAAAGCGCTGAGCCGCGGTTGGCGAGGGCGCGAACGTAAGGGGGAAGCCCGACGAGGACCACGAGCGCCGCAAGGATGAGGGCGGGAACCGTCGGTCGCGGGCGCTTCAGGAGAACGAACGTGGCAGCCAGAACGCCGAGCGAGAGGGCGAGAAGCGGGAGGCCGGACGTCTTGACGCCCGCGCCGAGCGCGAATGCTCCCGTGGCGAAGGCCAGCTCCACTGGCAGCGCCGTTCCCTTCAGGATCCGGACGGCGAAGAGCGACCCGGCCAGGAAAAGGAAAAGAGACGTGTTCTCGACGTACCCGCTCGCGAGAAAGCTGGCCGACGCGGGACTGAGAACGAGCGCGAGAGCGCCGATCGCCGCCGATCGTGTCGAGGCGCCGAGTTCGACGGCGAGGGCGTAAGCCGAGACGAGAGCCGCGAGCCAGATTAGAGCGGACGCCGCGGCGAGCGGCGCGTCCCCGTGGAACGGGAGCATGGCCCATGCCCAGAGGGTGTCCCCGCCGTACGGGAAGTACTCGTATCCGTCCCAGCGATCCGGAGCGAGCTCCGGCGTAAGGCCTCCGGTGCGGATCCAGCGTGCGACCTTGACGAGGTGGTACGTGAGCATGTCCCACGCGAGGGGCGGCGCCGCGAGGCCGCGGAAGAGGCGCGCGATTACGAGGAGGGCCGCGAGGCCCGACAGGAGCGGCGCGGAGCGGGAGGCGGCGAGGATCGCGGCCCCGAAGCTGCGCGCGTCGGCGCGCAGCCCGCTCGCGCGCGACGGGTCCGCGCGGAGCCAGCGGACGGAGGCCACTGCCCCGGCGGCCGCGAGGACGAGCCCGGCCCAGAGGCGAAACAGTCCCGCCGTGGTGAGCAGATGGAACGCGGCGGTCGCGAGCCACGCCGCGGCGACGAGGAACCCGCAGAACCGGACGGAAAGCCGCGCCCCCGCGAGGAACGCGCGCGCGAGGGCCGCCGCGGAGAGGCCGAGTCCCGTCAGGAGGGCGAGCCCGAAGAGGACGCCTCGCACGGTCCCCAGGACGTCGGCCGTCACGAAGCCAGTATATCCGCGGGTAGACTGCGCGGCGTGATCCCGGACGACGCGCCCCCGGTCGCGCCGCCGGCGCGGCGGGGCCGCGCGACGGCAGCGGCGGTCGCTTGCGC
>PLZI01000051.1:598-15022 GCA_003152095.1 Acidobacteriota bacterium | reverse complement strand
GCGCCGATGAGCGAGCCGCCGAGGCCGAGGAGCACGCCCTCGAGGAGGAAGAGCGACCGGATTTGCCCGCGCTCCATGCCGATCGCAAGGAGCGTTCCGATCTCGCGCGTCCTTTCGAACACCGACATCGTCATTGTGTTCGCGGTCGCGAGAATGACGACCGTCGAGAGGACGAGGCCCATGAAGAAGAAGATCGCGATGTAGAGCAGCTTGACCTGCTTGTAGAACGCCGCCGTCTCGAGCCAGGTCTTCACGACGACGGGACGTCCGGCCGCCGCGAGGCTCCGCACGAGATCGCGCGCAACCGCCTCCACGTCGGCCTCGTCCTTGAGGAGGACGACGAGCGTGTTCGCCTTCCCCTCCGACTTGAGGAGCTTCGCGGCCGCCGCATATGGCAGGTAAAGGAGACGGTCGTCCAGCTCCTTGATCGGATACGAGAGCACCGCCTCGACGGACGCGTCCACGGCGTTCAGCGCGCCGTCGGGCGTCGTCGCCATGACGGTGACCAGCTCGCCGACCTTCGCGCCGACCGCGCGCGCGAGGCCCGACCCGAGCATGACCTCGTCCGCGTCCTCATGGGACAGGAAGGCACCCGAGACGACGGTGTCGGACGCGAGGGAAGCATTGCGTTCGAGCGCGGGGATCGTTCCCGTGCCGAGATACGCGGCGCTCTTCTCGCCCTTCGCGACGAGCCCGAAGAACGAGAGCTTCGGCATGGACTGCACGACACGCGGGTCCTTCTTCACGAGGGCCGCGAGCCCCTGCCAGTCGTCGAGCATGAGGGAAGCCGCCTCGTCGTCCGTTTTTCCCGCGGCCCGGGGATCGAGGAGGCGCAGGTGGCCGCCGGTTCCCTGGATCGTCGCGGCCTTCAGGGACGAAAACGTTTGGGACACGAAGCCGGCGGTCATCGTCACGGCCACGAAGCCCACGACGACGATGGACCCCGTCAGGAGCGTCCGCCGCCCGTGACGAAAGAGGTTTCGCGCCGCGAGGCGCCACCACCGGCTCACGCGGGCACCCTGGCCCCGGCGGCGACGCTCTCGTCCGCCACGATGCGTCCATCCAAAAGCCTGATCCGGCGCTCCGCGCGCTCGATGATGCGGGGGTCGTGACTCGAGAAGAGGAAGGCGACGCCGCGGGCTCGATGAAGCTCCTCGAAGAGGTCGAGAAGGTGCGTCGCGGTCTCGGAGTCGACCGACGCCGTCGGCTCGTCGGCGAGGATGAGCATCGGCTCGCCCACGAGGGCCCGCGCCACCGCCACGCGCTGCCGCTGCCCGCCCGACAGCGCGTCCGGACGTCTGCCTTCGAGTCCGGCGAGTCCCACCGCTGCAAGGGCGGCGCGGGCGCGCGCCGCGCACGCCTCCTCGGGTAACCCGCGGATCCACAGCGCCAGGGCGACGTTCTCTTCCGCCGAGAGGACCGGCACGAGCTGATGCGCCTGGAAGACGAAGCCCAGCTTCTCGCGCCGGAGCCGCGCGCGCTCGCGCTCGAGAAGACCCGAGACGTCGCGCCCCTCGAAGAGAAGCGTCCCGGAGTCCGGCAGGTCGAGAAGGCCAAGGAGGTTCAGGAGCGTCGTCTTGCCGCTGCCCGACGGGCCGGCAAGGACGGCAAACGCCCCGGCCTCGAGCGTGAGAGTCGCGCCGGAGACCCCGACGATCTTTTCGCTCCCGAGGTGGTATGTCTTCGTGAGGCCGCGCGCCTCGAGAATCGACACGCGCGGAGTATAGGGGCCGTCAGTCGCCCGCGAGGCGCCGCGCGTCGGCGACGAGCTTCTCGACGCCCGCGGGCTCCAGCCCGTCGTAGTAGCCGCGGATCTGCCGCTTCCCGTCCACGAGGACGAAGCTCGAGGAGTGGAGGATCGGCTCCGGGTCGTCCGCGCGGCCATCCACGACGGCGAGCTTGAATCCTTCGCCCGCGAGCGCCCGCACGGCCAGCCGCTCGCCGCGCAGGAACGTCCAGCGCTCCGGGTCGGCGCGATGCTGGCGCGCATACGTGGCGAGGTCGGCGAGGCTGTCGTGCTCCGGGTCCACGTCGAAGGACACGAACCGCACGCCCGGCTCGTCCTTCAGTTCGGCCGCGAGCGCCGTCATCCGTTCGGACATCATCGGGCACGTACCGCCGCAGCGCGTGAAGATGAAATCCGCAATCCACGCTCTTCCCTCGAGATCGCGCGCCGCCGTGGGACGGCCGCGCTCGGAGACGAACGCGAAGTCCGGAACGCGCCCGAGCTGCGGCAGGTGTGCCGCGTGACCGCGGCTCATGAACGCGTAGACGAGCTGGTGCAGGCCCAGCATCCCGAGCACGACGACGGCAGAGAGACCCACGAGCCGGAGCGTCTTCATGGCGCCGTGTGAGCTGCCGCGTGCGGCTTGGCGCCCGCGGCAGCCTTCTTCAGATCTTCCACGAGCTCCTTCGCCTCCCAGTCATTTCCGCGGCGGATCGAAGAGAGCTTTCCATCCGGTGCAATGACCGCGGTCGCGAGGCTGTGGACGAACTGGTCTCCCGTCTTCAGGTACGTGAGGCCGAAGAAGCCCGCGAACTCCTTGATCTCGTCGAGCGTCCCCGTGGCAAAGCGCCAGTGCCCCGGCACCACCCCGGGGACGCCCTTCAGGAACGGGTCCCGGAAGGCTTTGAGGACGGCGGGGGTGTCGTGCGCGGGATCGAAGCTGACCGAGAGAAGCTGCGTGGCGCCGTAGAGCTTCGGGTCCGCCGCGAGGAGGCGTTCCACCTCGGAGAAGTTCAGGTTCATGCGCGGGCAGAAGTCCGGGAGCGGGCAGCGCGTGAAGATGAACGTCACCGCCACGACCTGACCCTTGAAGTCGCGGAGCGAGAACGTCTTCCCCTCCTGGTCCACGAGAGTCGTGGCCGGCGCGGCGTCACCCGGTTTTCCGTAGTTCCCCGGCGCGGGGATCGTCTCGACGGAGGTCGTCCCGGACGGGCGCGAGATCACGATGCCTTCGAGATGCGAGCTGCGATCGCCGACGAGGAGCTTCGCCTCGATGGTGTCGCCAGGCTTCAGGTCTTCGAGAATCTTCGGCTCGGCGACGGCGAACGGCATCGTCATCGCATCCATGTAGCCCGGCACGGCCTCGTGCTTCACCGTGACTTTTTCCCGGGAGCGGTCGACGGACACGACAACGCCCTTGAAGGGATACGGTTTCTCGACGCCGGAGGGCCCCGCGGATTTCCGAGCCTCGGGCTTTCGACACGCCACCAGTGCGATTGCCGTCAAGACCGCGAGAGAAAGGAGCGCCTTCCCCACCCGACTCACCACCCCAGCACGTACGCGAAGACGAGCGGCGCCACGATCGTCGCGTCGGATTCGATGATGAACCTCGGCGTCTTTTCGCCGAGCTTGCCCCAGGTGATCTTCTCGTTCGGGACCGCGCCGCTGTAGCTGCCGAGGCTCGTCGTGGAGTCGCTGATCTGGCAGAAGTACGCCCACAGGGGCACGCCGTCACGCCGGAGGTCCTGGTGGAGCATCGGCACGACGCAAATCGGGAAGTCGCCCGCGATGCCGCCGCCGATCTGAAAGAAGCCGACCGGAGTCTTCGGCGCGGTCGCGGTGTACCACTCGGCGAGGGCCGCCATGTACTCGATCCCCGTCCTCACCGTGTGGACGTTCTTGATCTCCTTCTCGATGCAGTGCGCCGCGAAGATGTTGCCGAGCGTCGAGTCCTCCCAGCCGGGTACGAAGATCGGCAGGTTCCTCTCCGCCGCCGCGAGAAGCCACGAGTCTTTCGGGTCGATCTGGTAGTGCTCTTTCAGCTTGCCGGAGAGGAGGATCCGGTACATGAACTCGTGCGGGAAATACCGCTTGCCCTCGCGGTCCGCGGCCATCCACTCGTCGAGCACGGCCCGCTCGATCCGGCGAATCGCCTCCTCCTCTGGGATGCAGGTGTCCGTCACGCGGTTCAGGTGCCGCGCGTGGAGGGCCGTCTCCTCGGCGGGGCTCAGCGCGCGGTAATGCGGGATGCGCACGTAATGGTCGTGCGCGACGAGGTTGAAGACGTCTTCCTCGAGATTCGCCCCCGTGCACGTGATCGCGTGGACCTTGCCCTGACGGATCATCTCGGCGAGCGACAGGCCGAGCTCGGCCGTGGACATCGCCCCGGCCATCGTCAGGAACATCTTGCCGCCGCCTTTGAGAAGCGTGTTCCAGGCTTCCGCCGCGTCCACGAGTGTGGCGGCGTTGAAGTGGCGAAAATGGTGCTTCACGAACGCGCTGATCGTCATGGCGGGAGCATAGGAAGAAGACGTGAAGATGCCAAGCGAGATCCCGTAGGATCGGCGGCGTGAGCGCACCTGAGACTCTTCTCGTCACCGGCGCAGCGGGTTTCATCGGCGCCCGCTTCGTGGAATCCTGCAACGCCCGCGGCGTGCCCATCGTCAGCGTCGACAGCAGGGACGCCTTCGCGAGCCGTCCCGAGCATGCCCACCTCGATTTCGGGACGCTGCTCGACATCGACGAGCTGGAGGGCTGGCTCTCCGCGCCGCGGCAAGAGCTGTCGGGCGTCGTCCACATGGGCGCGATCTCGGCCACGACCGAGCTCGACGAATCGCTCCTGAAGCGCTTCAACGTGGACTACTCGAAGATGGTCTGGAACGCCGCGCGGCGGCTCGGCGTGCCCTGCATCTACGCCTCGAGCGCGGCCGTGTACGGGGACGGCAGCCTCGGCTTCGACGACGCCGACGCCCTCGTCCCGCGGCTTCGGCCCCTGAATCCCTACGGCGAGTCCAAGCGCCGCTTCGACCTCTGGGCGCTCGAGGAGGCCGCGGCGGCCCGCACGCCTCCGGCGTGGGCGGGCTTCCGCTTCTTCAACGTCTACGGCTTCGGCGAGCGCCACAAAGGCGGAATGGCGAGCGTCGTCCTCCATGGCTACGACCAGGTGAAGGCGAAGGGCGAGATCCGCCTCTTCGAATCGCACCGCGAAGGCATCGCCCACGGCCACCAGTCGCGGGACTTCGTGGACGTCTCCGACGCCATCGAGGCGGTGTGGTTCGCGCTGAAAAGACCCGTGACCGCGGGCATCTACAACGTGGGGACCGGCAAGGCCCGCACGTTTCTCGACCTCGCGAAGGCCGTCTTCGCGTCGCTTGCGGCCCCGGAGCGGATCGTCTTCGTTCCCACGCCCGAGGGCATCCGCGAGCGGTACCAGTACCTCACCGAGGCGAAGATGGAGCGCCTGAGGGCGCAGGGGTTCACGAAGAAGCCCGTGTCCCTCGAGGACGGCGTCGACTGGTACGTCCGCCGCCTCGAGGCCGGGACAGGCTGAGACTCAGCCCTTCGGCAGGTTCTTCGCCGCGAAGTCCCAGTTCAGCAGGTTGTCGACCACGGCGGCGACGTAGTCTTTCCGCTTGTTCTGGTAGTCGAGGTAGTACGCATGCTCCCAGACGTCGAGCGTCAAGAGCGGTGTCGCGGCGGTCGTGAGCGGGTTCTCGGCGTTCGGCGTCTTGACGACCTTGAGCTTGCCGCCCTCGGCCACGAGCCACGCCCAGCCGCTTCCGAACTGCCCCATCGCGGCGCCCGAAAACTCCTTCTTGAACCCCTCGTAGCCGCCCTCGAAGGACGCGTCGAGCTTGTCGGCGATCTCCTTCGGCATCTTCGCGTTGCCCTTCGGGCGAAGGCTGTTCCAGTAGAACGTGTGGTTCCAGACCTGGGCGGAGTTGTTGAACATCGCCGTCTTGTCGGCCTTGCCGGCCGACGACTTGACGATCGAGACGAGATCCATGTCGGCTTCCGGCTTTCCGGCCACCATGCCGTTGAGGTTGTCGAAGTACGTCTTGTGATGCTTGCCGTAGTGGAAACCGATCGTGTTCTTCGAGATGAAGGGCTCGAGCGCGTTGTCGGCCCAGGGAAGCGGGGGAAGAATCATGGGAGACGCTCCTTTCGCGATCGCGGGAAAGCCCGCGTCTTTCACGGTGAGGACAGCGGCGGCGAGGGCGGCGGTCTTGACGAAATTGCGGCGGCTGTCGTTGCTGTTTTCACTCATGGAACTATCCTAACAGGCCATGAGCCGACGCCTCTTCCCGATCGTCCTCGCCTCCGTCCTCGTCCTCGCCGCCTCCGCTCCCGCGCAAAGCCTCGCGGTCGAGAAGTTCACGCTGAAGAATGGGATGACCGTGATCCTCTATCCGGACCACAGCCTGCCCGTCGCGGCCGTGAACATCTGGTACCGCGTGGGCAGCAAGGACGAGCAGCCGCGCCGCAGCGGCTTCGCGCACCTGTTCGAGCACCTGATGTTCATGGGCACCGAGCGCGTGCCGAACGGCGACTTCGACCGGATCATGGAAGCGGCAGGCGGATCGAACAACGCGTCGACCTCCGCCGACCGGACGAACTACTTCTCCTCCGGCCCCGCCTCCCTCCTCCCCACGCTGCTGTGGCTCGACGCCGACCGGCTCGAGGACCTCGCGCGAGCGATGGACCAGAAGAAGCTCGACTTGCAGCGCGACGTCGTCCTGAACGAATTGAAGCAGAGCTACGAGAACCAGCCGTACGGCCGCGCCGAGCTCGCGATCCAGTACCTGCTCTATCCCGCCGCGCACCCGTATCACTTTCCGACGATCGGCACGGAGGAAGACCTCAAGGCCGCGCAGGTGAACGACGTGAAGGACTTCTTCGCGACGTACTACACGCCCTCCAACGCGAGTCTCGTCGTGGCGGGCGACTTCGACCCGAAGGAGATCCGCCCGCTCGTCGAGAAGCTCTTCGGCTCCCTTCCGCGAGGTGCCGAGGTGCCCCGGCGCCCGGTTCCCTCCGCGACGCTCGACGGCGTGAAGCGCGGCGTCGCCTTCGACAAGGTGCAGCTCCCCCAGCTCTCGTTCGTCTACCACGCGCCGAAAGGCTTCGGCCCCGGCGACGCGGAAACGGATCTCGTCGCGGCCGTCCTGGCCGATGGCAAGAGCAGCCGTCTCTTCAAGCGCCTCATCGTGGACGAGGCTCTCGCGGCGTCCGTCAACGCAAACAACGAAAGCCAGCTCCTCGGCTCNNTCGTGGACGAGGAGCTCGCGCGCTTCCTCAAGGACGGCCCGACGCAGCACGAGTTGGACGAGCGTAAAGCGACGATCGAGGCCGGGAAGCTGGCCTCTCTTCAGCGCCTCGAGACACGCGCGGACTACTTGAACCAGTACGAGTTCTTCTGGGGCGAGCCGAACGGCTTCGAGCGGGATCTCGACCGATACCGCCACGCGACGCCGGCGGCCGTCCTCGAGACGGCGCGCCGCGTGATCACGCAGAACGCCCGCGTCATCTTCCGGGTCCTCCCCGAGCAGCCGAAGCGGGTTCCCGGCCCGCGCGACGCCCGCCCGAAGGACGGGCAGCCCGCGGCGTTCAGCCCACCGGCGCCCGAGCGCTTCACTCTCACGAACGGAATTCCCGTGCAGTTCTGGCATACGTCCGAGCTGCCGCTCACGGCCGCGAGGCTCGTCTTTCAGCCGGGCGGCGCCCTGACGGCCCCGGATGGGAGCGATGCGGGCCTCGCGTCCCTGACCGCGCAGATGCTGGACGAGGGCGCGGGCGACCTCGGCGCGCTGCGCTTCGGCGAGGCCGTGGCAGCGCTCGGAGGACGGTTCTCCTCCACGGCCGACCGCGAAGCTCTGGAGGTCGGCATGACCGTCCTCTCGCGCAACTTCGCGAAGGGCGCTTCCCTGCTCGCCGACGCCGTGCGCCGGCCGCGGCTCGAAGAAAAGGACTTCGTGCGCGTCAAGCGTCTCGCCCTCGACGATCTCGTCCAGTCCGACGAGAGGCCCGACGACGTCGCCGCGCGCGTCGTGAGCCGCGCGCTCTACGGCGACCGGCATCCCTACGCGTGGCCGGTCGACGGCACGCCGGCTTCCGTCGAGGCGATCACGCTCGAGCGCGTGAAGGCCGAGCGCGCGTCACTCGTCCGGCCGGACCTCGCGATGCTTCTCGTCGCCGGAAGCCTTTCCGCCGCCGAGACAAGAGCGGCGCTCGAGAAGGCGCTCGGCGACTGGAAGGCCGAGGGCCCGCGCCCGCCGGCCGTTCCTCTTCCGGCGGTCTCCGAGCCCACGACTCGCGGCCCCCGGGTCTTCCTCGTCGACCGGCCCGAAGCCCCCCAGACGGTCGTGCGCTTCGCGGCGCCCGCGCCGAAGTTCGCCGATCCCGCGCGCCCGAAGCTCCGCCTGCTCGGAACGGTTCTCGGCGGCAGCTTCACGAGCCGCCTGAACCAGAACCTGCGCGAGAAGAACGGCTACACGTACGGGGCGAATGCCCATTTCGGCCTCGGCCGCGCGGTCGGCACGTTCAGCGCCGGCGCCGACGTCACCGCGAAGGTGACGGGCGCCTCGCTCAAGGAGTTTCTCGCGGAGTTCGCACGCCTTGCGGGCGGCGACGTCACGCCGGAGGAAGCCGGGAAGGCCCGGGACATCCTGAAGAACGGCGCGGTGCAGGCCTTCTCGGGCCTCTCGGGAATCCTCGCGACGGCCACGAACTACGTCGAGCTCGACGCGCCGTTCGAGACCCTCGGCGAGGACCTTGCCGCGGAGTCCGCCCTCGACGCCTCAGCCCTGAACGCCGCCGCGAAGAGCGCGATCGCGCTCGATCGCGGCATTCTCGTTCTTGTCGGCGACAAGGCCGCGATCCTCCCGCAGCTCAAGGAGCTTTCGCTTTCAGCTCCCATCGAAGTCGACACCTGGGGTGCGCCCAGGAACCCCTGACGGAGACCTCGCTAGATCTTGGATTCCTTGAACTTGACGTGCTTGCGCACTTTCGGGTCGTACTTCATGACCTCCATCTTGTCCTGATGGAGCTTCTTGTTCTTCGTGATCGTGTAGAAGTAACCCGTGTTCGCCGTGGAGACGAGCTTCACCTTCTCGCGCATGGCTTAGATCCTCTTCCCCTCGCGCCGCATCTCGGCGACGACGGCATCGATCCCCTTCTTGTCGATCGTCCGCATCGCGGCCGTCGAGACGCGCAGGCGCACCCACCGGCCTTCGCTGGCGATCCAGAAGCGCTGCGACCGGAGATTCGGCTTGAAGAGCCGCTTCGTCTTGTTGTTGGCGTGGGAAACCTTGTTTCCCGTTACCGCCCGCCTTCCCGTGACTTGGCAGATTCCGGACATCTCGAGCTCCTCCGACAGAATTTGTAAGACTAGCAGATCACTCGTGGGGGCGCAAGTCGCGCGTTCACAGAGGCTTCCGGGCGTCTGCCCGGTTACGGCCTGGTCTCCTCTGCTATGCCTTCGCTTGCTTCGCGACGGCTTCGGCCGCCTTCTTCGCGGCCTCGGGATCGCCGAGGTATTGGCTCGACACGCGGTGGAACTCCGTGTCGAGCGTGTAGACGAGCGGGATCCCCGTCGGGATGTTGAGAGCCGCGATGTCGCCGTCGGAGATGGCATCGAGATGCTTCACGAGCGCGCGCAGGCTGTTGCCGTGCGCCGCCACGAGCACCTGCTCTCCGGCCGCGAGGCGCGGCACGACGGCGTCGTACCAGTACGGGAGCGTGCGGGCCACGACCGTCTCGAGGCTCTCCGTCCGCGGCAGCAGCTCGGGCGGCAGCTTCGCGTAACGCGCATCGAAGCGCGGGTGCCGCGGATCGCCCTCGTCGAGCGGAGGCGGCAGGACCGCGTAGCCGCGCCGCCACTGATGGAGCTGGGCGTCACCGTATTTCTGCGCCGTCTCCTTCTTGTTGAGGCCGGTCAGCGCGCCGTAGTGCCGCTCGTTCAGGCGCCACGAGCGCTCGACGGGCAGCCAGAGCTGGTCGAGCTCCTCGAGGACGATCTGGGCCGTGAGGATCGCCCGCGTCAGGAGCGACGTGAACACGCGGTCGAAACGGAAGCCCTCCGCCTTCAGCAGCCTCCCGGCGGCCTGGGCTTCCTCGACACCCTTCGCGGAGAGCCCCACGTCCACCCAGCCGGTGAAACGGTTCTCGAGGTTCCACGTGCTCTCGCCGTGGCGGACGAGGACGAGTTTGTTCGGAAGCGCCTTCGCGTTCGTCATGGGAGAAGGATAAACCGGGCCGGATTGGAGGCTCCGTCCGGCCCGGTGAAGGTCAAAAAGCGTACTTGACGCGGCCCGCGAACGTGCGCGGCGGAATCACGTGCGTTCCTCCGAACGTGGACTGGAAGTTGTAGAGGCCCTTCTCGTCGAAGGCGTTGAGCAAATCGAACTGGAGCTCGGCGGGAATGCCGTACGGCTGGAGGCGCGCTCCGAGCGAGAAGCTCCAGACCGTGCGGGAGGCCACGCGCTGCGGGTCCTGGTTGAAGTGGATGTACGAATACGCGTACGCGGTGTCCGGGCTCGACAGGACGTCCGCGGGGGCGCCCGCGTCCGTGACGAGGCCGGAGTCGTAGCGCTGCGTCACGCCGGCCCACAGGCCGCTTTTCCCGAAGTCGTAGAAGAGCCCAACCTGCTCCTGGATGTCCTGGTCGTGGTCGATCATGAAGCAGCCGCCCTGAAACGAATCGAGGGCGCTAGAGGACAGGAAAAGCCCTCCGACGAAGGGATTGCAATAGCGCGCCACGACGTGCCCGACCGACGCGTAGCCGCGCAGCCCTCCCAGGACGGGAGCGAGGTCGAGGCGCAGGTTCCAGCCCTGGAGGAAGGCGGTCGCGAAATTGAGCGGGAAGACGATTCCCGTGTTGAAGAACTGGTCCTGGTCGGCCGCGTTGTGGACGCGCCGGTACCAGAGCGAGCCGTCGAAGCGCAGCTTCGAGCCCAGCCCCTGCTGGAACCCGACGTTCCAGGCGTCGTGCCGCTCGGAAACGTTGTAGAGCTGCCCGCCTCCGAGCTGCGCGTTGGCTTGGATGTCGGGAGGCGTGATCGACGCCGCCTGCGCGGACGACGAGATCAGGATGTTCTCGTACTCGGGCGTGATGAACATCCGGTTGTAGGACGCGCGGAAGACGGTGTTCGTCGCCTTGAGGAAATACGCGAGTCCGATCCGCGGGGCCAGCTGGTGCTCCGACTCGAAGAGGTCGTTGCGGTCGTAGCGGACACCGACGTTCACCGTCAGGTCATTCAACCGGATGTTGTCCTGAAGGAACGCGGCGAGATAGGTGCCGGAGTTCGAGCCGGAGAAATAGAAGGGCTTGCCGCCGCGCGTCCCGTCGTACGGCGCGAGGTTGGGGTTGTAGCCGTCCGCGTTCGGGTCGTTGAAACCGGGATCGGTAATNNGACGAATAGAGCGTGAGCCGGTTGTCCCGCGCGTAGAGCTGTCCTTCGAGGACGAGTCCGCCCCCCAGAACGTTCTGGTAACCGAGGTTCGCATTCCAATCGTTCGAGACGACCTGCTGGTCCTGACCGGCTGCCTCCTGCGAGGGGAGATTCGTCACGTCGCGATGGGTGCGGCCGATGTTTCCTGTCAGGCGCCAGTTGCTCGAGGCGTCCGCCGAGACGCCGTCGAGGCGCAGGAAAGCCCGCAGCGAGTTGCCCGTGTTGTGGAAGTTGTCGAACGACACGGGATCGAGGAAGCGGTCTGAGCGCGAGGCGTCCACGTCGGCGAACCACCCGAAGCGGGCGCTCCCGCCGCCCGCGGAGGCCGAAGCCGAGCCCGTGTTGAACTGCGCTCCGCCCACCGAGACTTCGCCCTTCACGCCGTTCGTTCCGAGGCCTGAGCGCGTCGTCAGGTTGATGACGCCGTTCGCCTTCTCGCCGTACTCGGCGGGAATGCCACCCGTGATGATCGTCAGGTTCTCGGCGACGCCGGGATCGAGAGAGTTCGAGAACGTGATCCCGATCTGGTCTCCGATGGGCTGGCCGTCGATGACGAGAAGCTGCTGCGAATGGCCGCCCTGGAAATGGTACCGGCCGTTCTCGTCCTGGGAAAAGCCCGGCGTCGAGGTCACGATCGACTCGAACGCGCGGCCGGGCATCGCGGCGGGCGACCTCCGGATGAGCGACTTGTCGATGTCGATGTGCGTTGACGGGTCGTCGGTCTCGAGCGCGACGGGCTCCTTCTCGGCCTCGACGATCGTGGACGCCTGGACTTCCGCAAGGCTCAGCGTGATGTCGTGGACGAGCGGCACGGCCCCCCTCACGTCCACGTCAGCGTGGAACGGCGCGAAACCCTGCACGTTGGCGGTGAGGTGGTAAGGATTGGCCGGGACGTTGTAGAGAAGGTACCCGCCGTCTGGCCCAGTTGTGACCTGCTGGCGGTAACCGGTGACGTCGTTCGCCAGAACGACCGCGACTCCGGGAAGCGGCCTTCCGTCGAGACCCGTGACACGGCCGCGAACCTGCCCGCCCGTCGCCGTCGCGGCGAAAGCCGGGCGCGAGCCGATGAAGAGAACCGCGAAAAGAAAGACAACAGATACGGCGTTGCGCGCCGCACTTCGAAAAATCATGACAGTCGATGCCTCCACGAAGAAAGCCTCTGATCGCGGAGGGCGCATGCCCCCCGACCGTGAATGACGACGTCGGAACGTGTCTTCTAGACGGCCGAGGAGACGGGGGGCGCGCGGGCAGGAAGCTCGGGGGCGGGTGCGAACGGGATGGTCCGCTCGGCGCAGATCTCGAGCACGCGGCGGACCTCGGGCGGAACGAGGAAGAACGGCGCGGCTGTGGGCGCGACCAGCGAAGCGATCGCACACGCGGCGCAGGGATGTTCTTTCTCCGGCACGAACGGGGCATGCGCGGGATGGTCCGGCGGGAAGAAGAACGTGCCGTACGACAGCCTCTCGAAGCCGTCGACGTGCCCGAAAGCTCCCCCGAGCGCCAAGGGCGCAAGGGCGACCACGACGAGCAGGCGCCAGAACCGGGTCAGCCGCACGGCGGAATCTTACACGCCCGTAGAATCGCGCCCGTTGCGCGCGGGCCCGGCGCTGACGTTCTGAGGCGGTAGGTAGAATGTGCGATCGATGCACCGCCGCACCGCGCCCGACGCGGTCACACCCCCTCCCCGGTTCTTCTCTTTCTAAGAAATTCCTCTTCCGAATTCCTTCAGAAGGAGAATCAAGACTTGAAGACTCTGAGAGCCCCGCTCTGCGGGCTGTTCCTCCTGCTTTCCGCGGCCCTCGCGCCACGCGCCTCGGCGTGCTCGATCTGTCGCTGCGGCGACCCGACCTTCAACGCGCTCGGCGCCACGATCTACGCGCCGGGCCAGTTCCGCCTCGCGCTGGACTGGGAACGCTTCGACAAGGAGAACGGCGTCTCGGACCCCGCGTCCGGCGAGATCGTCGGCCGCGATGCCGAGATCGAGAACCGCTTCACGCTCAGCGTCGCTTACTCCTTCGGGGAGCGATTCACACTCGTCGGGCGCCTCCCGTTCAGCGTCCGGCGGTTGACGTCCACCGACGAATCCGGCGCGGTCACGACGAGCACGTCCGGCCTCTCGGATCCCGACTTCACCGCCCTCTTCCGCGTCTGGGCGTCGCCGTTTCGCCCCGGCCTCGGCCGTCGCGCGTGGGTGTCCCTCGTCGCGGGCGTCAAGACGCCCTGGGGCCGCAACGACCTCTCCGCAAATGGGGAGCGCCTCGACGAGCACGCGCAGTCCGGCACCGGAGCGACGGACGTCTACGGCGGCCTTTCAGCCGTCGTCCAGCTCGACCCGCAATCCTCCGTCTTCGCGTCGTTCCAGTACCGCCGGACCGGGACGAACGACTACGGCTACCGGTATGGCCGCGTCACGACGGCGAACCTCGCGTACGAGCGCAAGCTCGGCCGGGTCGTCGACGCCGTTCTCGAGGCGAACTGGCGCCACGCCGAGCAGGACGTGGTGGACGCCGACGGGAACCGCGATCCGAACACGGGCGGGGACATCGTCTACCTGACGCCGCGCCTCATCCTCGACCTCGGCGGCGGCCTCCTCGGCCGGGTCGGCCTCCAGATCCCGATCGTGAAGAGCCTCTACGGCGACCAGACCGAGCGCCCGAACGTGAATATCGGGCTGACCGCCCTGTTCTGATGAGATAAATCTCAGCGCGTCGAGCGTCCGGCGCGGATCCGCGCCACCGCGAGCGCCGCGACGAAAAGGCAGGTTCCGAGCAGGATGATCGCGGCGCCCGAGGCAATGTCGAGCGCCACGGAAAGGAGCAGTCCTCCGACAACCGATACGAGCGCGACGGCGATCGAACCTCCCAAGAAGCCGGGCCAGCGGCTCGCGAGCGGGCGCGCGGTGGCGCCCGGAAGCACGAGGAGCGCGGAGACGAGCAGGATTCCGACGACCTTCAGCGCCGCCACGACGGCGACGGCGATGAGCGTGAGGACGAGAAGCCTCATGGCGCCCGTGGCGACGCCGGCCACGCGCGCGCCCTCCTCGTCGACCGACGCGAGAAGCAGCGGCCTGAAAAAGAACGCGAGCGCCACGAGGATGCCCGCGGCGGCTCCGGCGAGGAGCAGGAGGTCCGCCGGGTCGACCGTCAGGATGTTGCCGAACATGAGGCCGAAAAGGTCGACGTTCGTCTTCACGAAGCCGAGCGCGACGACGCCGCCCGCCATGGCGGCCACCGTGAAGACGCCGACCGC
>PLZI01000051.1:0-583 GCA_003152095.1 Acidobacteriota bacterium | reverse complement strand
AACGGATAGCCGAGGAATTCGATCACGGCGCTGCCCCGTGAACGTGCGCGGCGAGGCCGACGCTCACACGGCCGTCGACGTGAAAGACCGCGTCGGCTCCGCCCATCGCGTCGCTGTCGTGCGTGACGTAGACGACGGTCCGGCCCGCGGCGATCTCCTCGGCCACGAGCCGCCGGAGCGTCGCGAGGCCTTCCGCGTCGAGAGCCGTGTCGGGCTCGTCGAGGACGAGGAGAGGCGGCGCGCCCGCGAGCGCACGCGCGAGGAGAACCCTCTGGCGCTGTCCCCCCGACAGGCGCCCGACGGGCAGATCCTGCTTGTCGGCGGCGAGCCCCGCGCGCGTCAGCGCCACGCGCGCCTCTTCCCGAATGCCGCCGAGCCGGCGGAAGCCGGAAGCGGGCGCGAGGGTCAGCGTGACGAGGTCGAATGCCGACAGCGGAGCGTCGGCCGTGAGCGTCGAGCGCTGCGAGAGGTAGCCGATGCGCGGGCGCGGAATCTCGCGGCCGTCCTCGATGAAGGCGACCCGGCCCCGGTCCGGCGCGAGGAGGCCGAGGAGAACGCGGATGAGCGTCGTCTTGCCGCCGCC
>PLZI01000063.1 GCA_003152095.1 Acidobacteriota bacterium | reverse complement strand
TGACGCGCAAGATCACCCGGGCGGCCGGACGCATCGCGAGCGGCCTCCAGGACGTGCTCTATCTCGGCAATCTCGACGCGCGGCGCGACTGGGGCTTCGCGGGGGACTTCGTCCAGGCGATGTGGCTGATGCTTCAAAAGAACGAGCCGGGTGATTACGTCGTCGCGACCGGCGAGACGCACACGGTGCGCGAGTTTTGCGAGCGCGCGTTCGCGCGGGCCGGGAGGCCGCTCCGCTGGACGGGCTCGGGAGCCGGAGAGTCGGGCGTCGAGGCAGAGACGGGCGCCGTGCGCGTGCGCGTCGACGAGCGTTATTTCCGCCCGGCGGAGGTGGACTTCCTCCTTGGGGACGCCTCGAAGGCCCGGCGCGAGCTGGGCTGGACGCCGAAGGCGACGTTCGAGGGCCTCGTGAACATGATGGTGGACGCCGACCTCGAGAAGGCGAGCAAGGAAGCGGGCGCGGCCGTCCCGTCAGTGTGACGGGACGCTGAACGCGAGCGTCGCCCGGAAGTCCGGAAACGCCCCCTCCGTCTCGAAGGCCCCGTGGAGCGCGGGATCGAGCTCGCGGGCG
Organism: Acidobacteriota bacterium; assembly: GCA_003152095.1. Classification (GTDB taxonomy): domain Bacteria; phylum Acidobacteriota; class Thermoanaerobaculia; order UBA5066; family UBA5066; genus Fen-183. Next base: position 4,776 of record PLZI01000063.1, on the reverse strand, counting down.
GGCGTCTTCGGCGTCGACAAGGCGAGGTTTGCCGTCACGCGCCCCTCGTCGAAGGCGAGCCACCTCGGAGCGTGCAGCGTCCCCGGGGCCCGGCGCGCGGCCTCGAAGCACTCCGTGACGAACGTCCGGAGGATGTCGCCCTCCGCGAGCCCGGCGCCCTGCACGGGACAGGTCTGCCCGTCGGAGGCGCCCGCCGGCGGCTCGCCGCCGTAGACGGCCTCGAGGGCGGCCTTGACGGCGTCGCGGTAGAGCTCGTCGCGGGTCTTCGCGGCGAGGGTGATCGTGAGCCCGGAGGGGTTCTGGGAGATCCCGTATGACACGTCTGAATCCTCCTCGAGTCGGCGCCGGATCTTAACCGGCTGCTAGTCTCGCGGCGATGATGCCCCTTGCCCAGCGCCTCGCCGCGTGCATCCGCGCCGAGGGACCTCTGCGGTTCGACCGGTTCATGGAAGCGGCGCTGTACGACCCGGAGGGCGGGTACTACGAGCAACAAGGGCGGGTGGGCCGCGGCGGCGACTTCGTCACCGGCCCCTCGTGGCACCCAGCCTTCGGGCGCACGATGGCGAGGATCGCCCGGCGGCTGAGAGAAGAGGAGATTTCCGAGAAAGGGGGAGAAAGCCTGCGGCGCGGGATGCGCGCGCCGATCGACGTTGTGGACGTCGGTGCGGGCGAGGGCGAGCTCCTCCAGGCCGCGGACGCGGCGCTGCGGGCGTGGGGCATTCGCGAGGAATTCCGCCTCGTCGGCGTCGAACGGTCTGCCGTCCGCCGCGAGAAGGCGCGCCGGAACTGCCCGAGCGCGACATGGCTCTCCTCATTCGCAAAAATCTCCTCCGTCCGCGGCCTGATCGTAGCTTACGAGCTGTTCGATGCGCTCCCGGTGAGGGCGCTTTTCTTCGAAGGTGAAAAGCTGCTGGAGCGCGTCGTGACGCTGGGGCCGAAGGACCGCTTCGTGTGGGCGCTGGTCGAGTGCGCGGACGGTGCTGAATTGCTCGAGCGGTTCCGGGCGCGGGGCATTCACCTTCTGAGAAATCAGATGCTCGAGATCCGCCCCGGCACCGCAGGACTCGCGACGGCCCTCGCCGCACGCGTTTCTTCCGGCCTTCTCCTCGTCTTCGACTACGGCGCTCCCGCGAAGGCCCTGTACTCCGCCGCGCGCGAGAAAGGCACGCTTGAGGCGTTTGTCGCGCACACGGTCACGCGTGACGTCCTGTTCGGGCCCGGGGGCCGCGACCTCACGGCGTGGGTGGATTTCACCGAACTCGCCGAGGCGCTCGCGGGCACGGGTCTCGACGTCGCAGGGCCCGTGAGCCAGTCGCGCGTCCTCGCCTCGGCGGGGATCTTCGAGGACCTTGCGACCGACGCCGCCGCTCCTCCCGACGCCGCGCGCGAGGCGGACCGCCGCGCCGCCGCGGCCCTCGTCCAGCCTGGTGGAATGGGGGAGTCGATTCGCGTCCTCCTCGCGTCTCGGGGCACGGCTCTCGGGTCGACGCTAGCCTCCTGGCCTCGGCACGATTGATGCCAATGCATCGTTTGACTTCGCCGGGGTCGGCACCGAGAATTCCCTTCGTCTTGAGCGAAGCCGGGTGGCACGCAGGCGCGGGCGGACCGCGGGGGGTGTCCTCATGAACCCGTCCATGGCGTCCTACCTGCCCATCCTGTACTTCGCGATCATGGCGGCAATCGTCCCGATCGTGGGCCTCGCCGCGATGTCGCTCCTCCGGCCCTCGAAGCCGACGCCGACGAAGCTCGCGCCGTACGAGTGCGGCGTCGCGTCGCCGACCGAGGCCTTCGACCACCGGTTCTCGGTGCGGTACTACCTGATCGCCGTCCTCTTCGTCGTGTTCGACGTCGAGACGATCTTCCTTTTCCCGTGGGCGGTCATGTACCACAAGCTGAAGCTGTTCGGCCTCGTCGAGATGCTCGTCTTCCTCGTGATCCTGGTCGTCGGGTACGTCTACGCGTGGCGGCGGGGGGCTCTTTCGTGGGCCTGATCGAGAACTCGCTTCCGGACAACGTCCTCACGACCACCGTCGACGCCCTGATCGGATGGGGTCGCAAGAACTCGCTCTGGCCGATGCAGTTTGGCCTCGCGTGCTGTGCGATCGAGATGATGGCCGTCGTGGACAGCCGCCACGACATGGCGCGCTTCGGCGCCGAGGTCTTCCGCGGCTCGCCGCGCCAGTGCGACCTCATGATCGTCGCGGGCACCGTCACGGAGAAGATGGCGCCGATCATCAAGCGCCTCTACGACCAAATGGCCGACCCGAAGTGGGTCATCGCGATGGGCTCGTGCGCGACCTGCGGCGGCCCGTACCGGAGCTACGCGGTCACGCAAGGCGTCGACCGGATCGTGCCCGTGGACGTCTACGTGCCCGGCTGTCCGCCGCGGCCCGAGGCTCTCCTCTACGGCCTCATGGAGCTCCAGAAGAAGATCCAGAAGATGCGCGTCGTGAGGCGCGCGCCGGAGGAGCTGGCCGTTGGCTGACGAAGAGAGCGAGGCCGGCGCTCCGAAACCTTCCGCGCCCGCCGCAGCAGCGCCGAAGGCGCCCGTGCCCGCCGCCGCTGCGCCGAAGGCGCCCGTGCCCGCAAAGGCGCCGGTCCCGGCCCCGGTCGACGCGACGGGTGAGCCCCTCGTCGCCGCGCTCGCGGCGGCCGTTCCCGGCGCGGTCGTCTCCGCGAAGAAGATGGTCGGCCAGACAACGGTCGAGGTCGCGCCCGACAAGCTCGTCGAGACCTGCCGCCACCTGCGCGACGCCGAGACGTTCACGTTCCTCGTCGACCTCACCGCCGTGGACTGGAAAGAACGCGATCCGCGCTTCGACGTCGTCTACTGGCTGCATTCCTTTGCCCGCGGCAACGAGCGGATCCGCCTGAAGGTGGGCGTCAAGGACGGCGTCCTTTGCCCGACGGTGTCTGGCGTGTGGGAGACCGCGAACTGGATGGAGCGCGAGGTGTTCGACCTCTTTGGGATCTCCTTCGAGGGCCACCCCGATCTGCGCCGGATCCTCACGTGGGACGGCTTCCAGGGCCATCCCCTGAGGAAGGACTTCCCGGTCGAGGGGATCGACACGGGCGCCGCGATCTACCCGGACCGCTACCCGGAGGGCGGCGGCCCCGCGCCCGACGACAAGAACAGGAAAACCGTCTCGTGAGCGAGATCGTCGGCACCGTCGGCGCGGTCGAGGACGCGGGCGACACGATGCTCGGGCTCCGCGAGATGGAGCTGAACTTCGGACCGCAGCACCCGTCGACTCACGGCGTCCTGCGCATCGTCCTCAAGGTGGACGGCGAACGGATCGTCTCGGCGCGCCCGGACATCGGGTACCTCCACCGCGGCACCGAGAAGCTTTTCGAGACCGAGACGTATCCGATGGTGATCCCGCACACGGACCGCCTCGACTACGTAGCGGCCGCGACGAACAACCACGCGTACGTCCTCGTGGTNNCACCTTCTCTGGCTCGCGACGGCCGCGATCGACCTCGGCGCGATCACGCCCTTCTTCTACACGTTCCGCGAGCGCGAGGTCATCCTCGACCTCTTCGAGGACTACTGCGGGGCGCGCCTCACGCTCAACTGCATGCGTGTCGGCGGCCTCGAGGAGGAGCTGACGCCCGGCTGGATCGAGAAGCTCCGCGCGTTCACGGAAGACCTCGGCTCGAAGATTGACGAGTACGAGGAGCTCCTGACCGAGAACCGCATCTGGAAGCAGCGGACGATCGGCGTCGGGATCCTCACGACGGACCGCTGCATCGCCTGGGGCGTCACGGGCCCGCCTCTGCGCGCCTCCGGTTTCAAGTGGGACATCCGGCGGGCGATTCCCTACGAATGCTATCCGGAGCTCGACTTCGAGATCCCGACGCGGAAGAACGCGGACACGTACGACCGCTACCTCGTGAGGATCGCCGAGCTGCGCCAGAGCCGCCGGATCCTCNNAAGGTCCCGCGCGTCATCAAGCCGCCCGCCGGGGACGCGTACGCGAGCGTCGAGTCCCCGAAGGGAGAGCTCGGCTTCTACCTCGTCTCGAACGGCGGCAACAAGCCCTACCGGCTGCGGGTCCGGCCGCCGAGCTTCATCAACCTCCAGGCGCTGCCGGAGATGGCGCGGGGCCATATGGTTTCCGATCTCGTCGCGATCATCGGGACGATCGATATCGTCCTCGGCGAGGTCGACAGGTAGTCATGGACATCTCCGAAAGCGTCCTGAACTACTTCCTGATCCCGGCCGTTAAAGCGGTCGTCGTCGTGATCCTCGTCGCGACGGCCGCGGGTGTCCTCACGTACATCGAGCGCCGGACGCTGGCGTTCCTCCAGGTGCGCAAGGGCCCGAACCGCGTCGGCCCGGAAGGGATCCTGCAGTTCGTGGCGGACGTCGTGAAGCTCCTCACGAAGGAGGACGTCGTCCCCGCCAAGGCGCAGCACTTCATCCACTTCCTCGCGCCGGTCCTCGTGATGGTCCCGGGCCTCGCGGTCTTCGCGGTCCTTCCGTGGGGCCCCGAGTTCACGATGCGGATCCCGGGCCTCGGGAAGATCACGACGGCNNGGCGGCCTGCGCTCCGCGGCGCAGCTCATCAGCTACGAGGTTCCGATGGGCTTCGCGGTCGTGAGCGCGATCCTCATGGCGCGCTCGCTTTCGCTGGTCGCGATCGTCGAGGCCCAGCGCGCGCACCAGATGTGGTTCATCCTGCCCGGGCTCGTCTCGTTCTTCCTCTACTTCGTCTCGGGAGTGGCGGAGACGAACCGCATCCCGTTCGACCTGCCCGAGGCCGAGAGCGAGCT
>PLZI01000165.1 GCA_003152095.1 Acidobacteriota bacterium | reverse complement strand
GGACACTTACGACGCCACGGCGCACCTCGCGACGTGAGCGGTGATCGGGTCGCCTCGCTCGAAGGGTAGAGTGCCGGCATGACGAGTCTCTTCTCCCCGCTCCGCCTCCGCGACGTGGCGCCGCCGGTGTGACGGGGGACTGCGAGCTATCTTTAGACGGGACACTAGGCGGAGGGACCATGCGACGTTTTGGGATGATTCTCGTGGGAGCGGTGGCGGCGGCGCTCGTCGCGGTCTCGGCAGCGGCGCAGGATATCAACCTTTTGGCTGTCGGCGAAGGCACGGTGCCTATCGTGGAGCCGGCGTGCTACGGCGGGGTGGCCAGCGGTGAACATGCTTGACGACGCCCCCAGCTCGGGCTGGGCCAGCAAGGAGGGCAAGATCGCCGACAACGTTTTCGTCTTCGAGATGGCGGCTCCGGCCTTCATCGAGGCCTTTGAATTCGATACGATGGGCATCGACGGCAAGGGGAGGGGCGCCAAAGACGTCATCGTCGAGGTATCAGCCACGTTCGAAGGACGCCGGCTTCGCGCCGGTCCTGTGCGCGACCCTCGCAGATCGGAAGGACGGCCAGCGCTTCGCGGCTATGAAGAAGGCCGAGGGGCGCTGGGTGCGCCTGACCCTCCTCAACAACCATGAGGACGCCCAGTACACCGAGCTGATGGTCTTCGTCTTCAGCCCCGACGGCGGCAGCTTCCGCGGCTACTGGTGGCGCGGCACCGACAAGGGCAGAGAACCGGACGGCAACTGGACCGGCACCCGCGCCGGCACCGAGGTCGGAGGCTGCCCTCACTGGTCCGGCTCCGTGGAGGGGCAACTCAAGAAGGACCTCTCGGCGAGCGGCCGGGCCCGGCTCTACGGCATCCTCTTCGACACCGACTCGGCCCACATCCGCCCCGAGTCGCTGCCCACGCTCGCCGAGGTGGTCGGCAAGGGCGTGGCCCCTTCGCGCCTGAGCTCTCTCGGATTCGGCCAGTCAAAGCCCGTGGCCGACAACGCCACGGAGCTGGGGCGGGCCCAAAACCGCAGGGTCGAGCTGGTCCGGAAGTGACCGGCCGCTCCCGCTTCGAAATGCGAAGCTGGCACGATGCCGCCCGCCGGAAGGACATGGGTCTCGTGGGGCGCGATAGGTGAGTAGCTTTCCGCGTCTCGTGCGTCCGGACCGATCTCTCCTGCCCGCCGCGGAGCGGGCGGTGCCCGGTTCGGTCAGAGAGTCTCGCGCATGACCTCGCGCACCCGTTGAACCAGCCGGTTCGGGGTGAAGGGTTTCTGAATGAGCTGCGTCCCGGGGTCCAGGACGCCGTGGTGCGCGATCGCGTTGTCCGTGTATCCGGACATGTAGAGGACGGGCATGCTGGGACGCTCACGCTGGAGTGAGGCGGCGAGCTCCGGCCCGCTCATGCCCGGCATCACGACGTCCGTGAGGAGGACGTGGATTGGACCGTCGTGCTCGCGCGCGATGCGCAGCGCAACCTCGGGGCTCCGGGCCTCCAGCACGGTGTAGCCGCTGAGCTCGAGGATGCGCCTGGCAAGCTGGCGCAACTGCTCATCGTCCTCGACGAGGAGGATCGTCCCGGAACCCTCGAGCGAAGGAAACGTTCCGGATGCCAGCTGCGCCGCAGCGGCGGCCCCGACGATGCGCGGGAGGTAGATCTTGAACGTCGTCCCGCGGCCGGGCTCGCTGTCGACCCAGATCGTCCCGCCGCTCTGGTTCACGATGCCGTGCACGGTCGAGAGCCCGAGGCCGGTTCCCTCGCCGGTCCGCTTGGTGGTGAAGAACGGCTCGAAGATCTGCTTCTGGACCTCAGGGGCCATCCCAACGCCGGTATCGGTCACGGCGAGCAGAACGTGGGGGCCCGGCGTCACCCCGATGTGCTCGCTCGCGAACGCGTCGTCAAGGTCGACGTTCTGAATCTCGACGCGGAGCTCGCCGCCGCGCGGCATCGCGTCGCGCGCGTTGACGGCGAGGTTCATGACGACCTGCTCCATCTGGCCGGGGTCGGCCAGGACCCGCCCGAGGTCGGGCGCGACGACCAGGCTCACCGTGATGTTCTCGCCGATGAGGCGCTCCAGCAGCCGCAACAGGCCGCGTACGACGCTGTCGAGGTCGAGCACCTCCGGAAGGAGCACCTGCTTGCGGCTGAAAGCGAGGAGCTGCCGCGTCAGGGCCGCTGCCCGCTCGCCAGCCCGGCGGATCTCCTGGATCTCCGCGCGTTCGGGATCGCCGACGTGGAAGCGGCTCGCGAGAAGGTCGCTGTAGCCGAGGATGGCCGTCAGGAGGTTGTTGAAGTCGTGTGCCACGCCGCCGGCGAGGCGCCCGACGGCCTCCATCTTCTGGGACTGGCGGCGCTCCTCCTCGAGATTCCGGCGCCGCGTGACGTCGTGGAGTACGGCGAGCCGCAACGTCCGGCCCCCGAGGCGCACGTCGTTCCGGTGCATGTCGACATCGAGGAGGCTGCCGTCCTTGCGCCGGTGCTTCCAGGTTCCGACGTAAGAGCGGCCCAGCGGCAACGCCCGGACCGCCGCGCGGATCTTCTCCGCGTCCTCGGGCCGAAAAACGTCCGGGAGCGCCAGCGCCAGAAGCTCGTCCATCGTGTAGCCGTACTGCTCGGCGGCCGCGTGGTTCGCCATGACGATCCGCAGCGACCCCGGGTCGTACAACCACATCGGCATCGGGCTCTCGTCGAACAAGACCCGGTATCGCTCCTCGCTCTCCCGGAGGCGCTCGTCGGCAGTCCTGCTCTCCGTGACGTCCCGGGCGATCGTGGAGGCCCCGGTCATTCGCCCGTCCGCGTCGCGGAGGAGGGAGATACTGAGGGCGACGACAACCTCGGTCCCGTCCTTCCGGCGCCGCACCGTCTCGAGGTGCGATATGGACTGACCGGCCCTTACGCGATCGAGGGTTTCGACCAGCTCCGCCCTTCGCTCGGGTGGGACCAGGAGCTCGACCGACTGCCCGACCGCCTCCTTCGAGGTGTAGCCGAACAGGGCCTGCGCCCCCGCGTTCCAGGTGAGGATCGTCCCGTCGAGCGACTTGGCGAAAATGGCGTCGTCAGAGTTCTCGACGATCGCCGCGAGCCGCGCTTGCACCTCCTCCACCGACCGCCGCTCGGTGATGTCCATGCGGCGGGGCGCGTCGTTCGAGGAGTGCTCGTCCACGCGCGTCAGTCCCCGAGCTTCAGGGCGAGGCGGACGGTCTCGCGGTCGCTGAGGCTGCCGACGATGCGCAGAACCAGGAGCGGGAAACGCCGCACGACGGTCGGGGATACGATGATGGCGGGGATGGTCTTTCCTATGCGGTCGAGGCCTTTCGGACGGGTCGCTCGACGAGCCGTTCGCCCGCACCGCTCCGGGATTCTGCTCGCTATCTCTCCCCTGTGCAAAGAACGAGGGATTCGAGCGTAGGCAACCCTCGTCGTAGATGACGGATCGGACGCGACGAACATCCTTTGCAGCACGGACCCTTCGACGAGGCAGGCTCGTCACTCACCCGCGGTCCCATAACGCTCTGGTCTGCGCGATCAAGAACGCCGGGAACGGGCCCAGATCGATCGTGAGCGGATCGCCCGCCGTAGCCCAACGTCGCGCGAAGAAACGCGCGCTGCCGACGAGGCTTCCCGCAGGACGGCGGGAAGTGTCGGTCTGAGTCGACCGGCCGCGCTGAAGGGCGGCTGCGGCGGGACGAGCGATGCCTTCTCAAACGGATCTCACCACCAGTTTGTTGCGCCTATCTTGCGAGCAGAACACCAGGGTTCGGCCCGCGAAATCTGCGCTCGCACGAAGAGTGCTCCCTCGTCTGGTGCCCTAGACTCGACACTGCCAGAGTCCGGCACGACCACCTTCGCCCCGAGGGCGTTCACGAGCCCGGCAGCGAACGCATCGAACGCGGCCTCCGCGCGGCGATCTGTTCCGGAGGCATCCCGCTCGCGGAAGTGGGGTCGTAGCGGTCTGAGGCGATGAGGCGAACCGGGCGGACGAGCGGAAGTCTCTCAACCCACGCCAGATCGAGTCCGTCATTCCAAGGACGATCCTTTACCACTTCTGATCCGGTGGAATGTGGATCTTTCCGTTCGTTGGATTGGTCGTGACAGAAGAGTTCGATAGAGTCAAGCGGGTCTCCTCGATTGAGAGAATGAGGCGATGATGGAAGTCGACCCCGACAGGCCGGAGAAGACCGTTCTGGACGCTCAGGAGCAGCACTGGCAGGCGACCTTCGTCCACAAGCCCGAGATGTTTGGAGGCGACCCGAGCGGGCCTGCGGCTTGGGCGGCCGAACGATTCAAACGAGAGGAAGTGCGGCGGTTGCTGGAACTCGGCTGCGGTCAGGGGCGCGACACGCTCTTCTTCGGGGGGAGCGGCCTTCACGTCACTGCTACGGATTACTCGCAGTCGGCTCTCGACGCGGTTACGGCCAAAGCGCAGTCAGCGGGGTTGAGTGCGCGAATCGACACACAGCGGCATGACGTGCGGGATCCGTTGCCTTTCCCCGACGACTCCTTCGAGGGCTGCTACTCACACATGTTGTATTGCATGGCGCTTACGACGGCAGAGTTGGAGCGGTTATCGCACGAGGTGCAGCGGGTGCTCGTGCCTGGAGGCTTGAACATCTACACGGTGCGCCACACCGGTGACGCCCATCGCGGAACGGGGATCCACCGGGGCGAGGAGATGTGGGAAGTCGGTGGCTTCATCGTCCATTTCTTCGACCGGGAGAAGGTCGCCCACCTGGCGAGTGGTTTCGAGATCGCCGCTATTGACGAATTCGAGGAAGGCGGGCTACCCCGAAAACTCTTTCGCGTTACGCTCAGGAAACCGGCTGCCTCTGGGTAAGCGTGGACCTGCCCGGAGGACGCGGGCAATCCCACGGGAGCGGGGGGCTCGCCGGCCCCACTCGCAGCGGCATGCACAAGCGCGTGGCTGAGGTCCCCGCGATGCCGTGGATGAGGACGAGGAGCGGCCCGCTGCCGACACTTCGATAGCTGATCCGGTGGCCGTGCAGTGTGATCTCGCAGTGCTCCATCGCGTTTCGGAACACCTCTCGACCATCCTCCCCGAACACGGTACCACCTGGCGCGGCCGGGGTCGCCCGCGCCGGAATCTCTGCGCCGGGCTCGCTGCACCCGTAGAAGCCGAGGCGGAGATCTTCGAGGGTCTCGCCGACGTGCCCGCCCGCGTGCGGGCCCTCGTGCGCGCTCTCGGGAAGAGCTACGCGTTCTGGGAGCCGTGGCTGCGCTGGGGCGTCGCCGAGGTCGCGTTCGGACCCGAGCTGAAGGGTATCCTCGAGAGGTGGCGTTCCGGGCGTGAGGCGCTCGCGTGCGAGGCTTTCGCGCGGGGCTTCGGCGGCCGGCCACCGCGCGCGCTTCTCGACATCGCCGCCGCCCTTCTCGATTTTCCGGCCTGGAAATCCCTCACCAGATCGTCGGATAGCAAGCGGACGGAAGCCGTGCTCGCCGATGCCCTCATCACTCTGTATCGCAGTTACCGTTCACCCCGAAAAGGAGAATCGCGACCATGACCATCACGATGACCGGCACCGCCACGCGCATCGACGAGATCGCCGATGGCATCTATCGTCTTTCCACGCCGCTTCCGCAGCACGTGGTTCCCGGCGGATTCACGTTCAACCAGATCCTCGTCGCCGACGAGGAGCCGCTTCTCTTTCACACGGGCCCGCGCCGGATGTTCCCGCTCGTCCGTGAGGCGATGGCTCGCGTCATGCCGCCGGAGAAGCTGCGCTACGTCGCCTTCTCGCACGTGGAGTCTGACGAATGCGGTGCTCTGAACGACTGGCTCGCCGTGGCGCCGCAGGCCGTGCCCGTCTGCGGCCGCGTTGCAGCGATGGTTTCCATTGGAGACCTCGCGGATCGTCCGCCTCGCCCTCTCGCCGACGGCGAGACGCTCTCGCTCGGAAAGCACCGCCTCACGTGGTACGACACGCCGCATCTGCCACATGGCTGGGATGCCGGCTATCTGATGGACGAGACCACGCGCACGCTCCTGTGCGGGGACCTCTTCACGCAGGCTGGTACGGGAGACGTCGCGCTCACGACGTCCGACGTTCTGGGGCCGAGCGAGGCGATGCGGAAAGGGATGGACTACTTTGCCCACGCTCCCAATACCCGTGCGATGCTCGAGCGGTTCGCTTCGCTCGGGCCGAAGACGCTCGCGTGCATGCACGGAAGCGCCTGGTCGGGCGACGGAGCGGCGCTGCTTCGCGCTCTCGCCGACCGCCTCGAGGGCTCTCCGTGACAGGTGCGGTTGGGTCGGAAGGTGCTTCCCGCCCTCCGCCTCCAGAGCGAGGTCGATGAACGCGTGGCTTTTCGCGACTTTGTCTCAGACGCGTTCTCGGGTATAGGATCTTCCACAACCGAGCCAAAAAAAACTAAGTGAGACGCCCCCGGAGGAGGTGGGCTGCGATGAAGAAACTCTCCCTCTACAGCACGCTCTTGGTGTCCCTCGTCGCGTTCCCGCTGCGCGCTGCCGAGAGCCCGGGGCCCAACCCGCCCCCGAAGGTCCTCCAGATCTATCGCGAGGAGGTCAAGGCCGGGAAGGGCGCCGCGCACGTCAAGGTCGAAAAGGGCTTCGTGGCGGCGATGGCCCGGGCGAACTGGCCGACCCATTACCTCGCCATGACGGCGGTCACGGGCCCGAGCGAGGCCTGGTTCCTGACGGGATACCCCTCCTTCGCGGCGTGGGAGAAGGACCGGGACGACACCGACAAGAACACCGCGCTCACCGCGGAGCTCGACAGACTCGTCGAGAAGGACGGAGAGCTGCTGACGAACGGGCGGAGCCTCGTCGCCTTCCTGCGCGAGGATCTGAGCGCTGGTGGCCCCGTCGACATCGCGAAGATGCGGTACTTCCGCCTGCTCACGTGCCGGGTGCGCCAGGGACACGACAGCGACTTCCAGGACACCGTGAAGATCGTCCGGAGCGCATACGAGAAGGCGAAAATCGAGCTGCCGTGGGCGGTCTACCAGATCTCAGGCGGGATGCCCGGCCCGACGTTCATGCTCCTGCTCCCAATGAAATCGTTGTCCGAGATCGACGCCGCGATCGCACGCGCCGGGACGATCCGGGAGGCCGAGGGCCCCGAGAACGAAAAGGCTCTCGCGAAGCTCGCGTCCGACGGGTTCGCGACGGTCGAGAACAACGTCTTCGCCTTCAGCCCCGCGATGAGCTATCCCTCGAAGGAGTTCGTCGCCCGGGACTCGGAGTTCTGGACGCCGAAGCCGGAGGCGAAGCCCGCCGCCCCCGCAAAAAAGGCCGGGGCCGGGCCGAACGGGGCGGCCAAGCCGGCCGACAAGAAGTAGGCGCTGCGTCTGGTCGGGTCCGTAAGGGGCTCCGGAGGCGATTCGTCCCGGGGACGCCGAGTGTTCACGGTCGATTTCAAGAGAGAGACGGTCGCTCGGATCGTCTCGGATGAGAAGACCCTCGCCGAGCTTTCCCGCGAGCTCGGGATCTCGCCGAGCGTCCTTCGTAACTGGATGAGGCCCGTGGAGCGCGGCGGGACGACTGAGAGTAATACCCCACGCTCTCGTGCTGGCCCTTCGCCATCGAGCGACGCCGCTCATGGGCTCACCTGATCCGGCGGCTCTTCGAGAGAATTCGTCACCAGAACGCCGTGGGGCGCTTCGGCGTACAGACTTTCCAGCACGTCGCGGTAGCGCTGCTCGACGACCCGGCGGCGGACCTTTAGGCTCGGCGTCAGCTCGCCCGTCTCGACCTTCAGCTCCGCAGGCAGGATCGCCCAACGACGGATCGCCTCGTACCGCGCGAGGTTCGCGTTCACATGCTCGACGTGCCGGCGGATGAGTTCGACGACTCTTGCGTCGCGCACGAGATCCGCGTAGGACGCGTCGCGAATTCCCTCGGTCCGCGCCCACGCGAGAAGCTCCTCCTCGGACAGGCTGATGAGCGCAGTGCAGAAGCGCCGTCCTTCGCCGTGCAGAAGCGCCTGCGCGATGAGAGGCATCTCGAGCTTCAGCTTTCCTTCGACGTGCTGCGGCGCGACGAACTTCCCTCCCGAGGTCTTGATCATGTCCTTCTTGCGGTCGGTGATCGCGAGGTGGCCGGCGGCGTCGAGGGCGCCAATGTCGCCCGTGTGGAGCCAGCCGTTCGGGTCGAGCGCGCGGGCCGTCTCGTCCGGGAGGCCGAAATACCCACGCATGACCCCGCGCCCGCGGAGGAGGATCTCGCCGTCCCCCGCGAACGAAACCTCCATACCGGGAATCGGGATGCCGACAGTGCCCCAGCGGTTCCGGTCCGGGAGGTTTGACACCGTCATCGCCGTCGACTCCGAGAGGCCGTAGCCTTCGAGGATCATGACGCCGAATGCGGCGAAGAACTCGGTGAGCTCGCGCGCGAGGGCGACGCTGCCGCAGATGAAGAAGCGGAGACGCCCGCCGAAACGCCGGCGGACTTTTTCGAAGACGAGGGCGTCCGCGACGCGCCGCCGGGCTTCGAGGTAGGCCCCGACGGGCCGGCCCTCGCTCTGGCGTCGCGCGACCTCCGTGCCGATGCCGAGCGCCCACCGGAAAATCGCGGCCTTCACTTTTCCTCCCGCGAGCGCCTGCTCGAGGACCTTCGCGTGCACCCTCTCGAAGATACGCGGGACGACGCATACGAACGTGGGTTTTACCGCCGCGAGATTCGCCGCGATGCGGTCGGGGCGGCCGTCGACGGCCGTGGGGAAGCCGAAGCCGATTCCGAGGGTCACGCACACCTTCCCGAAGACGTGCGAGAGAGGGAGCCAGAGAAACTGCAGGTCGGACGGCCCCAGGAGATTCAGCGAGCCGATCGACTCGATCTCGAAGAGCCAGCAGTCGTGCGGCAGCTCGACGGCCTTCGGACGGCCGGTCGTCCCGGACGTGTAGATGAGCGTCGCGAGATCGGACGACCCGACGGCCCCGGCCGCGGCGTCGTAGCCGCCCGGATGCGCCGCATCCCATACGCGGCCGAGGGCGGCGAGGTCGAGGAGGGACATCGCGTCGCCCGGAAGACCCGCCGAAGCGTCGAAGAGGACGAGATGGTTGAGGCAGGGGAGCGCGTCCCGGCGGCTCACGATCCGCCGGGCTTGGGCGGCGTCCTCGGCGAAGACGATCGCGGCCCGCGAGTCGGTCAGAATGAAGGACGTGTCTTCCTCGGTCGAGACGGGGTAAACGGTCGCGGTGACGCCGCCCGCGCACGCGACGGCGAGATCCGCGAGAATCCACTCGAGGCGCGTCGTCGAAACGATGGCCACGCGATCGCCCGCCGAGAGGCCGAGAGACAGGAGCCCGCTGGCGAGCTCGCGGACGCGCGAGGCGGTCTCGCGCCACGACAAGCTCTTCCAGATCCCTTCCTCGGGGTAGAGGAACGCGGGCGCGTCCGGGGTAGCGGTAACGCGGGCAAAAAAGAGATCCGCGATCGAGCGGTAGGGGGGCGGCTTCACGGCGGACGGCAGTCTACGACTCGGGGGGCACCGCTCCGGAGGTCAGGTGTCGGAGAATTATGGGACTTGTACAGCCCGATCAGAGCGACCCCCTCGAACGTCTCTCTCGTGCTCGATCTCTCTTTAGCGAAACCGACACGCTGTCGCACTTCGGCGAATGGCTTTCGCCCGAGGAGCGGGTTGAAAAGAGTTGATGCCCGTTGTACGGGTGCAATGGGAATTGCGGGGCGCTGTGGCGCGTAGAGACCAGAGTCACGCCCTCGGTTTCTTTCTCGGCGCGCACACCTCGACCCGGCCCAAGGCTGTTCGCCGAGCTCCTCTAGGCCCATCGCGACAATAACTTCTCTCGGCGAGGACGGTGGGGCGGATCCGCAACGAGCGGCGGCCATCTCCCCTGCTCCCCGAGGCGGGCTCGGCCATGCGGAGAGCCGTGCGGGCTCGACGTCCGAATCACGTCTGGATGGTGGACCTGACCGACGTGAGGGGAATTTTGTCTCTCGTGACGTTCAAGGTCGGGGCCGTCTTCGATGTGTGGGCCTCGTCCACTACGCGCACTTCCGCCCGCATCAGGCTCTCGGCGGAGCGACGCCGGCGGAGATCTACTTTGGCCGGACGCCGTCGCACTTTTCCGCGATCCCGCCTCCCCGCGACAGGCCGGGCGAAGGCCCGATGGATTCACCGTTTCGCGTCGAGTATCTCAACGCCGAGCGGACGTTGCCCGTGCTGGTTCGAATAGCAGCCTGAAAGGGCGCTACCCGAGCGGGATGCGGCTCTTGTTTCGGGCAAGCCACACGTCGAAGCTCTGCAGCGAGGGGTTCAAAGCTCGGGCAACGTCGACGCTGCGCGCACCGCAGAAGTCCTTTTCGAAGTCGCGCTTGAACTGAAACATGTTGCCGAGGTCGTCGGCGCCCGGGAAGCCGAAGCCGCGGTACACGTCGGGCGGCACGTCGTTGTAGCGGACTTCCTGACCGAGCGCTCTGGTGAGCGATTCGGCCATCTGCGCGCCGGTCAAGATCCCACCCGCGATACCGACTGTCTTGCCGATGTGCTCCTTTCCCTTCTTGAAGATGCCGTAGGCGCACCGGCCGATATCCTCGGCGGCGATTCCAGGAAGCTTCTTGTCGCCCATGGGAAACGTGATCGCAAGCTTGCCGTCCGGCCCCTTTTTCGGGCCCATGCCGAAGTAGATCAGGTTGTCCCAAAAGAACGACGTCAGCAGCAACGTCACCGGCAGACCGAGATCGGTGAACAGGTGGTTGGCCTCGCCCTTGCCGTCGAAGTGCGGCACCTTGTACTTGCCCTGGAGGGTGGGCATGCGGTTGTCGCTCAAAGGCACCCACTTGCGAGTGTCCTCGAGAGTCGACCAGATGACGTGCTGGAGGCCACCGTGCTTGGCCGCCTGGGCCATCGCCCCGGCCTCGGCGATCTCCTTCTCAGGCGAAAAGTGCGCCCAGAAAAACGTCAGACAGTATGCCCCGTAGGCGCCCTCAAACGCCTTCTTCAGGCTCTCCACGTCGTCGACGTCGGCTGCGACGACCTCGGCGCCCAGCTTTGCCAGCTCTTTCGCCTTGTCCGAGTTGGCGTCCCTGGTCAGCGCGCGCGCGGCGAAACCGCCACCCGCGTCGCTCAGGATCGCACGCACCAGCCCGCCGCCCTGCGCGCCGGTTGCACCCGCTACGGCAATGATCTTCTTTTCGGTCATCCGGTCCTCCTGGCTATGGTCGAGCTGAACATTCCGGCCGGATTCTTTTTCCAGACGCAGACATGCAGATCGTAGTGATGCATCGTTCCCGGCATGAGCGGGGGGTGCCCCGCCGCACCCGCCATCAGGCTCACGAGGCCCGGTTCGAGACAGCGCCGAGCGAACAGGCCGGAGAATGCCACGGTGCACCTCCTCGTTCTCGTCGGCTCTCACACTATCCTACGAATTCGCCTCAATCAATTTGCGCGGGAAGTGCCCCAGAGCCTTCAGAGGCGCACGCTCGTGATCCTGACTGTGGCGGAGCGGGACGGCGACTCAGGGAGTCGCGGCCTTCGGCGGCTCGTAGTCGGGAACGAGGTTCTTGATGGGCGGAATCGAGCGCAGGTAGGCATAGATCGCCTTGAGATCCGCCTCGGAGGCCTTCCCGTACCACGGCCAGGGCATGGGCGGCTGGATGTCACGCGACGTGCCGAAGTGCTTTCCGGTCCTGAGCGCCTTGATGAACAGTTCCTCGGTCCAGATGCCGATGCCGGTGTTCTGGTCCGGAGTGAGGTTGATGGCATACGAGATGGCCCAGGGCCCGGCGAAGGCGGTCAGAGTCCCGTGCCGCTCCAGATCCAGGGCCCGGCGGGCGCGGGCGGAGGCGGCAGCTTCATCTCCTGCGGGTGGCCGGAGAGCATCCGCGTCATGTCCGGCTCGGGGCCCTTCGGGCCCATTTTCAACGGCGTATGGCAGTCGTTGCAGGCCATGATCGTCCCGAGGTATTTCCCGCGGGCCACCTGAGGCGACTGCTTCTTCGTCGCCTCGGCCGCGGAAATCCTTCCCGCGACGAGACAAAAGACGATCGGCATTACGTTCCCGACGATCCGCATGTGCTCTCTCTTCACTAAAGAGCACTGCATAAATAATGGCACAAT
Source organism: Acidobacteriota bacterium (assembly GCA_003152095.1). GTDB lineage: Bacteria > Acidobacteriota > Thermoanaerobaculia > UBA5066 > UBA5066 > Fen-183. The sequence goes on along the minus strand of PLZI01000165.1, from coordinate 416 downwards.
TAGGGCAAGAAAGGGGGTAGGGCCGAGTGGGTGATGCAACCGCGCAGGTTCTTGCGGTTGGCGCGGATGGCCTGGAGGGCATCGAGGAGGGAGAGCCTCAGCTCGTCGCGGTCGTGCAGGGATCCGTTGGCAAGCTGCTGTTTGGCGAGCTTCCAGATGCCTTCGTCTGGGTTGAACTCAGGGGCGTAGGCGGGCAGTCGGACGAGGTGGAGCCTCTTGGATTGGCGGCAGAGCTGTCGAACGAGGCGTCCGCGGTGAGGAGCGCCACCATCCCAGAGGACGAGGACGTGGCTGCGGAGATGCCGGAGCAGGTGGCGCAGGAAGTCACGGGCCTCCAGCTGGCGGACGTTGTGGTCGTGAAGCTGAAAGAGAAGATTCAGGCGCCGGCGCCTGGCCCACCATCTCAAGGCCCTCAA
>PLZI01000088.1 GCA_003152095.1 Acidobacteriota bacterium | reverse complement strand
CGCGACGTCCGCATGTGCGGCGCGATCGTGGACGTGGACGAGGCGACGGGGAAGGCCCGCGGGATCACGTCGATCCAGGAGAGGCTGGCCAGCTAGGGCGCTGGCCGCGCATCGGAACCCTGCTAGGATCGCCGCATGGCCGTCGACAAGGAGCTCCTCGACATCCTCGCGTGTCCCGCCTGCGACGCGCGTCCCCCCGTGACGCTGTGCCTCCTGAAGGCCGACGTCGCGAAAAACGTGATCGAAAAGTACCGTGAGAGCCTGAAGGACGAGGAGCCCGTCGTGACCGAGGGCCTCTCATGCGCGGCCTGCGGACGCGTCTACCCGATCGTCTCCGACATTCCCGTGATGCTCGTCGAAGAGGCCCTTCCGGCGGACGCGCGGGTGGCCTGAACTTCCCCTGAGGTTCCTCCCCGAACCGGTCGCCCGCCGCCACGGCCTCGAGCGCGCGACCTTCGTCTTTTTCCTGCTCGGCGTCGGCTCCTGTCCTGGCATTGGCGTGGCGAACGTGTTCCTCGGGCTGTGCCTCGCGAGCGCGGTCGCCTGGCGGTTACGCGCTCGGTCAGCGGGGGAGTCGTTCCTCGGGCCCTTCGCGCGCATGACGCCGCTCCACGGGCCCATCGGCGCATTCGTGCTTCTTTCGTTCCTGTCCTGTCTCTTCTCGACGCTGCCGATGCGGTCGCTCGTCCAGGTCAAGGGCTTCGGCACCTTCCTTCTCGTCGTCTTTGCCGCCGCGTTGCTCGAGGACGACAAAGACGTTGCGGCCGTGGTGGACGTCTGGCGTCTGACGACCCTCTACCTCGTGCTCCGCGGCTTCATCGAATGGCTGTCCGGGGCCGACAACCTCGGCGAGCGCGTGACCGGCGGGCTGTCTGCCTACATGACATACGCGGGGCTCCTCCTCGTCTTCGTTCCGCTTCTCGCCGGTCGCGGCGCGACGCGGGGCCGCAGCGCGGGCGCGCGGGCGGCAGACCTTGCTCTTGCGGCAGCGGGCGCCCTCGCGATGGTCTTGTCGCTCACGCGGGGCGCCTATCTCGGCCTCGGGGTTGCCGCCATCGCGCTGGCCCTTGCCGCGCGGCCGCGCCTCGCTCTCGCGGCGCCGGTCGTGCTCGCCGCGTTCTTTTTCATGATGCCCGAGCCCGTCCGCGACCGGTTCGTCTCGTCTTTCGACCCGACGGACGTCACGATGCGGGACCGGCTCGTGATGTGGAAAGCGGGCGAGGCGATGGTGGCCGACCATCCGCTTTTCGGCGTCGGGCCCAGCCGCGTGAAGGTGCTCTATCCGGTCTACCGCGGGAGCGGATGGGTGAACTCGTGGCCCGGTCACCTTCACAACAACATCGTGATGATCGCCGCCGAGACCGGGATCCCTTCGCTTCTCGCCTATCTCTGGTTCGTGGGAGCGTTCTTCGCCGCCGCGCTCCGCCAGGTCCGTGCCGCGCCGCGCGGGGAGCCGCTGCGCGGCGTGACACTGGGTGCGATCGGCGCGATGGCCTCCGTTTTCGCGGCGGGGATGTTCGAGTACAACTTCGGGGACGTCGAGGTGCTGATGGCGACGCTCGTCGTCGCGACGCTTCCGTTCGCGGGGCGCCGCCGGCCGGCGGCCGCCGACTAGAATCGCCTCATGTCGTCGAGATTTCCCGCACGCCCATACGCGCTCCGGCGCACGGCCGCCCGCCGCGTCGGCGAGACGCAGATGTCCTTCGGCGACACGGGAATGGACGCGCGCGCGATGTCGGTGTCCGAGGTGATCTCGCAAATCAATGGATTCTTGCGCGCGGGCCTTCTGAACGTGTGGGTGCGCGGCGAGGTCTCGGGCTTCCGGGGTCCGGCGGCCTCCGGGCACTGCTTTTTTTCTTTGAAGGATGAATCGGGCGACGCCACCCTGCGCGTGAAAGTGTTCGCGAGCGACTTCCGCCGGATTCCATTCACACTCGAAGAAGGTCTTCTCGTGCTCGCTCGCGGCACGCCGGACGTCTACCCCGAGCGCGGAGAGCTGTCGCTCCGGATCGTCGAGATCCAGCCGTCCGGCATCGGCGCCCTTCAGCTGGCCTTTGAGCAGCTCAAGGCCCGGCTTCAGGCCGAGGGGTTGTTCGACGTCGCGAAGAAGAGGCCTCTTCCGCTTCTGCCGCGCCGCATCGGAGTCGTGACGTCCCGGCACGGCGCCGCCCTGCGTGACATTCTCAAGGTGCTCGGAGCGCGCTTTCCCGACGCGCACGTCACGATCTATCCGGCCTCGGTCCAGGGGGCGGCGGCGCCCGGGGAGATCGTGCGCGCCCTCTCGGCTTTCTCCCGAGTGGCCGACTCGGCCGACGTCATCATCCTCGCGCGGGGCGGCGGGTCCTCCGACGATCTCGCGGCCTTCAACGACGAGACGGTCGTCCGCGCGGTCGCGGCATCGCGCGTGCCCGTGATCTCCGCCGTGGGGCACGAGGTGGATGTGACGCTGGCGGATCTCGCGGCGGACCTCCGCGCCGCGACGCCGTCCCAGGCGGCGGAGCTCGTCGTCGGCCGCCGCGACGCCTTCGAGCAGCAGCTCGCTCGGGAGGAGAAGAACCTGAGAGAGATTCTGAGAAGGAAGAACCAGGAGGGACGCTCGCGACTGCTTCGGTTCGCTCCGGCGTTCGCCGCTTTTGCGTCGCGCGTAGGGATGCAGGGAAGCGAGACGCGAGCCGCGCGGCGCAGCCTTCTGGCCTCGCTGAGGCGGCTCCCCGCGCTTTTCGAAGAAAGAATTTCCCGCGTCGACGGAAGGCTTCGCCGGTGGCCCGATCGCGCCGCCTTGCCCCTGCGGCGAGAAAGAGTCGCGCAGGACCGCCGCGCGGCCTTCGACCGCATGGCCGCGCGCGTCGCTCTCGCGAACGAAAAGCTCTCCGTCGCGGCGGGCCGTCTCGAGGCCCTGAGCCCGTTGCGCGTTCTCGCCCGCGGCTATGCGGTCGTGACGCGGGAAGGGGAAACGGCTCCCCTGACGGACGCTGCTCGCGTCGCGGCGGGAGACGGTCTTCGGGTCCGCCTCGCGAGGGGCCGCGTTCGGGCACGGGTTGTCTCCACGGAGGTCGATCATGAGTAAGGGGAAGACCGAAGGCCTGCCGAAGAGCCTGACTTTTGAGAAGGCGCTTGGGCGCCTTCAGGAAGTCGTCACCGAACTGGAGGACCCCGAGAAGGGGCTCGAGGCAAGCCTCGTCCTTTTCGAGGAAGGCATCGCATTGTCGCGCTTCTGCCGGGGCCGCATTGACGAGATCGAGAAACGCGTGGAGGTCGTCCTGAAGGAGACTCCCGACGCGCTCGTGACGGAGCCCCTCGACGACGAGCTTGACGAGGACGTGCTCGGCGGGGACGAGCCGAAACGATGACGGAGGGAAAGGCCGCCGCGCGCCTTCCGGCGGCCCTGGAGAGCCGGCGGGGAGACGTAGAAGGCGCGCTCCTCGCGATCCTTCCGGCCGAGGGAGCGGAGCCCCGGGATCTCGTCGCCGCGATGCGATACAGCGTTCTCGCCGGCGGCAAGCGGCTGCGGCCGTTGCTGTTCCTTGCGGGAGCCGAGTTCAGCGGGCCCGACCGCCTTCCAGACGACGCCATCGAGGCGGCCGCGGCGCTCGAGCTTCTCCACACGTACTCGCTCATTCACGACGACCTGCCCTGCATGGACGACGACGGGCTGCGCCGCGGACGGCCCACGTGTCACGTCGTCTTCGGTGAAGCGACCGCGCTTCTCGCGGGCGATGCGCTGCAGACGCTCGGTTTCGAGCTTCTCGCGACGCGGCCGGCGGGCGACGCGCGCGCCGCGCGGCGCGCGCGCGCGGTGGCGTGGACGGCCGAGGCGATCGGCGTTCAGGGGATGGCCGGCGGGCAGGCTCTCGACCTCGCGGCGACGGGAGCGGTGGTCCCCGACGCCGAGCGCGCCGGGTTGCTTCGTCGCATCCATTCCCTGAAAACGGGGCGGCTCATCCGCCTGTCCCTCGAGCTTGGGGCGCTCCACGCGGGTGCGGACGCGGGCCGGCTCCGCGATGTGTCCCGTTACGGGGAAGCCCTCGGACTCCTCTTCCAGATCGCCGACGACCTCCTCGATGTCACGCAGACATCGGCCACGCTGGGCAAGACGGCCGGAAAGGACTCCATCCAGGACAAGCTCACGTATCCGGTGGTCTTCGGGCTCGAGGGCGCCTTCCGCGAGCGCGACCTCGCGCTCGCCGCGGCGCGGGAGGCTGCCCGGGACCTCGAGGGCGATGCCGGACTCCTTGCCGGCCTCGCGGCATTCGCCGCCGGCCGCGACCGTTGAAGGGGGGTTGGGAGGCGTAGAGTATTTGGCGTGGTCTTCCTGCGTCGCGCCTTACTGATTCTCGCGTTCTCCTGCCTGGCCGCGGCGGCGATCCTCTTCGTCCACCTCACGGGTGCGGAGGAGCGCGCTCGGGCGGCCGCCCGCCACGAGGCGGATGCGGTTGCGGGCCGGGCGGCGGCCGCGATCGGCTCGCTTCTCGTCTTTCACGACGCGGATAGCGCCCTCGAGACGGTCAAGGACCTCGTTCCGGGCCCGCGGCTCACGTCGATCGTCGTCCTGAACAGCGCCGGCGTTCCGGCCGCGGTCTGGCAGGCGCCGGCCGCGGGAGAGACGAGTGTGGCGCGCGCCGCGGTGAGCTACGAAGGCAAGCGCGTCGGCACGCTCGTGCTCGGCCTTTCGCTCGCGTCCGCGCGCGACGAGGCAGGCCGGGAACGCCGCAGCTCTCTCACGGCGGCTCTCGCTCTCGCCATGCTCGGGGCCGGGGCCGGAAGCCTTTCGGTGCTTGCGCCACTGAGGAGGCGGGTCGAGCAGGTTTCGGCGGAGCGCGAGCGCCTCGCCCGCGAGCGCGACGCGCTCGCCGAGTCGGTCGCCGAGACGGACGTCCTCCTCCAGCGCGAGCGAAAGGACCGGCGGTTCGTCGAGGGCGCGCTGTCCGGGCGTGACCTCCTCGAGCGGGACCGCCGCGTGATCCTCGAAAGAATCGCGCGCGGCGAAGCGCTGCGCGTGATCCTTCCGGAAGTCGCCGCCCTCGTCGAGCACCAGCGGGTGCGCGCGATCTGCGCGATCTCGCCGCTTCGCCAGGGCGTTCGCGCCGTCGGCTCCGCCGGCTCCGTGGGGCCTTTCGGAAGCGCGCAAGAGAACATCCCCCTCGGGTCCACGACGCCGCCGCTCGCGCGGGCGGTGGAGGAGCACCGTCTCGTCGTGACGCGTGACGTTCCGGACGACCCTCTTTGGGCCGCGTGCCGCGAGACGTTCGCGCCGCACGGAATCGCCGCTTGCTGGACGATTCCGATCGAGACGGGCGTTGGAGTCGTGCTGGGCACTCTGAGCGTTCTCCTGCCCGAGGCGCGGCGGCCGGAGCGTGCCGACAAGGCCCTACTTTCGAACGCGGCGTCGCTTGCGGCGATCGCGATCGAACAGAGGCAGCTTGCCGAGCAGCTCGCGTTCCAGGCGCGATTCGACTCTCTCACGAGCCTCCCGAACCGATTGTCGTTCGAGGAGAGCCTGCAGAAGGCCGTTTCGCGGGCCGTGACGAGCGGCGAGCGCGTGGTCCTTGCGTACGTCGATCTCGACCGCTTCAAGCAGGTCAACGACACGTTCGGCCACGCGGGCGGCGACGTTCTGTTGCGCGAGATCGCGTTCCGGCTCTCGAGTACGCTCGTCGACGGGGATGTCCTCGCGCGCATGGGCGGCGACGAGTTCTGCGTGCTTCGGGTCGAGGCGCCCGGCCTGGCGACGGCTCAGAACGTGCTGCCGGAGCGGATCCTCGAGGCGCTTCGGGCGCCGTTCGACCTCCGGGGCGACGAGGTGTTCGTGGGAGCCAGCGTTGGCGTGAGCGTGTTCCCGGACGACGCGCGCGACATCGTGGCGCTGCAGCGGCACGCGGACGCCGCGATGTATGCCGCGAAGGGCCAGGCCGGAAACAGATTTCAGGTGTTCGGACCCGGCGTGACGCCGGGCGGGGGCGAGCGCCTTCGGCTCGAGAACGACCTCCGCCGGGCTCTCTCGCGCGGCGAGCTCGAGGTCGTCTACCAGCCGCAAGTGGACCGCGAAGGAGAGCTCGTGGGCGCCGAGGCGCTCCTTCGTTGGAACCATCCTGAGCTTGGTCTCGTCCGGCCGAACCGCTTCATCCCCGTTGCCGAGGAGAGCGGCCTCATCCTGTCCATCGGGCTCTGGGTCTTCGAGGAAGTGTGCAACAGGCTCGCGGTGTGGCGGCGCGACGGAGTCGCGGTCGTGCCCGTCTCCATCAATCTGTCGCCCGTGCAGTTCTCGCAGGCCGACCTCCCGGAGACGCTCGAGCGCATTCTCGGAACGCACGATGTGCCCGCGTCGCTCCTGCGTCTCGAGGTCACAGAGAGCCTTCTCGTGAAGGACGTGGCCTCCACGATGGCGCTTCTCGGCCGGCTGAAGGCGCTCGGCCTCGGCCTCGCCGTGGACGATTTCGGAACGGGCTACTCGTCGCTGTCGTATCTCCAGCTCCTCCCGATCGACGAGCTGAAGATCGACCAGGCGTTCCTTCGCGAGCTGTCCCCGCCGATCGACCCCGCCAGCCGGACCGCGAAGCTCGTCCAGACGATGGTGACGCTCGGACACGACCTCGGGCTCGTGGTCGTCGCGGAAGGGGCCGAGACGAAGGAGCAGATCGAGTTCCTGCGGCACGCCGGCTGCGACCGCGTGCAGGGTTTCGGCGTGTGCGCCCCGCTCCCTCTTTCGGTTTTCTCTGAGCTGCTCGCCTCGACGCGCGCATTCGGCGGTGAGCGTCAGGCAGGCTAAGATGCGCCGGTGGAGACGAGGTCCTTGGACCGGCATTTTGGATGGACCGTGGGCAGCGTGTTCGCGGTCCTCGGCGGGCTCCTGCTCTGGCGGCACCGGACGGCGGCGGGGGCCGTCGCCGTGTCGCTCGGCGGTGCGCTCCTCCTCCTCGCGGCCGCGGCGCCGGCGCTCCTCGCCGGCCCCCATCGCGCCTGGCTCGCGCTTGCGCGCGCTCTCGGGCGCGTCAACTCCGCGATTTTTCTCTTTCTCACGTTTTTTCTCGTTCTCACGCCCCTCGGCGTCGTCCTGCGCCTCTTCGGGCGCGACGAGCTGAGGCGGCGCGGTCCCGCTCCCCCCACGATGTGGTCGCCCTACTTGGAAAGAAACCGCGATCCCCGCCACTTCGAGACGATCTGGTGATGAGCAAGAGCGAGGTCCTTTCGCAGCTCTGGGATTTTCTCAAGTACCGCAAGAAGTTCTGGCTCATGCCGATCGTGTTTCTTCTCGTCCTCGTCGGTCTCCTCCTCGTCCTCGCCGAGAAGAGCGTGATCGCGCCCTTCATCTACACGCTCTTCTAGTGACGTCGATCCTCGGCCTCTCGGCCTACTACCACGACTCGGCCGCCTGCCTCCTCGTGGACGGACGGATCGTCGCCGCCGCGCAGGAAGAGCGCTTCACCCGCAAGAAGCACGACGCGGAGTTTCCCGCGCGCGCCGCGCGCTACTGCCTCGAAGCGGGTGGCCTCGCGGCGGAGCAGCTCGACCACGTCGCCTTCTACGACAAACCCCTGCTGAAGTTCGAGCGCCTCTTCGAGACGTATCTCGAATATGCCCCGCGCGGATTCGTCTCGTTCCGGAAGGCGATGCCGCTCTGGATCACGGACCGTCTCTGGATCTCGGAGCGTATCGGGAAGGAGCTGGGTTACGGGGGCCGGATCCTCTTTTCCGATCATCACGAATCGCACGCGGCCTCGGCCTTCTACCCCTCACCCTACGAAGAGGCCGCCGTCCTCACGATGGACGGCGTGGGGGAGTGGGCGACCTCGTCGCTCGGGATGGGCAGCGGCAATCGGCTCGACATGCTCTCGGAGCTCAGGTTTCCTCACTCCATCGGCCTCCTGTACTCGGCATTCACGTACTTCTGCGGCTTCAAGGTCAACAGCGGCGAATACAAGCTCATGGGCCTCGCGCCTTACGGCCAGCCGAAGTACGCCGGCCTCATCCGCGAGAAGCTCGTCCACGTCTGCGAGGACGGCTCGATCCGGCTCGACATGGATTACTTCGACTTCGCCGACCGCCTGAGGATGACGGGAGCGGCCTTCGAGCGGCTGTTCGGCGGGCCGGCGCGCGCGCCCGAATCGAAGCTCACGCAGCGCGAGATGGACCTCGCGCGTTCGATTCAGGACGTGACCGAGGAGATCGTCCTGAAGATGGCGCGTCACGTGCGGAAGGCGACGGGCGCCCGCACCCTGTGCATGGCAGGGGGCGTCGCGCTGAACTGCGTGGCGAACGGCCGGCTCGTCGAACAGGGAATCTTTGACGACATCTGGATCCAGCCCGCGGCGGGCGACGCGGGAGGAGCGGTCGGAGCCGCGCTTGCGGTGTGGCATCGCCATCTCGGGATGCCGCGCGAGAGTGCGGAAAAGCGGGGGACCTGGAGGAAGAACGAAGGCCGGGAGATTTCTTTGAATGGAAAAGAGGCGGGCAGCGGAGCATCTCCGGCGGCCGGTTCGCTGCGGGGCGCGGCGCAGTTGCCGCCCTACGAAGACGGCATGTCGGGCGCGTTTCTCGGCCCGTCTTACTCTTCAGAAGAAATTGCGACGTGGCTCGAGTCGAGGCATTACCCCTATCGAACGATCCCTTCTTCCGAGCTCCCCGGGTTCGTCGCCGGTCTTCTCGCCGAGGAGAAGGTCGTCGGCCTTCTGCAGGGGCGCATGGAGTTCGGGCCGCGGGCGCTCGGCGGGCGCAGCATTCTCGGCGACCCGCGGTCGCCGCGCATGCAGTCCGTCATGAACCTGAAGATCAAATTCCGCGAGTCGTTCCGGCCGTTCGCGCCGTCCGTTCTCCGCGAGGACGCGGCGAAGTGGTTCACGTTCGGCGGCGACTCGCCTTACATGCTCCTGTGCGCCGACGTCGTGCCGGAGAAGCGGCGCGCGATGACCGAAGGCGAGAACGCGCTCTGGGGCATCGAGAAGCTCAACGTGCCCCGCTCCGCGATCCCCGCGGTCACGCACGTGGACTACTCCGCGCGGCTCCAGACGGTACGCCGGGAGACGAACCCGGTCTATCACGCGATCCTTTCCGCGTTCCAGGAGCGCACGGGCTGTCCCGTCGTCGTGAACACGTCTTTCAACGTGCGGGGAGAGCCGATCGTCTGCACGCCGGAGGATGCCTACCGATGCTTCATGAGAACGGCGATGGACGCGCTCATCCTCGAGAACCACGTCCTCGTGCGCGACGGCCAGCCGGCGTTCGTCGAGAGTGAGGATTGGAAGAAGACGTTCACGCTCGACTGAAGGCGGCCGCGACGGTCCTCGTTTCGAGCGCTCTCGCGCTGGGGCTCGCCGAGGGCGCCTTGCGGCTTCGCGAGCGCGTCCGTGCCCCCGCGGCGAAAAGCGGCCTCGACTACGGCGACGCCTTGCGCGCGGACGGCCTGGGTCCCGGCGGCTTCCTGAAGGAGGGCTTCGAGGGGCGTGTCATGAATGGCCTCGGCGGCACCGTCTTCTGGCGGAACAACGCGCAGGGTTTCCGGCGCTCGGAGGACACGCCGGAGACGCCTCCCCCCGGCGTCGTGCGCGTCCTTTCGATGGGCGACTCGTTCACGGCGGGCTATCGCGTGGACCAGGAGGAGACCTTCTCCCGACTGCTCGAAAAGGATCTCGCCGCGCGCGGCCCTGCGGAGGTGCTGATCTCGGAGATCGAAGAACCGGTGACGGGTCTCTTCTGGCTCGATCGTTCGGGAGCGCGGTTTCATCCGACCGTCGTGCTTCTGGGCCTCACGCTCGGGAACGACGTCGCGCAGGCGGGCCTCGCGCTCGATCCGCCCGGCGGGTACCGCATCGAACCCCCGGCCTTTCGCATCGAGCGGGTGGCGGAGGGGCTCGCCCTCGAGAAGCGCGACGAGATTCACGCCACGATTCCCGAAGCGTGTCTCGCCGGAGCGCCCGCGGAGACGCCCGTGAGGCGGTGCCTCCGCCTCCTCGACCTCGTGTTCGGAGTGCCCGCGCAGCCGATCGGAAGCTCCCGCGGCCCCGGCCTGTCGCGTTTCATTCTCGACGGGGTCAATGGGCTCGGGATCTGTCTCGTCCCGCCGCCGCCCCTCGTGGACGTCTTCTTCGAGCGGCTCTCGCGGACGCTGCTCGGCTACCGGGCTCTCGCGAACGAACGTGGGTTCGCGTTCGCCGTCGTCCTGTTTCCCCAGCGCTACGCCGTGCAGGAGGACGACTGGAACGCGACGGTTGCCGCATACGGACTCCGCCCCGCGTGCTTCGACCCGGGCGCCCCCGCGCGGCGTCTGCGCGCATTCTGTGCGCGCGAGGGCATCACCTGCTTCGATCCGGCGGCCGGTCTCGCGGCGGCGCGCCACCGGACGGGGAGGAGCCAGTACTTCCCCGGAGGTGACATGCACTGGAACGCGGACGGGCACCGCGCCGTCTTCGAGGCGTTGCGCGAGGGGGTACGCGCGAGCGCCTCCTTGACGCCGAAGAAGACGCCGTCATCCCGGCGCCGGGGCGACTGGCGGGTAAAATGACGGCGATGATCCGGTGCGAAGAGGGCGCCGCGTTCCGGCCCTCCCGGCGGACACACGACGACAAGACAAGAGAGGGAGATTCCCGATGAAAAGTGCGTTCAATCCGTTCGAGATGGCGCAGTCGCAGTTCGACAAATCCGCGGACATCCTGGGGCTGGACGGCGCCACGCGCGAGCTTCTGAGGTGGCCTCTGCGCGAGTTCCACTTCGGCATTCCGGTGCATATGGACGACGGAGGCGTGAAGGTTTTCCGTGGGTTCCGCGTCCAGCACAACGACGCCCGAGGCCCGTCCAAGGGAGGGATCCGGTTCCACCCGCAGGAGACGATCGACACGGTGCGGGCCCTTGCAATGTGGATGACGTGGAAGTGCTCGGTCGTGGACATCCCGCTGGGTGGGGCGAAGGGCGGCGTCATCTGCGACCCCCACAACCTGAGCGCGCGCGAGCAAGAGCAGATCTGCCGGGGCTGGGTGCGGCAGATCTCGCGGAACGTCGGCTCGGCGGTGGACGTGCCGGCGCCCGACGTGATGACGACGCCCCAGCACATGCTCTGGATGCTCGACGAGTTCGAGGTGATCCGCGGCGCCAGAGAGCCGGGTTTCATCACCGGAAAACCGGTGGGGATGGGGGGCTCTCTCGGGCGAACCGAGGCCACGGGCTACGGCCTCGTCTTCGCGTTGCGCGAGGCGCTCCGGCTGCTCGGCCTGAAGGTCGACAAGACCCTGGCCAGCGTGCAGGGCTTCGGGAACGTGGCGCAGTACGCGATCCGGCTCTACCTGAAGCTGGGCGGAAAGGTCATCGCCGTCTCCTCGTGGGACCAGGCCGACCAGACGGCGTACTGCTTCCGGAACGAGACTGGAGTCGATCCCGACGCGCTCCTCGGCATCACGGACCGCTTCGGGGGCATCGACAAGGAGAAGGCAGCGAAGCTGGGATACGAGATCCTTCCGGGCGACGCCTGGATCGAGCAGAACGTGGACATCCTGATCCCGTCGGCTCTGGAAAACCAGGTGACCGGAGAGACGGCGCGGAAGATCAAGGACCGCGTGAAGGTGATCGCCGAAGGCGCGAACGGCCCCACGACTCCGGAGGCCGACAAAGTCATCCAGGAGCGCGGTATCTTCGTCCTCCCCGACTTTCTCGCAAATGCCGGCGGAGTCACGTGCAGTTACTTCGAGCAGGTTCAGAGCAACATGAACTACTTCTGGGAACAGGACGAGGTCCTCGGAAAGCTGGACGTCAAGATGACGTCGGCCTTCCATGCGGTGGCCGACCTCGCGAAGAAGCAGAAGCTCTACATGCGGGACGCGGCCTACGTCATTGCCGTCAGCCGCGTCGCGAAGGCCTGTCACGACCGCGGCTGGGTCTGACGCGGCACGGAACCGCAGATGACGGACCAAGCGGAGGAGTCGGCCCTTCCGCGCTTCGACCGGCGACTCTTCGACGGGACGGAGCCCGCCACGCGGATGGGCGATGGGCCGGTGGGGGGAAAGGCCGCCGGGCTGATCCGCATTCGCGACACGCTGGCCTCGGCTTTCCCGGGCGCCTCGCCCGACTTCGAGGTCTCGATCCCGACGATGTCCGTCGCCACGGCCGAGCACTTCGACCGATTCGTGGAGGAGAACCGGCTCGAAGAGGTGGCCTTCTCCGGCGAGCCCGACGAGGTCATCGCCCGCGCCTTCCAGGACGGTGACCTTCCCGTGGACATGGTGGGTGATCTCCGCGCTTTGTCCGATGGCATTCACGCCCCCCTCGCCGTCCGCTCCTCGAGTCTTCTGGAGGACGCCCTCGAACGCCCCTTCGCCGGCGTGTACGCGACCAAGATGATCCCGAACAACCAGCCGGAGCCCGACGCCCGCTTCCGGAAGCTCGCGGAAGCCGTGAAGCTGGTTTTTGCCTCGACGTTTTTCCGAGGCGCGCAGGCCTACCGGGCCACGGTGGAGGCCGGGCCCGGCGAAGAGAAGATGGCTGTCCTCCTGCAGGAGGTCGTGGGACGCCGGCACGGCGACCGCTATTACCCGGACATCTCCGGCGTGGCGCGCTCGTACGGCTTCTACCGCTTCGGCTCGGCCCGCCCCGAGGACGGGGTCGTGCTCCTGGCGCTCGGCCTGGGGAAGACGATCGTGGACGGAGGGGTCTCCTGGACATACTCGCCCGCGCACCCGAGGGCGTCCGCGCCCTTCACCTCCACCGCCGACCTCCTCAAGAGCACGCAGACCGAGTTCTGGGCCGTGAACATGGGGAAGCCTCCGGCGTACGACCCGGTTCGCGAGACCGAGTACCTCATGAAATCCTCTCTCGTCGAGGCCGAGAAGGACGGCACACTTCGCTTCACCGCGTCCACCTGGAACACCGCCTCGGACCGGCTCGTGGCCGGAACAGGCGTGAACGGTCCCCGCGTCCTGACCTTCGCTCCGCTGCTCGTCCACGACCAGTATCCGCTGAACGGCCTCGTGAAGTCGCTCCTGTCCGCCTGCGAGAAGGCGGCCGGCGGACCGGTCGAGATCGAGTTCGCAGCGACGCTCGATCCGCGGCGGGACCCGGCGCTGAGGCTCGGCCTGCTGCAGGTGCGCCCGATGGTGGTCTCGACGGAGCTCGTCGACGTCGCGGCGAGCGTGCGGCCGGGCTGGAGAGTCTTCCTCTCCTCGGACCACGTCATGGGGAACGGCATCGTCGAGGGGATCCGCGATGTCGTGTACCTTCCTCCCGGTCGCTTCGAGGCCAGTCAATCGCGGGCGGCCGCAGCGGAGATCGCCGCGAGGAACCGCGCCCTCCTGGGGGAGGGGAGACCGTACGTTCTCATCGGCTTCGGGCGCTGGGGGAGCGCCGATCCATGGCTCGGCGTCCCGGTGGTCTGGGGAGACGTCGCGGGGGCCAAGGTCCTCGTCGAGGCGTCGCGGCCGGAGCGCGGCATCGAGATGAGCCAGGGCTCCCACTTTTTCCACAACATCTCGAGCTTCGGCGTGAGCTGCTTCTCCCTGCCCCAAGAGGGACCGGGGACACTCGACTGGGCGTGGCTGGAGAGCCGGCCGGCGGTCGCGGAGACGGCCTTCGTCCGCCACGTTCGTCTGAGCGCGCCGCTGCGCGTGGAGGTCGATGGGCGCGCGGGACGTGGGATCATCTGGAGGCGGGAAGAAGAGACATGAGCTCACCGGGCGGCCGTGCCGACACGATCCTCGACGCCCTTCAGGAGCGCGCCAAGGAGCTCACCTGCCTCTACCGCCTGAACGAGATCTGCAACCGCCCCCAGGCCTCGCTGGACGAGATCTTCCGGGACGTCATCGACATCCTCCCGCCAGGCTGGCAGTACCCGGCCGAATGCCGGGCGCGGATCACCGCGGACGGCGCGGTCTACGAGCCGTCGGGGTTGATCGGGACACCGTGGGTCCAGGCGGCACCGATCCGTGTGCAGGGCCAGGTGATTGGGAGCGTCGAGGTGTTCTACGTCGAGCCGATGCCGGCCTCGGACGAGGGGCCGTTCCTGAAGGAGGAGAGGAAGCTCATCGACACGGTCGCCGAGCGCCTCGGGCAGCTCCTCCTGCACCGCAAGCTCCTGGACAGGATCCAGGGCCGGCAGGGGGCGGTCGAGGGCCTCCCGGCACCGCCGCGCGGGGACTGGTGGGTCATCATCGACTTCCTGCGCAAGACCGACGAGCACCTGCTGATGCGGGTCTCGCGCCGAATGATCAACTACCTTTGCTGGAACGGCATCGCCGAGGCACAGGACCTCCTGCCGCGCTTCACCGCGGGCCGGAGCGGCGGACCCGAAGAGTCCGGAGGCGAGAACCGGCCCCTGGAGCGGCGTGGCATCGACTCTTTGGTCAGCGTTGCCGACGAGGCCTTTCGCATCGCCGCCGAGCACCTCGGATCGCACGAGATCCTCTCGTGCATCCAGAAATGGATCAGAGACGAGAAGTCCGGCTTCCTGATCGAGGCGGTGGAGAACCAGGGAACGTCCGTGATGGAGATCGCCCAGGCGCTGGGCCGCTTTCACAACGCGGCCGTCGACGACCACGACCTGTCTCGCACCGTGCAGGTCGAACTGAGGGTCTCGTTGATCCGCCGCCTCCTCACCGACGACCTCGACTTCCTCGGCACGGCCAAGAACTACATCGACGTGAGCGACTTCTACGAGCTTTCCCGCCATGTCATCTGTCCCCCAAGGAGCCACGGCAAGCTCGGCGGGAAGAGCTCGGGGCTGTTTCTGGCGGCCCAGATCGTGCGGAAGTCGCCCGAGTACGCCGATGCGCTCGGAAGCATCCGAATCCCCAGAACGTGGTACGTCACCTCGGACGGAGTTCTGAACTTCATCGAGTTCAATCAGCTTCAGGATGTCTACAACCGGAAGTATCTGGAGATCGAGGAGGTGAGGCGCGAGTACCCGCACATCGTCCAGGTCTTTAAGAACTCCCACTGTTCTCCGGAGATCGTCAAGGGCCTCTCCGTCGCGCTCGACGACCTCGAGGGCCGCCCCCTCATCGTCCGCAGCTCCAGCCTGCTGGAGGACCGGATGGGGTCGGCTTTCTCCGGCAAGTACAAGAGCCTCTTCCTGGCCAACCAGGGCGCCAAGAGCGAGCGCCTGAACGCGCTGATGGACGCCATCGCCGAGGTCTATGCCTCGATCTTCGGGCCGGATCCCATCGAGTACCGGGCCGAGCGGGGCCTCCTGGACGTTCACGAGGAAATGGGCGTGATGATCCAGGAGGTCGTGGGCAGCCGCGCCGGCAAGTACTTCCTGCCCACGTTCGCCGGCGTCGCATTCTCCAACAACGAATTCCGCTGGTCGGCGAGGATCAAGAGAGAGGACGGTCTGGTACGCCTCGTGGCGGGCCTCGGCACGCGCGCGGTGGACCGCCTCGGCGACGACTATCCGGTGCTGATCGCTCCGGGCCAGCCCGGGCTGAGGGTGAACGTCACCCCCGACGAGGTGGTCCGCTACTCGCCAAGGAAGCTGGACGTCATCAACATGGAGTCGGGGCGCTTCGAGACGGTCGCCTTGAAGGACCTTCTCGCCGAGTGCGGCCAGGAGATCCCCGGCGTGCAACAGATCGTCTCGCTCGCGGATGGAGAAAGCATCCACCGCCCCCTCCTGATCGACTGGGCGTCGGACACCGACCGCATCGTCGTCACCTTTGACGGGCTCATCGAGTCCACGCCCTTCCTCACCCAGATGCGCGCGCTGCTCCGCCTGCTCAAGGAGAAGACGGGCGGGCCGGTGGACATCGAGTTCGCCTCGGATGGAAGGGACTTCTATCTTCTGCAGTGCCGGCCGCAGAGCTTCTCGGAGGACGTCGCGTCGGCGCCGATCCCGCGCGATCTGGCCGGCGACAAGGTGATCTTCGAGGCGCGGCGCTACGTCTCGAACGGGCGCATGCCGGACATCACTCACATCGTCTACGTCGACCCGGAGCGTTATGCCGCGCTCGAGGACGGCGCCAGCCTGAGGCGCACGGGGCGGGCCGTGGGCCGGCTCAACAAGGTGCTGCCGAAGCGCCAGTTCATCCTCATGGGGCCGGGCCGCTGGGGCAGCAGGGGCGACCTGAAGCTCGGCGTCCCCGTTACCTACTCGGACATCAACAACACGGCCGCTCTCATCGAGATCGCACGGAAGAGGGGAAACTACGTCCCGGACGTCTCCTTCGGCACGCACTTCTTCCAGGACCTGGTGGAAGCCTCCATCCGATACCTCCCGCTGTTCCCCGACGACCCTGACATCGCGTTTCACGAGAAGTTCCTGAAGGAGTCGCCCGACATCCTAGCCGACGTGGCGCCGGAATTCGCGGATCTCGAGGGCACGGTCCGGGTCATCGACGTGCCTCGCGCCACGGGGGGCCTCGTCCTGCGCGTGCTGCTGAACGCGGACCAGGACCGCGCCGTCGGCTTCCTCACGAGCCCGGGCGCCGGGGAGGAGGTCACGGCGGAAAAGAAGCGGGTCCCCGGGCCGGTGCCCACGGAGGACCACTCGCGTTGGCGCCTCCGCATGGCCGAGCGCGTCGCCGCCGCGGCCGACGCCGTGCGCTTCGGCATCAAGGGGCTCTACCTCTTCGGCAGCGCCAAGAACGGCACGGCGGGGCCCGGCAGCGACATCAACCTCCTCGTTCATCTCTCCGGCATCACGGAGATGCGCAGGGACTTGCTGGCCTGGCTAGAGGGTTGGAGCCTCTGCCTCGCCGAGATGAACTACCTCCGCACCGGCGTGAGGCGGGACGGCCTGCTGGACGTCCACGTCGTGACCGACGAGGACCTCGAGAGCCCGTTGGGCTATGCGGCCAAGATCGGCGCCGTCACCGACGCGGCGCGGCCCCTGGCGGTCGGAACGTCGGCTTCAATATGACCCCTTCGTTCCGGCGGCCATTCATCTTGACGAGGATGGGATCGCGGAACCTCACGTGCTTCACGCACGACTTCTCCTCGACCACCGGTTGGGCAGAGAGCCAGTCCCAGTCGATGAAGCCGTCGCCCAGCTCCGGGTTCACGGTGAAGTAGCCGGTGTTGTTGGCGGTCAGGTTCTGGAAGAAGTGAGTCCCTTGCGAGGGGGTGACCCGGAAGTCCTTGAAGCCGGTCTCGACGATGACGCGCGCGCCGGAGATCTGGTCCCAGGTGACCGGGATCCCGAGGAACGGGTCCGCCGAGCCCCACCGCCCCACCCCGAAAAGGACATAGGGAATCTGCCGGGCCGCCAGGGCGGCGTTGAACTCGGCCACCTCGGCTGCGGCGACACGGCTGCGTGAGCGGTCGAAGCGGTCGTAATCGACGACGACGAGGTCGCACACGCCCTCGATGCGTCCGTTGCCGAGGACAGTCGCGCTCTGGCAGATCAGGTCCTCTCGCTCGACGTTCCCGATCTCCAGCTCGATCAGCTCGCGCGAGAGGGCCAGCGGGCGCAGCTGCAGGAAGCCGAACTCCTTTGGCGTCGCGGGCGGCGTGGAAAGATTGACGGCGAACTCGATCTCCACCGGAGCGCCGGTGCCTTGTGCCGAGACCTCCAGCAGGAGAGCGAGGATGTCCGGGAGCGGGAAGATCTGGTGCTTGAGGATGGGCGAGAAGGTCACGAGGCGGACGCCGGGGCGAGCGATCCCATCGTAGACCGCCTCGTTCTCGGGAGAGTACGTGGAGCCGACCGCGGCCAGCGTGCCGTCCGCCTCGGCGATCTCCAGGCCGTAGCGTTGCAGGTCGAACTCGTGCAAGGCCGGCCTGACGTGTGCGGCCTCACCGCCCGGCTCGGCCACCTGCAGGGCGAAGAACTCGCGCTGCGAGTTTTGCCGGATGTCCTCCACCGAGGAGAACTGCACGAGGTGGCGCGGGTACTTCGGGCAGAACCTCACACAGGCCTCGCCGTCCACCACGCTCTCGCCGAAGCCGAGGGCTACGGCGGCGATGCCGTCCTCGGTCCGAATGGGTGCCACCGGATAGAAGTTATGCGAGCGCGCGACGCCGGAAATGGAGGGGTAGAAGCGGCCGCCGTGCGCCGACCCCACGATCCTCTGGACGATCACAGCCATCTTCTCCTCCTCGAGCCGGTAGGGGGTGGCGTCGAGGTAGGCCTTCGCGCGGTGGGAGAACGTCGAAGCGAAGACCCTCTTGATGGCCGTCAGGAGCTGGGAGAGGCGCACGTGGTGGCTGCTGTGGTTGTTCGCCAGCATGTAGGTCTCGTAGACGCCGGCAAAGGGCTGGTACTGCGAGTCCTCCAGCAGGCTCGAAGAGCGCACGGCGAGCGGATAGCGGGCCACCTGCAGGAAGGCGTCCAGGTCGCGGGCGGTCTCCTCCGGAAACTCCGAGGAGTGGAAGCGCCGCAGGATGGCGTCGTCGTCGGCGGTCTCGATGGCGAAGTCGCGCAGGCCGTTGTCTTCGAGGAACCGGTCGAAGACGTCCGCTCCGAGGACGACCGCGGCCGGAACCGAGATCCTCACGCCTTCGAAGCGGTCGCGCACCCGGTCGTCGTTCAGGAGGAGGTTCACGAAGGCCAGGCCGCGCGCCTTACCTCCGAGCGAGCCCCCGCCCAGCCGCGCGAATCCCGTCGTGCCGTCGAACGTCGCGCGGTCGAAGTCGGCCACGATCCTGCGGCCTCGCTGGGCCCTGTAGTCCTGGATCGCCCGAATGAGATCCCGTCTCAGGTTCTCGAGCCCTCCGAAGTCGCCCACCTTGCGCGGCCTGAGGCTGTGGGCCAGCGCGAACTCGGTGCGCGCCTTGAACCAGGTCGAGAAGTGGTTCCGCTCGCCATGGTAGGCGAGGCTCTCGGCGGGCACGGTCCAGAGCATCTCCTCCAGGGTCTTCAGGTCGTTGGCCCGGCCGACTTCGGTGCCATCGGGGAGGCGGAAAACGAAGTCTCCGAAGCCGAAGTTCTCGACGATGAAATGCCGGAGCTGCTGGAGGAGGAGGGGCGATCCCTTGAGCTGGAAAGTGGCGCCGGCCTCGCGCGCGAGCGCCTCGTTCTCGCTGCGGCTGGACTGAAGCATGATGGGAATGTCCGGCTGCATTTCGCGCACCTTGAGGGCGAGCTCCACCCCGGCGCGGGGCGCAAGCACTCCGTCCCGCGGAAACTCGATGTCGGAGATGATTCCGAGGATGTTCTCGCGGTAGGTGGAGAAGAGGTCCCAGGCCTCTTCGAAGGTCCGGCAGAGCAGGATCTTGGGCCGCGCCTGCAGACGCATCAGCTTGTGCGACAGGTTGACCCCCTCCGGCACGAGGTTGTGCGAGTGGTTCATCACCTCCGTGTAGATGACCGGAAGAAACGAGGAAAAGAAGGGGACGCTGTCCTCGACGAGGATGATCGCCTGCACCCCTTTCAGCCCCGTGTCGTGGGCCAGGTTCATCCGGTCCTCGATGACCTTCACGATCGCCAGGAGGATCCTGACGTCCCCGCGCCACAGGAAGGTGCCGTCGAGGGCGGAGGCGTCCCGCCCTTCCAGGAACCGGTTCAGCTCGCGGTGGTCATAGGCAAGGAGGACCACGTGCGCCCTCACGCCAGCCTCTTTCATCTTCCTGGCGAGGGTCAGGGCGTCCATGTCTCCGATGTGCAGGGACGTGATGACGAGATTGAAGCGGGGCTCCTCGTTCACGAGCGCGAGCGCCTCACCTCCGGTGGAGACCCGCGTGATGCCGGGCACGTGCCTCAGGTTCAACTCGAGCGACTCGGAGAGGATGCGCTCGTTCAACTGGCCGTCCTCGGCCAGGATGAAAGAGTCGTAGAGGCTCGAGACGAGGAGGATGTCCTGGACCCGGTACTGCATCAGGTCCTGGAAGCCCTTCCAGGAGCTGCCGGCCTGAAGGACCGGACTTTCCGGTGTCGGGTCGGGCATCCCCCTAGGTTAGACCAGACCCTGGTCCATCATCGAGTCGGCCACCTTCAGGAAGCCCGCGATGTTGGCCCCGTTGACGTAGTTGCCGGGCGTCCCGAACTGGTCGGCCGTCTCGCGGCAGGCCTTGTGAATCGACTTCATGATGAGGTGCAGCCGGTTGTCCACTTCCTCTCGGGTCCAGGAGAGACGCATGCTGTTCTGCGACATCTCCAGCCCCGAGGTCGCGACGCCGCCCGCGTTGGCGGCCTTTCCGGGCCCGTACAGGATTCCGGCGTCGAGGAAGACCTTCACGCCGTCGAGTGTCGTCGGCATGTTGGCGCCCTCGGCCACCGCGTAGACGCCGCCCCTCAGGAGGTGCGCCGCGTCGAAGCCGTTGATCTCGTTCTGGGTGGCGCTCGGGAAGGCGCACTGCGCCTTGTGGGTCCAGAGCGGGTTGTGGTCGAGCTTCGGGTCCACTGGCGTGTAGAGGACGCCCTTGAACTTGTCAGCGTACTCCTTGATGCGGCCGCGGCGGACGTTCTTGAGGTCCATCACGAAGGCCAGCTTTTCGGCCGTAATTCCCGCCTCGTCGTAGATGTAGCCCTCCGAGTCGGAGAGGGTCACGGGCTTCGCCTTGAGCTGGATGAGCTTCTCCACCGTGTACTGCGAGACGTTGCCGCTGCCGGAGACGAGGCAGGTCTTGCCCTCCAGCGTCTGCCCTTTCGTCCCGAGCATCTCGGAGGCGAAATACACCGCACCATAACCGGTGGCCTCGGGGCGGATCAGCGAGCCACCCCAGTTGAGACCCTTGCCGGTGAGGACGCCGGCGAATTCGTTTTTCAGCCTCCTGTACTGGCCGAACAGGTAACCGATCTCGCGTCCGCCGACGCCGATGTCGCCGGCGGGAACGTCCGTGTCGGGGCCGATGTGGCGGAAGAGCTCGGTCATGAAGCTCTGACAGAAACGCATGACCTCGCCGTCGCTCTTGCCCTTCGGGTCGAAGTCCGAGCCGCCCTTGGCGCCGCCCATCGGCAGCGTCGTCAGCGAGTTCTTGAGGACCTGCTCGAAGGCGAGGAACTTCAGGATCCCGAGGTTGACCGAGGGGTGGAACCGGAGCCCTCCCTTGTAGGGCCCGATGGCGCTGTTCATCTGGATCCTGAATCCGCGGTTGATCCGGTAGGTCCCCTGGTCATCCTGCCAGGGCACCCGGAACATCAGGACCCGCTCGGGCTCGATGATCCGCTCCAGGATCTTCGCGCTCCGGTATTCCGGCCGCTGCTCGAGGACGAGCTGAAGCGATTCGGCAACCTCCTCGACCGCCTGGTGAAACTCGGGCTCGGCCGGGTTCTTGGCCTTGACCTCGGCCATCAGATTCTTGACGTACACCAACTTGGAACCTCCTGTGGAGCGCCCCGGCTTTTTCTCGACCTCGGCCTCGAGGGTTTTGAGAATATCTGACATGAGACCTCCTGTTGGTCTATTGGGCCCGCCGGGTTTTTGCCGGACGGGATGTCGAACGGAAGACAACAACTCTTATCATGGGCCCAGGCCTGGGCCGAAAGGCTGATGCATTTGCCCCACTGGCCGCGCGGATTGTGGCGCCCTACGTTATGCAGAAGCACCCGTTGACGGACGTCGCATCCCCCCGCACAGGTCAGCCCGGCTCTTTCATTTTTCGGTATCCTCCGAGGCGGAGGAAGTTCATGTCCACCATCACCGAAACGCCTGCGATTCCGCCCGTGTCGGTCCTCTCCGACCACGAGCGGGAGCTGGCTGAAGGCGTCTATGACTTCGCCCTGGAGACGATCGGCCCGAAAGTGCGCGAGATGGACCAGGCGAACGTCATGGATCCGGACCTCATCCGGAAGTTCTTCGACCTCGATCTCATGGGAATCGAGATCCCGGAGGAGTTCGGCGGCCTCGGCGCGAACTTCGGCACGTCCATCGCCATCATCGAGGCGCTCGCCCGCGTCGACGCGGCCTGCGCCGTCGTCGTGGACGTCCAGAACACCCTCGTGAACAACGCGATCCTGCGCTGGGCCTCGCCGGCTTTGCAGAAACAGTATTTTCCGCAGCTCGCGAAGCAGAAAGTCGCCTCGTATGCGCTGTCCGAAGCCGGGTCGGGGTCCGACGCGTTCGCCCTTGCGACGACGGCGACGCCGAAGGGCGACCGCTACCTCCTGAACGGCGGCAAGCTCTGGATCACGAACGGCCTCGAGGCCGAGCTGTTCCTCGTCTTTGCGAACGTCGACAAGAGCAAGGGCTACAAGGGCATCACCGCGTTCTTCGTCGAGTCGCAGTGGAAGGGCTTCCACAAGGGCAAGAAGGAGGACAAGCTCGGGATCCGCGCGTCCTCCACGCTCGCGCTCGCGTTCGAGGACGTCGAGGTGCCCGCCGAAAACGTCGTCGGCAACGTGGGTGAGGGATACAAAATCGCGATCGAGACGCTGAACGAGGGCCGCATCGGGATCGGCGCGCAGATGGTCGGCATATCGCGCAACGCGCTCGACTACACGGCGAGNNATGGACATGGAGCTCGAGTGCGCGCGCCTCGCCGTCTACAACGCGGCGCGCCTCAAGGAGAACGGCCTGCCGTTCGCACGCGAGGCCGCCATCGCGAAGCTCAAGGGCTCGGAAGTGGCCGAGATGTGCACGTCCCGGGGCCTCGAGCTCCTCGGCGGATACGGCTACGTGAAGGACTACCCCCTCGAGAAGATGTACCGCGACGCGAAGATCGGGAAGATTTACGAGGGCACGTCCTTCATGCAGCTCAACACGATCGCGAAGGACGTCCTGAAGCGCGGCTGACGCCTACCGCTCCGCCGGGGGGCCGAGCGCCTCCTCGCCGCGCTCGCCGGTCTTCATGCGGAGCGCGTCGAGAACGGGGAGGACGAAAACCTTGCCGTCACCACGGCGCCCGCCGTGGCCCAACGTGTAGAGCGCGTCGAGGATGCCTGCCACCTCCTCGTCGCGGCAGAAGATCTCGACGCGGATCTTCTTCGTCATCTCCACGCCGAGGTGCTCGTGATGGTCGGGGTGTGACGCGTCATGCTCCTGACCGAATCCGCGCGCGTCGGAGATCGTGAGTCCGTGGACGCGGCCCTCCGAGAGCGCGTCCACGATGGCAAAGAGGCGGTCTGGCGGAAAGAAGCCGACGACGTATCGCATCAGTATTCCTCCTCGTCGCGTTCGAAGAGATCGTAGAGAACCGGCAGGACGAACAGCGTGAGCAGCGTGGCGGTCACGAGGCCGCCGATGATGACGACGGCGAACGGCCGCTGTGTCTCCGCGCCGACCTCGTGCGACAGTGCGGCGGGAAGCAGGCCGAAGGCGGCCATGGTGGCGGTCATTAACACGGGTCGAAAGCGCGTGAGCGCGCCCTCCGTAACGGCGTCGAAGAGCGTCCGCCCGGCGCGGCGCAAATCGCGGATACGCTCGACGAGGAGAACGCCGTTTTGCACGGAAACGCCGAAGAGCGCGATGAACCCGACGAGCGCCGAGACCGAGAGCGTCAGACCCGCGAGCGGGAGGGCAAAGAGGCCGCCCACGGCGGCGAAGGGCACGTTGAGCAGGATGAGGGTCGCGAGGCGCGGCGAGTCGAACGCGGCGAAGAGCAGGAAGAAGATGGCGGCGAGCGTGATCGGAATCACGATCATGAGACGCTTGAGGGCCCGCTGCTGGTTCTCGAACGCGCCCGTCCACTCGAGGCGGTACCCGGGCGGGACCTTCACGGCGCCATCGACTTTTTTCTGCGCCTCGCCGATGAGAGAGCCGAGATCTCGCCCGCGGACGGAAAACTTCACGGCGATGCGGCGCGAGTTTTCCTCGCGGAAGACGCGCGCCGAGCCGGGTGCCAGGCGCACGTCGGCGACGGAGCCCAGCGTGAGCTTCTCGCCGTTCGGGCCGAGAATCGGGATTGCGCGGATGGACTCCTGGTCCGACACCGCGCCGGGGTCGACGCGGACGACGAGGTCGAACGTCTTCTCTCCCTCGATGATTTGCGTCGCTACGGCCCCGCCGAGCGCCGTTTCGATGACCGTCTCGACGTCCGACACCGAAAGGCCGTAACGGCCGATCGCGGCCCTGTCGATGGCGATCTGGACCTGCGGCTGCCCGGAAAGGCGTTCGGCGGCGACGTCCACGGCGCCGGGCACCGTGTCGAGAATCGCCGCCACTCGGTCCGCGAGTTCCTGCAGCACGGCGGGATCTTCTCCGAAGATCTTGACGGAGAGCTCGCTCTTGATGCCGGACACGGCCTCGTTCACGTTGTCCTCGATGACCTGCGAAAACGTGAGCTCGATCCCGGGAATCGCGGACAGCTTCCGGTTCATGGCGTCCGAAAGCGCGTCCCGCGTCCTCGCGGTCGTCCAGCGATCGCGTGGGATGAGATCGACGTAGAACTCCGACGTATCGAAGCCGTTCACGTCCGTGCCGTCGTCCGGACGGCCGAGCTGACTCACGACGGTTTTCGTTTCGGGAAACGACGCAAGAGTGGCGCGGATTTGCCGGGTGATGCGGGAGGCTTCGGACGGCGAGATCGACCCCGGAAACGTCGCGCGGACCCAG
This sequence comes from Acidobacteriota bacterium, assembly GCA_003152095.1. Taxonomy (GTDB): domain Bacteria; phylum Acidobacteriota; class Thermoanaerobaculia; order UBA5066; family UBA5066; genus Fen-183. Next base: position 7,411 of record PLZI01000088.1, on the reverse strand, counting down.
AGGGCACCCTCGTCGAGCTTCGGCAGGAACTCCGAGCCGAGGAGCGCGGCGACCGTGCCGCCGAGGGCGAGAAGGACGACGGCGGCGGCGAGGACCGACTTGCGGCGCTCGAGGACGAACCCGAGCGCGGGCTCATAGAGACGCGTGAGAGTCCGCACGACGACGGATTCGGAGTCACCATGGGACTCGGGCCCGGCTGGGGTCGCGGGCGCCGGGGGCTCGGCCCTGCGCCTCTTCACGGCGTAGCTCGCGAGGACGGGCACGACCGTGAGCGCGAGGATCGTGCCCCACAGAAGCGCGAACGTGAGCGTCAGCGCCATCGGGCGGAAGATTTTTCCCTCGACTCGCTGGAGCGTGAAGAGCGGCAGGAACGCCGTGATGAGGATGGCCTTCGAGAAGAGAATGGGCTTCCCGACCTCGCTCGTGGCCTGCACGATGGTGGAGGAGAGCGAGCGGAGCTTGCCGCCCCGCTCCTCGAGGATTCGGAGCAGGTTCTCCACGACGACGACGGCGGAGTCCACGATGATGCCGAAGTCGATCGCGCCCATCGAGATGAGGTTCGCGGGGACGCCGCGCAGGTCGAGGAGTAGGAACGCCCCGAGGAGGGAGAGCGGGATGACAGCCGCGACGACGAGCGCGGACCGAGCGTTCTTGAGTCCGAGGAACGCAACGAGAACGACGAGGACGAATCCGATGCCCTCGGCCATGTTCTTGCGCACGGTGTGGAGCGTGCGGTCGATGAGGGCCGTGCGGTCGTAATGCGGCACGATGTTGACGCCGGGCGGGAGCGCCGTGCGGCCGATCTCGTCCACCTTCGCGCGCACGCGCTCGAGAACCTCGAGCGCGTTCTCGCCCTTGCGGAGAAGCACGATGCCCTGGACGACATCGTCCGCATCCGCCGTCCCGACGGTCTTCCCGACCCGCCCGAGCCGGATGCGCGGGCCCACGCTGACGGTGGCGACGTCCCGGATGCGGATCGGCGTGCCGCCGCGCGTGACCACGGCGATTTCGGCAATGTCGTCGAGGCTTTGGACCAGCCCGAGACCTCGCACGACGTACATCTCGGCGCCGTGCTCGATGTAGGCCCCGCCCGCGTTGCGATTGCCTTTCGCGAGCGCGTCGAACACCTGCGCGAGCGTGAGCGCGTAGGACTTGAGCTTCAGCGGATCGACGTTCACCTGGTACTGTTTCGTCGGTCCGCCGAAGCCCACGACGTCGACGACGCCCGGCACGGTGCGCAGCTTCCGCTCCACGACCCAGTCCTCGAGGGATTTCAACTCGAGCGGCGAGAAGCCCGGGGGGCCCGTGAGGGTGTAACGGTAGATCTCGCCCACGGGCGTCGAGTCGGGCGAGAGGTTTGCCTGCGCTCCCTGAGGCAGCGTCACGGACTGCAGCCGCTCGAAGGCCTGATTTCTGACGTAGGCGCGGTCGGCATCGTCCTCGAAGACGATCGTGACGGTCGAGAGGCCGAAGATCGAGATGGAGCGCATGGACGCGCGTTTTGGGATCCCATTCATCTCGTTCTCGACCGGAATCGTGACGAGGCGTTCGACCTCCTCGGCCGCGTGGCCAGGAAAGAGCGTGATGATCTGCACCTGTACGTTCGTGACGTCGGGATACGCCTCGACCGGCAGGCGCAGGAACGCGAGGACGCCGAAGGCCGCGAAGATGGCGAGGAGCGCGAGGACGATGACGCGCCTGTGGAGCGCGTACGAGACGACCGCGCGGATCACGAGCTCTTTCCAGAGGCGAAGAGCGACGCGAGAAGGAGGCTCCCGTCCGTGACGACGCCCGCGCCTTCGGGCAGGCCCGAGAGGACGGGCACCTTGCCGTCGCGCTCGACGCCGACCTCCACGGCGACGCGCCGGAAGCGGGCGGGCCCGTCCGCGACGAAGCAGAAGCGCTTTCCGTCCTCCGTGAGAACGGCCCGCGCCGGGACGACCGCCGCCTTCGCCGCCCGGCTCTCGACTTCCACCGTGACGTACATCTCGGCCTTCAGCAGCGACACGGCGTTGTCCACGCTCCCGCGCGCCTTCACGGTGCGCGAGGCCGGGTCGAGCGCGTCCCCGACGAGGTCGAGACGCCCGGGAAACGTACGGCCGGGGTAGGCATCCGTCCGGAGCGCCAGGCGGTCGCCCGCCTTCACCGAAGCGAGGTCGCGCTCGGTCACGTCGAGAAGGACCCACAGAGTTCGCGGTTCGCTCACGACGAAGAGCGGAACCGGCGCGTCGGGCCGCGCTTCCTGGCCCGGGTTTGCGTTGCGCTCGACGACGACTCCCGCGATCGGCGAGGTCAGACGGAAGAGCTGGTCCGGCCCTCGCGCGGCATCTGTCGCCGCATCGCCTCCCCATCGCGCGAGCCGGGCCGAGGTCCGGCGCGCCTCGGCGCGGGCGCGCGAGAGGTCGGTGTCGGCCGCGTCGAGGTCCTTGCGGGGCGCCGCGCCGCGCTCGACGAGGCGCGCGACGCGCTCTTTCGTGCGCTCGGCGGCCGCGAGGTCCGTGGCGGCCCGCGCCGCATCGGACTGGGCTTGGCCGAAGTCCGGCGAGGAGATCTCCGCGAGAAGGTCGCCGGCCGCGACGCGGACGCCGACAGGCGCCTTGAGGGCGACGAGGCGGCCCGCGAGCGGCGAAAGAATGCGGACGGTCGCGTCCTCGTTCCACGCGAGGCGGCCCGTGACGGCGAGTGGCGCGGGCTTCTGCCCGGCCACGAGCTCCACTTTGAAGGCGGTGAGCTGCGGCGATCCGGCTTCGAACGTGAGTGTGTCGCCCTCGCGCGCGGGAGGCGGAAGGTCCACGGAGTCAGGCGCGCGCTTGCCGCAGGCGGTGAGAAGGCTAGCGGCCAGAAGGCCCGTGAGGAGGCGTTTCGTCATGGGTGGTTCCTATCGACGCCGGGGCGCGCGGCGAAGAAGTCCGCGCGGGCGGCGGCGAGGTCGCCCCGCGCGGAGACCGCGGCAAGGCGGATGTCGTTGGCGTTGCGTTCGGCTTCGAGGAGCTCGAGAAGCGAGGCGGCGCCCTGCTCGTACGCGAAACGTACGATGTCGCGCACCTTCTGGGACTTCGGGAGGAGATCGTTCACGAGGCGGAGGGCCCGCACGCGGGCCGTCTCGAGGGCGTCGCGCGTGGCGGCGAGGTCCTGTTGGACGCGCACGCGGCCGCGGGCGAGGTCGCGCCTGGCGGATTCGACGGCGACCTGGGCCGCGCGGATCGCGCCGCCGTTGAGGTTGAAGACAGGCAGCGGAAACGAGACGCCGAAGCCCGCGGTGTTCCGCTGGTCGGGTGGCTGCCTTTCATATTGCGCGAGGAGCGTGGGATCGGGCACGCGAAAGGCCTTCTGGAGCGCGAGATCGGCTTCGGCCTTTCGGACCGCCGCCTCGAGCGCGGCGAGGTCCGGGCGGCGTGCGAAAAGAGTCTCGTCGATCTCCGGCGTCACCGAGGAGTTGGGCGGCATGATTTCGCCGGGTGCATCGAGGTCCTCGGCCAGGGCGACGGCGGGCATGTTCAGGAGCGCCCCCAGAGCGCGGACCGCGTTCGCGTACGCGAGGTCGGCCTGCGCCGCGTCGGCGAGAAAGCGGCCGCCGGCTATTTCGATCTGCGTCTTTTCCGACATGGAGATCTCTCCCGCGGCCTCGCGCTCTTTCGCGAGTCCCGCGGTCTTTCCGAACGAGGCAGCCGTCTCGCGCGCGATGGCCGCGCTCGCTCGCGCCACGCCGGCGGCCGTGTAGGCCCGCACGACGGCCGCGTCGAGCAGCCGCGCGGCATCGGCGAGGCGGGCCGTGGCGCCGGCGATCCCCTCGTCGGCAGAAACCCGCCGGTCCTTGCGCTTTCCGCCGATCTCGACGAGCTCTGAGGCGGAGACGACGGTATCGTACGAGCGGCTGTTGAAACCGTTGCCATAGATCGTGTTCGCGGGCGAGCCGTCGGTCGGGATCTTGCTCGTCGAATACGCCAGAGCCGGGTTTGGCAGCGCGACGGCGGTGGTCCGCGATGCGCGTGCCGATTCCAGGTCCGCCCGCGCCGCGAGGAGATCGGGATTGCGCTCGGACGCAAGGCGCAGGGCCTCGGCGAGCGTAAGCCGGGAAACGTTTTCGCCGCGGCCGGACGCCGCTGCCAGCGCGCACAGCGCGGCGACGGCGAGGCCGATGTTTCTCTTCACGAGGGGCTCCTTCCGGCGGCGCGGGTGCGCCGCCGACCTTCAGGGTCGAACCGGGGAATGAAGGGAAGTTAGAAGGAGCCGGAGGGCGGGCCGCGCGCGGAGATCTCGCGCGCACGCGGTGCGCGTGGCGCGAGGTCTCGCATCGCCGGGGAGAGCGTGCCTGCGGCACGCGGCGCTTCGGCGACCGTCTCCGCCGCCGGGGCGTCGAGCACGATGAGCGACGGCATGTCCGGGATGTCCGTACCCCAGACGCGCGGCGCGTAGAGGTCGGGCCCGGGTGTCTCGGGATCGTCCGCGAGGCCGGTGTTGTCCTTGACCATGTCGCGCAGGTCGTCGGCCAGCACGGCACCGGCCCCGAGGACCGGGGCGAGGAGGGCCGCGAGGAGGAACGCGGCGGCGGCGCGGGCGGCGGACTGGCGCATGCGACTCAGGCGGCGCATCTTACGCAATCCGCGCGCCCGCCCCAAGAAGCGCCCTCAAAATTCCGCGTGAAGGCGAAAGCCGTAAACGGTCACGGGCCCCCGGTCCTGATTGAAGCCTGGGTTCCAGTAGCGCTGAACCTCGAGCGTGACGGCGGCGAACGAGGCGAGAGAGGCGCGGTAGAAGGCGTCGAGGACCTTTTCCGTGGACGCGTTCAGCGCTCCGTCTCCGAGCATGAACCCGAGCCCGCCCGCGGCGAGATAGTCGCGGTGGTCGCCATTGATTCCGTTCAGTGCGACGCCCATGCCGAAGAGGTCTCGGGGACGCTTCCAGGAATCTCCGCGCACAATCGCTCCGAGCGCGAGCGCCCGCTCGACCTCCGTGAAGGCCCAGGACTCGGTCCTCCCGTCGTTCCAGCCGGCGCGGAGGAAGATTCCGACGCCCGAGAGGATCTCCTGCTCCAGATTGAGGCCAAAGCCGTATTTCGAGCGCCCAGGAGCTCGCGTCGTCGTGATGTCGGGTGCCGCGGGTGCGAGGTCCAACGCTTCACGGTAGACCCCCATGTTCGCGTGATTCCAGTAGGCGAGGACGCGGACAGCTCCAGGCCTCTTGGAGAGCGCATGGCGGTGCTCCACCTCGAGGACGTCGCCGTGGGCGCGCGACACGTCGTGGTCGAATTCCAAGCCGTTCGCTTCCCGGGGTTCCATGAACGACCCGAGACGCACCGCCCAGGCATCCCGGTACAGTTCGAGGGCGACGCCCCAAGTGTATCCACGCGTGTCCGCCGGATAGTCCCAGGCCGCGTTTGCCCAAAGGGACCAGTTGTTGAACTGCGTGCGGGGCTCGTGCGCGTACGCGTTGCCGTCGAAAACGTCCGTGACGGAGATCTTCCCGACGGTCACGACGATCCGCCGGGCGGCACGGCGTCCCTGGAGCTGGTTCTCCCCGTCGTCCTGAGCTTCCCCTTCGCCGTCCAGCGCGAACGTCTGACGCAGGAAGAGGCGCGCGAGATTCGCTTTCAGCCGGGTGCTGTCGACCCGGTAGGTCTCGCCATTGGGCGGGGCCGCCAGTCCGAGAACGCGGCTCAATCCCTGACCCGCGATCAGCTCGACGTTCACGAACGCTTCGCCCCCCGTCCAGAGACGCCTTCCGAGAAACAGCGTCGACGTGAAAGAGCCCCGTGTCTCCTTGCGGTTCTCAAGGCTGTTCGGTCCTTCGTATGGCGAGTCGAACGCACCGTGACCCTGCAGCTGATAGGTGAGCTGGCCATGAAGCGACCAGTCGCGCTCGGGCAGTGGCGCGTCGTCCGTGGCTGGCGGGGGCGGCGTCGCGGGAGCCTGCTGGGCGGCCGACGGCGCGGAGAGCAGGCCCGCGAGGAAGGCCCCCGCGAGCGCCCCGGCGAGAGCGCGGGCGCGGCCGGAACGGAATCCGAGGGAGATGTTTTTGATGAGAATCATTCTCAATATGGTGACTCCGTCGGCTCGCGATGTCTCTGATGCGCCCGCATCAGGGCAGACGAGTTACTGTCTCATGCCATGAGCGTAGCGGCCCCGCCTGAAGGCGGGTTGAAGCGCGAGATCGGCCTCTGGCAGGGGACCGCCCTCAACATCATCGACATGGTGGGGATCGGGCCCTTCGTGACCCTTCCCCTCATTCTCGCCGCCATGGGCGGCGGGCGCGCGCTCGGCGCGTGGATCCTCGGCGCCGTTCTCGCCATCGCGGACGGCCTCGTGACCGCGGAGCTGTCGGCGGAGCTGCCGCGCGCGGGAGGCTCCTACGCGTTCCTCCGGGAGGCGTACGGCCCCGCGCGGTGGGGCCGGCTCGTCTCGTTCCTGTTCCTCTTCCAGATCATCTTCTCCGCGCCGCTCTCGATGGCTTCCGGGGCGATCGGCTTCTCGCGCTATCTCCACTTCGTCTTTCCCGAGATTCCGGAGACGTGGGAGGCGCCCGTCGCGTCGGTCCTCTGCCTGGCGGTGATGCTGCTCCTGATGCGCCGGATCGGCGCGATCGGGAAGTTCTCGATCGTGCTCTGGATCGGGGTTCTCGCGACGCTCGGGATCGTGATCGGTCTCGGCCTCCCGCACCTGAAGCTCAGCGCGTTCCGATTCTGGGAAGCGCCGGTCCTCTCGGCGCCGGGGATCGTGCCGCCCGCCGGCGTCCTCGGCGGCCTCGGGTTGGGGCTCATCCTCGCCGTGTACGACTACCTCGGCTACTACAACGTCTGCTACCTCGCCGAGGAGATCGTCGAGCCCACGAAGACGATCCCGCGCGTCATCGTCGTCTCGATCCTCTCGGTGGCGGTCCTCTACATCCTCATGAACGCGTGCATCGTGTCGGTCCTTCCGATGCAAGAGGCCATGAGCTCGAAGTCCACGGTCGCGGACTTCGTCGCCGTGCTCGCGGGCCGGCCTGTCGCGCGCCTCGTGACCGGCCTCATCCTCTGGACCGCATTCGCGTCGGTCTTCTCGCTCACGCTCGGCTACTCGCGCATCCTCTACGCGGCCGCGCGGGACGGGAACTTCTTCCCGGCTTTCGCGCGGCTGCATCCGACGGAGGGCTATCCCGTCGTCGCCATCCTCGCGCTCGGCGGCGCGGCCGCGGTGTTCTCGTTCCTGGACCTCAGGGTCGTCGTCTCGGCCATCGTGTCGATCCGGGCGATCATTCCGTTCATCGCGCAGATCGCGGCGGCGCTCATCCTCCGAAAGACGCGCCCGGACCTCGCGCGGCCGTTCCGGATGTGGCTTTATCCGCTGCCGGCGCTCGTCGCGCTCCTTCTCTGGGGCTTCGTCCTCTTCTCGCCGGAGAAGGGGTTCAAGGCGGCCGGCCTCGCCGTGCTTGC
>PLZI01000082.1 GCA_003152095.1 Acidobacteriota bacterium | reverse complement strand
TCATAGGCCCTGAGACGAGACTCTTCGGCCCCGATCCGGAGGAGCGGCATGATCTTCAGCCGCGGCTGCGGCAGGCCGATGGTACGGAGGAAGTCGAGGAAGCGCGTCCGGCCGTCCCGCGTGGCCACTCCTTCGCATGCCTCGGTCACGGTGAGGACGGGATTGAGCCCGGCCGAGGCGAGCGCGCGGACGCCGCCGACGATCCTCTCGAACGTCCCCGCGCCGCGAATGGGATCGTTCGTCGTAGCGTCCCAGCCGTCGATCGAGATGCGGACGTCCAGGCTGTATTCCGAGGCGTCCGACAACCTCTTCAGCCGCGCCGCCGTGTCGGCCCGGATGAGGACCCCGTTCGTCAGGACCGAGACTGGTCCCATCCGGAGGGTCTCCTCGAGAATCTCGAAGATCTCGTGATTCATGAAGGGCTCGCCGCCCGTGAAGTAGTACTCCTTCACCCCGAGCGCTTCGGCCTCCTGAAGACGGCGCTTCACGTCGGCGAGAGTAAGCATCTCGTGGGCGTGATTCGTCGGCGAGCACGAGATGAAGCAGTGCGTGCACTGGAGATTGCACAGCGTCCCGGCCACCTGGAACCACAGCGTGTCGAGAGCGAAGAGGGGCGCGATCGGAAAACCGGACGGGGCGCTGCTCATGGGGAACCTCAGTTGACGGTACGCGGAAAGACGTCGAAAACGGCGGCCGCGCCCGGAGGCGGGACGAAGGGTGCCGGCGGCTTTTCGCCTTCGCCCCGCGCGAAGACGACGATCTTCTCCCGTTTCATGCGCACGGGAATTCTCGCTTCATCGCCGATCGCGAGGTCGTTCGCGGCGTCGAGAAGGAGCTCCTGCCGCCCCGCGAAGACCCGCAAGCGCTGCACCGGTCCGAGGAATTGAGCCGAGGCAAGCGCGGCCGTGAAGTCCGCCTCGGCCGGACCGACGACTTCGAGGTCCTCGGGGCGGAGCATGGCCCAGCACAGCCCCGCCTCCGCGCCGTCCGGCGCCTCGATCGTCGCGAAAGGGAGACGAAGCGCGTCGCCCCGCGCCGACACGTCGGCCTCGACGAGGTTCGCCGCGCCGAGGAACCGCGCCACGAACGGGCTCGCGGGGCGGTGATACACCTCCGCCGGACGGCCGGACTGCTCGATGCGTCCCTCGCGCATGACGACCAGCTCGTCCCCGAGGGCGAGCGCCTCAGCCTGGTCGTGCGTCACGTACACGGTCGTGAGGGCGAGCGCGCGGAGGAAACTGAAGAGCTCGGCCCTGAGGTCCTCCCGGAGTTTCGCGTCCAGAGCCGAGAGCGGTTCGTCGAGGAGGAGAATGCGCGGCCGGAACGCGAGGGCGCGCGCGAGAGCCACGCGCTGCTGCTCGCCGCCGGAGAGCCCGTCGACCGGCCGGCCCCCGAAGTCTCCCATCCGAACCGTCTCGAGAACCTCGCGGGCGCGCGCCACCCGCTCGGCTTTCCCCACGCCGCGCGTCCTCAGCCCGAACGCCACGTTCTCGAGCACGGTGAGATGCGGAAAGAGCGCGTAACTCTGGAAAACCATCCCGATGTCGCGCTTTTCGGCGGGGACGTTCGTGACGTCCCTCCCGTCAAGGAGGACTTGGCCTGCATCAGGATCGGCGAGCCCCGCGATCATCCAGAGCGTCGTGCTCTTCCCAGAGGCGCTCGGCCCGAGGAGGGCGGAGATCCGGCCCTCCGGGAAGACGTGGCTCACGGACGCGACGGCGGGTCTCCCCGGACCGTAGGTCTTCGACAGCCCGCGCACTTCCAGCTTCATGACGAGAGCCCCCGACGAAACTCTTCGCCGCCGAGCGCCTGGATGGCCAGGAACGCGGGCAGGATGGGTGCGAGGAAGATCAGCGTCGCCGCGGCGGCGACGGGGAACGAGTTCGTCGTATACGTGAGATACAGCCCCGCGGGAAATGTCTGCACGAGCGGAGTCGCGAGCAGGAAGCTGACGTTGAACTCCCCCCACGACACGGCGAAGACGAGAAGCGCCGAGAGCACGAGTCCGGGCACGAGGCGCGGCAGCGTCACCCACGCCGCCGTCTTCCAGGGACCGGCACCGAGGGAGCGCGCCGCCCGTTCGAGGTCCACGCTCTCTCCCTCCAGCGCGTTGCTCACCGTCTTAAGGACGAGCGGCAGCGTATAGGCGAGATGACCCGCCACGAGGAGGCCGAAACGCGGTGTCCGCCCGGCCCCGAGGAGCAGCCCCACGGCGAGCGCGATGCCCGGAATCGCGAGCGGCGTCATGGCGAGTGTCTCGAGAGAGCCCGAACCCGGGAACGGCCGGCGCCGGAACGCGAAGGCCGCCGGCGTCCCGATGAAAAGCGCGAGCGGGACGACCGTCCCGACGAGCCGGAGAGACGTGACGACCGCTCCCGACCAGAGACCGAGCACGTACCGGAACAGGCCGAGCGCGCCGCCCGCGGCGGCCCCCTCGGACCTCTGCCCGTACCAGTCCGCATGGACGAAGGCCCCCGCCGCCGTGACGACGAGCGGCGCCACGAGACACACGGCGAGCGTCACGGTCACGGCGATCCCCGCCATCCGCGCGACGCGCCGGGGCGAGACGGGGAGGCTCACGCCGCCCTCCGCGCGAGCAAACGGTCCACGCCGAACGTGAGGGCCGCGAGCGCAACGCAGAGCGCTCCCGCGACCGCGTCGTTCAGAAACGCCGTCAGCTCCGTGTAGATCTCGAGCGGGGCGACCGTGAAGCGCCGCGAAAGAACGAGCGCGACGCCGAAGGAACCCATCGAGGCCGAGAACGTCACGGCCAGCGTCGAGAACAGCGCGGGAGCCGCGTAGGGAAGCGTCACGCGAAGGAGGCGCGTGATCGGCCCGGCGCCCAGCGAACGCGCCGCGGCGTCCAGCTCGGGCGGAAAGTGACGGAACGCGGCCTCGAGCGTCATGACGGCCCGTGGAATCTCGAAATAGAGATAGGCGAGAAAGAGCCCCGTCAGGGTGAACGCCGACCCGGCGAACCACTCCCGCCCCGTCACGAGACCCGCGAGCTTCGGAACGGCTCCGATTCGCCCGAGCATCACGATCACGAGAAAACCCACGAGGACACCGGAGAAAGTGAGCGGGAGCGAAACCGCCGTCCGCACGAGATTGCGCCCGGGGAAGCGCTCCCGTGCGAAGACCCACGCGGGCACGAGCGCGAGCGCGACCGAGACGAAGGCGGCCGCCGTCGACAGGGCCAACGAGTTGACGAGGGACGTCCGGTAACGGCCCGCCGAGAGGACCTGGAGAAATGCGCCCGACGACGAGAACGCCCCGGCCGCGAGGCGCGCCAACGGCCACACGACGCAAAGGCCGAGGAAGAGCGCGAGCGGGAGCGCGAGAAGCGCTCCCGCCGCGGCGGAGCGGTTCCTACGGCTAACGGCCGGTCCCCCGGATCTCGTCCAGCCACGCTTTCTTCAGCGCGTCGGCCGCGGCCGCCATCTTCGAGAGGTCGAGGGCGCGGGCCTTCCCGTAGTCCGCGTCGGGAAGGAACTTCGCCGCGAGCTCGGCGGGCAGGGTACCCGCCACGACCGGGCGGAAGAACGATTTCGCGAACTCCGCCTGCGCGGGGGGGGAGAGCAGCCAGTCGAAGTACCTCTTCGTCTCGTCGGCGTGCGGCGCGCCCTTCGCGAGGCCCATGACGAGCGGCATCGTGAAGGTGCCCTCCGAGGGAATCACGACTTCCACCGGGCCCCCGTCCACGTGCTTCATCTTGTAGCCGTTTCCGTCCGCGTTGATCCAGATCGGCACCTCGCCGCGCAGCACGGCGTTGTAGATCGACTCGCGGGGATACGACGAGACGTTCGCGTCGAGCTTCCTGAGGTAGGAGAGCCCGGGACGGAAATCCTTCTCCGTGCCGCCCATCAGCTCGTTCAGACCGTAGACGAACGTGAACGACGTCCCGCCCCAGGTCGGATCGTCATAGGCGATCTTCCCCTTGTACTCGGGCTTGAGGAGATCGGCGAACGACTTCGGAACCGGAGCGCCGCCGAGGGCCTTCGTGTTGACGAGGAACGCGATCGTGCCGGTGTGCACGGTCCACCAGAGCCCGTTCGGGTCTTTCAGGGCATCAGGGATCTTCTCCCACCCCTTCGGCTTGTACGGCTGGTGAAGTCCCTTCTGGGCGGCCTGATAGCCGATCGCGCCGGAGTAGTAGGCACAATCGGCGACGGGGTTGTCCTTCTCCTTCTCGAGCGCCGCCATCGCGACGGACGAGCCCTTCGGATCCGGAGGCACCGTCACCCCCGTGACCTGCTTGTAGAGGGCGGTCACGCCGCCCCAGTTCGCGTAGTTCGGGATGCAGTCGTACTGAATGACGGTCTTGTCCTCGGCGCGGGCGGCGCCGGGTGCGAGGAGAACGCCTAACACGATGATGAAACAGGCAGGGAGCACGGCTGAAGACACGAAACGCTGCACTCGAACCCCCTTCTCTTCCCGCGAGGTCGTCGCGGGGCGGAATGCCGGACTTCCTAGAACGTGAGGAGGAAGAGGGGCGGCGCACGAGAGGGCGGAGGAGCGGTGAACGGAGGAGGACTCTTGCGAAGAGGCTCTTGCGGGGAAAGGACGCGTCGTCGGCCGAGGACGACCTCGAGAACGGCGAGGAGCCCGGCGTCCCGCTTCGCGGCGCGAAGCGCGTCTCTAAGTCGCATCGCATCCGCGCGGCGGTCGACGTCGAGAAGCTCCCCAAGGAGGACGGCCTTTGGCGCGTTGCCGACGAGCGCATCGAAAACGCGCGGCGTCCGCCACGGAACCCGTCCGAAGAAATCCGAGGGAGAGACGGCGCCGGCGCGGAGGCCGATCAGCCAGACTCCCCCATCGCGCGAAGGGCCGAGGACCGTGTCCGACTCCGAAAGCGCCCGAAACGCCGCCGCGAGATCCCGCGCCGTGAGCTCCGGAACGTCGCCCGGCACCGCGACGATCTCCCGGTATCCCCGGAGGCGGGCCTCCCGGAACGCGCTCTCCAGCCTCTCGCCGAAGTCGCCGCCCGACTGGGCGGCCGGTGGAACGGAAACGAGGTCTACGTCCGGGAGGGCCGCCACAGCCCGGACGACCCGGTTCCGCGCGAGTGTGAAAAGGGCTTCACCCCGGCTCAGGCCTTTGGCCGCGGCCTCGGCGCGCGGTGCGCGCGCGAACAGGAGGACGCAACGTGACGGCCCGGGTCTGGAGACGATCATCCGAGAACTGATACCGCATTCTGGCACGCCGCGGATCACGTCAGGCTTTGCGCGCCCTCACGAACGCGCTCATGAACTTTCCGTCCACCTGAGGCGCGATGGCGTCGGCGTCGATACCTGCGGCCGAAAGGAAATCGCGCGCGTCGTTCACGTCGTAGATGCGCGTCGGAACGATCTCCACGTCCCTGAAGCCCGCCTGCGTCAGCTTCGCCTCGAACTCCTTCTCCTCCAGCGCGCCGGCGAGGCAGCCGATCCACAGCTCGACGTTCCGGCGCACCTCCGCGGGCACCGCGCCGCGCACGACGACATCCGATACCGCGAACCGGCCGCCCGGCCTCAGCACGCGGAACGCCTCGGCGAGCGCGCGGTCCTTGTCGGCCGAGAGGTTGACGACGCAGTTCGAGATGATCACGTCGACGCTCGCGTCCGGAAGGGGGATGCTCTCGAGCTCGCCTTTCAGGAACTCGACGTTCGTGACGCCCGCCGCTCGCTGATTCTCGCGGGCGAGGGCGAGCATGTCGTCCGTCATGTCGAGTCCATACACCTTTCCCGACGGTCCGACGCGGCGGGCCGAAAGCAAGACGTCGATTCCGCCGCCCGAACCGAGATCGAGAACGGTCTCGCCTTCGTTCAGCGTCGCGAGCGCCGTCGGGTTGCCGCAGCCGAGCGACGCCTGCACCGCCGCGGCGGGCAGGCCGAGCGTCTGGGCGGCTTCGTAGAGATTCGACGTGATGGGATCCTTCGCCCCCGCGATCGCCGAGGCTCCGCCGCAGCACGAGCTGCCGCCCGCCGTCGCGCGCCGCGCGGCCTCACCGTACTTCTCCCGGACGATCTCCTTGATGTTCGTGTCCGCCATGACTATCCCCTGAGCGCCCGGATTTTTCCGAGGTGGCTGTCGTCGTGGCCCGCGAGGACCTCGGCGAGCTGCTCGAGCGTGAGCTCCCCTCTCTTCGGATGGAGCCCGGTGCGACGCCACGCCGCATGCGGGAGGGCGCGCAGGAGCACGAGCGTGTCCTCCCTGAGGCGCCGGAACTCCTTCACGACGGCCGCGGGATTGGATTCGGCGTACTTCAGGAGTGTCGCGGCCCGGTCGTTGTCGAGCATCCAGAACGCGGGGCGGTCCCCGAAAGCGGTCTTCGAGAGACGCTCCTGGTAGACGCGCTCGATGTCCCGCACGTGTGCGGCATTTTCGATCATCGACCATTTTCCGGAAGGCTCGCGTCGCCACAGCGCGTCGTCCGCAACGCCCTTCAGGGCGGAGGCAAGCGCCGCAGGAGCGGCCGCGAGCCGTTCGAGAAGCGCGGCTCTGCGCTTGATCGCGTCGATCTGGGCGAGGTGCGCCGCGTCGTTTCCGACCGCGTGCCGCACGACCAGGTCGTCGATCGTGAGCCGGCCCGCGGTCTCGTGGATCCCCGCGCGCCGCCACTGCTCGGGCTTCGCCTTGCGAAGGAGCCGCAGGCTCTCGCGGCGCAGGCGAGCCCAGTCGCGCAGGACGTCTCCGGCCTTTTGCCCCCGGTAGTCGCGCTCGATCGCGAAGGCATCGCCGTTCAAGTCGGGGAGCCGCGGCTCGGGCTCGGCGAGGATGCGCGTGTACCTTTCGAGATAGGCCTCGCGCTCCATGTCGCGCATGTGGCACAGGATCTCGAGGATCGACCACTTGCCCGGCGCCGGCGTGAAGAGGAGAAGCTTGCGGGGTACGCCGCGCAACGCCTCCTTGAGAGCTGTGGGCGTTGCGGCGAGCGTTTCGAGATGGCGGGCGCGTTCGTTTACGCTGAGGGACGTCGTTTCAGGCATCGGGGGCTCCCGTTGTGGTCATGCGCTCTCCCGTTTCCGGGAAGAGCAGTTCCTGCGGCTTCAGGCGGGGCAAAAGTGCGTCGAGAACGAGCGCTCCCCATTCGGCGCGGCGGACCGGATCGAGTGCGACGTGGGGGACGCCCCAGGAGGCAAGCGTCTGGTCGATGGAGCCGTCGATCTCGCGCTGGAACGTCCGGTCCAGGTCGCGCACGCCGTCGAAACGCGGATCGCCGACGACCGGAACCTTGAACAGCGCGTCGTACGTCTTCGTCCAGCTCCTCACGAGCCCCTCGAGGACCGCTTCGGCTGGAGCGCCCGTGAAGGCGCGCCGCATGTAGCAGAAATTGTCGAGGACGGCGCGGTCGCAGACCACGACGTCCGCCTTCGCGTCGGCGTGCAGCTCCCAGGCGATCTGCGTGTGCAGGATCCACGACTGCGCCTTGAGCGTCGTCTCCTGGTTGATGGGCAGCGGGCACTCGCGCGCCACCTCGCGCACGAGCTCCACGGTCAGATCCCTCTTCTTCAGAGCCGCAGCGAGGTCGTAGCAGAGTGTGGTCTTCCCGACGCCATGGGTGCCGATGAACGCGACTTTCATCCAGGCTCGGAGAATACCAGCGGCGTGAGTCCGACTTCCTCAAACAGCTTCTCCGTGTCCTCGCCGAGACGCGGAGGCGCCATGGGCGCGGGCTCGTCGAATCCGTCGAGGAAGAAAGGAGGGCGAACCGTGGGCACGGTCCGCCCGTTCCGAGTCGTCTCCAGAATCGATCCCAGCGCCGTCGCCTGAGGTGAGCGAAGCGCTTCGAGGACGCCCGCGACCGGGCCAGCGGGGATTCCGGCGGACCTGCAGCGTTCGAGCCACGTCGCGCGAGGCTCTCCCGCGAAGACCTCCGCGAGGATCGGGACGAGCTCTTTCCGGTTCACGACGCGCGCGGCGTTCGTCGAGAAGCGCGGATCCAACGCGAGGCCTCTTCGGCCGAGCACGTTCTCGCAGAGGATCTCGAACTGCCGGTCCGTTCCGACGGCGAGAAGGAATCCGCCGTCCGCCGCCTCGAAGGCGCGATACGGCTCGATGGTCGCGTGGGAGTTGCCGTGGCGCGTGGCCTCCTTGCCGGTCACGAGGGCCGAGCCCGCGACGTTCACGAGCGCGGCGAGCCCCGTCGAGACGAGATTCGTCTTCACGTGAGCCCCGGTTCCATCGCGTTCGCGCGCGCGGAGCGCGCCGAGAATCGCCGTCGCAGCGGACCAGCCGGCGAGGACGTCGATGAGCGCCATGCCCATCTTGTGCGGCGTGCCCTCCGCGGGCCCCGTGATCCACATGTGCCCCGTGGCTCCCTGCGCCAGGAGGTCGAAGCCCGGTTCGCCCGCTTCCGGCCCGACGTCCCCGGCGCCCGAGATGGAGCACACGACGAGGCGCGGATTCGACGCGCGCAACACCTCGACGCCGAGGCCGCGCCTTTCGAGCGCGCCGGGCAGGAAGTTCTCGACGAGGACGTCGGCCCTGGCCGCCCAGCGCCGCACGAACTCGGCGCCCGCCGGCGTGCCGAGATCCACGGCGGCCGACTCCTTTCGCCGATTCACCGACAGGAAGTACGCCGCCTCGCCGCCCCACGCGGGCGGCTTCCATCCGCGCGAAAAATCGCCGCCACGCGGGTCCTCGACCTTGATGACGCGCGCGCCGAGGTCCGCGAGCACCATCGTCGCAAGCGGCCCCGCCAGGACGCGCGACAGGTCGAGAATGACGAGGCCTTCGAGCGGCGGGCGTTTCATCAGAACAGCGGACGTTTCACGAGCGCGAGCCGGCGGGCGACAGCAGGAGACCCGCCGTCATCTCGAGCATGCGGTCGATGGAGCGCTTCGCCTTCACCCTCACGTCTTCGGGAACCTCGAGAACGGGCGCGAGGTCGCGCAGGCACAGATACAGCTTCTCGAGAGTATTGCGCTTCATGTGCGGGCAGATGTTGCACGCGCAGTCCGCGTCGGGCGGCGCGGGGATGAGGGTCTTCTTCGGCGCGGCCCGACGCATCTGGTGGAGGATCCCCTCCTCCGTCACCACGATGAACGCCGTCTTCGGCGACGTCGCGACGTGCTTCAGGAGGCCCGACGTGGAGGCCACGACGGCCGCGTGGCGCAGGATCCTCTCCTCGCACTCCGGATGCGCGATGACCTCCGCCTCGGGATGGCGCGTCATGAGGTCGATGAGCTTCTTCTCCGAGAACGTCTCGTGGACGACGCACGTGCCCGGCCACACCACGAACTTGCGGTTCAGCTTCTTCTCGAGCCATGCGGCGAGGTTCCGGTCCGGCGCGAAGACGACCGGATCGGGGATCTGCCGAAGGATGACTTCGGCCGAGGACGACGTCACGATGACGTCCGAAAGCGCCTTCACTCCCGCCGAGCAGTTGATGTAGCTGACGACGGTGTGTCCCGGATACTTCCGCAGCCACTCACCGAAGAGCGGCGCCGGGCAGCCGTCGGCGAGCGAGCAGCCCGCCTCGAGGTCCGGCACGACGACGGTCTTTTCCGGAGTGAGGATTTTCGACGTCTCCGCCATGAAGTGCACGCCCGCGAACGCGATGACCTGTTCCGTCGCCAGCGTCCCGCGACGCGCGAGCTCGAGCGAGTCGCCCACGAAGTCGGCGAGATCCTGGATCTCGGACTCCTGGTAGTAGTGGGCCAGAACGACCGCGTCCCGCTCCTTCTTGAGGCGGCGGATCTCCATCTCGAGGTCGAGCGTCGGGTCCGCGGGCGCGGGTCGTGACATCGGGAGCGCGCTCATTGATAGATCCTGTTAATCCTTTCGCGGCCGAGCCGCAAGGGTTTTCACAAGACCCCTTTCAAACCGTGCGTGCGGTTTTCCCGCACCGCCGATTCCTAGTTCTCCCACTCCTCCTGCTCCACCTTCCACGCCCCGCCTTCCTTGACCATGTGGACGACGCCGTTCATGACGCCGCCGTCCTGCTTGCCGCTCACGGTCAGGTCCGCCGCGTCGCCCTTCTCGACGACCCTCAGGACCGTGATCTCCGTCGCGGACATCATCTTGACCATCTTCACCATTTGCTTCGCGTCCGGATCGTCGAGGTTCTTCGCCTTTTCCTTCGTGAAGAGCTTGCGGAGCGCCCCGAGGTCTTCCTTCTGGACGGCCCTCAGGTAATCCCCATACACCTTCGCCTGCGGGCTCTTCTGGGCGGCGGCCGTCTCGGCCGCGGTCACGGTCGGCGGCACGGGCTTCGCCTTGCGGGTGATGTCGGCGCGGAACGTGACGTCGAACGTGTAGGTGTTCCCGAAGAACTCTTTCTGCTTCGCGCTCTTGTAGCGGCCATCGACCGTCTTGCCGTCGAACGTCTTCTTCGTGAAGACGTCCTCGCTGGAGAGGCCGCTCGGGCTCGGGCCCTTGAAGCCGTTGTGACGGAACGCGGTCGAGATCGGCTTGCCCTCGGCGTCGATCGTGATCTCGAACGCGTGGAGCTTCCCCGTGTCGGCCATATGGATCCGCTCGAACTGATCCTCGAGCGCCTTTGCCTCGAGCGGGACGTCGCTCAGGACGACCTCGACGTCTTCCTTTGTCTTGTCGAAGAAGCCCTTGACCGCCCGCGCGTACGCATACGAGAGCTTCGTCGTCTTGCCGTTGACCGTGAGGGTGCCCTCGGCCTTGCCGTCGGCGGCGGCGGCGCGTGGCGCAATGGCCGCGACTCCGGCCGCGAGAATGAGCCCTGCGAGGAACACACGAACTCTTGATTTCATTTAGATCTCCTTGCTTGAGAACACTTGCCCTTCGGCGACTTCGGCGGACCCTTCCTCTTCGCCTGGTCAGCGCACATCGCCCTGCTCCACGAGGCTCACGAACTCGTCGAAGAGCGCGGCCGAGTCGTGCGGGCCCGGGGCGGATTCCGGGTGGTACTGCACGGCGAACACGGGGCGGTCCGTCGTCCGGAAGCCCTCGCACGTGCCGTCGTTCAGGTTCACGTGCGTGATCTCGACGTTCTCGGGCAGCGAGTCGGCCGCGACGGAGAAGCCGTGGTTTTGGGACGTGATCGCGACGCGGCCCGTCTGAATGTTCTTCACCGGATGGTTCGCGCCGCGGTGGCCGAACTTGAGCTTGTACGTCGTGCCGCCGAGCGCGAGGCCCAGGAGCTGCTGCCCGAGGCAGATGCCGAACACGGGCTTGCTGGACTCGACGAGGCGCTTCACCTCCGCGACGCATGACGGCAGCGCGTCGGGGTCGCCCGGCCCGTTCGAAAGGAAGTAGCCGTCGAACCCGCCCGCGAGCAGCTCCTCGGCGGTCGCCGCCGCCGGGAACACCGTCGGCTCGAGGCCGCGCGCGGCGAGCATCCTCAGAATGTTCCTCTTGATGCCGTAGTCGATCGCCGCCACTCGCCCTTTTCGCGCGACGCCCGCGGAAATCGGGTATACGAAGCGCGTCGTGGTTCCGACCGTCAGTGCGAGCGCGGCGCCCGTCATCGTGGGCTGCTCCTTCACCTTTTCGACGAGTGCCGTGGCGTCCGCGTCGGACGCGGTCTCCGTGGAGATCGCCCCGCGCATCACGCCCCGGCTCCTCAGGTGCCGCACGAGGGCGCGCGCGTCCAGCTCGTCGATTCCGACGACATCGCCTTCCGCGAGCCCTTGACCGATCGGTTCCTCGCCCCGCTGGTTCGAGAAACGATCCGGAAAGTGGCGTGCCGCGAAGCCCGCGACCTGGATGCGCGAGGACTCGACGTCCTCGTCGTTGAGACCGTAGTTACCGACATGCGCGGCCGTCATGACGACGATCTGCCCGCGATAGGACGGGTCCGTCAGCGTCTCCTGATAGCCCGACATTCCGGTGTTGAAGACGACTTCGCCGAACGTCGTGCCCGGCGCCCCGACCGCGCGGCCGGAAAAGCGCCGGCCGTCCTCGAGGACGAGGACGGCGCCGCTCATACCGTTCTTCCGACCGCCACCGCGATGGGACGAATCTGGCTCATCAGCTCGCTGAACATGCCGGGCGTGAGCGCCTGCGGACCGTCCGAGAGCGCCTCGGCGGGCTTGTTGTGCACCTCGACGGCGATGCCATCCGCCCCGGCGGCGATCGACGCGCGCGACATGGGCACGACTTTCTCGCGGCGCCCCGTTCCGTGCGAGGGGTCGACGATGATCGGCAGATGCGAGAGGCGCTCGACGGCCGGCACGACCGAGAGGTCGAGCGTATTGCGCGTGAAGTCCGAGAACGTGCGGATGCCGCGCTCGCACAGGATGACGTTCGGGTTGCTCTCGGCGAGCACGTACTCGGCGGCGAGGAGGAACTCCTCGAGCGTGGCCGACATGCCGCGCTTGAGGAGAACGGGCTTTCCGGTCTTCCCGGCCTTCTTCAAGAGCTCGAAATTCTGCATGTTGCGCGCGCCGATCTGGAGGCAGTCGGCATACGCCGCCACGAGCTCGACGTGCGCGGTGTCGAGCACTTCTGTCACCACCGGGAGACCCGTTGCGTCGCGCGCGGCCGCGAGAATCCTGAGCCCTTCCTCTCCGAGGCCCTGGAACGCGTATGGCGACGTCCGCGGTTTGAAGGCGCCGCCGCGCAGCAGGTCCGCGCCGCGCGCCTTCACTTCGCGCGCGATGGTGACGGTCTGCTCGAGCGATTCCACCGCGCACGGGCCCGCGATGACGACGATCCGTGTGCCGCCCACCGGGACGCCGCCCACGGAAACGATCGTATCTTCCGGGTGGAACTCGCGCGACACGAGCTTGTAGGGATGCGAGACGCGGATGACCTCGAGGACGCCCGGGAGCGCTTCGAAGACCGCCGTCGTCACGACGCCCTTGTTTCCCGTGATGCCGACCGCGGTGCGCTGCGCGCCGGGGATCGGGTGAGCCTTGAGCCCGAGTCGCTCAGCCGCCGCGACGACGCGCTCGACGTCTTCGCCCGTGGCGCCCCGGTCCATGACGATCAGCACGCTTCGGCCTTCTCTTTCCGGCGACGTTTATACTGCATTCCGCCGCGTCTTCCCTTAAGACGGCCCCCGGAGGCC
Source organism: Acidobacteriota bacterium (assembly GCA_003152095.1). GTDB lineage: Bacteria > Acidobacteriota > Thermoanaerobaculia > UBA5066 > UBA5066 > Fen-183. The sequence goes on along the minus strand of PLZI01000082.1, from coordinate 18,675 downwards.
CCGATGTCCCCAAGCACGCGCCCGCCCTTCCTTTCAGCGGCAGTCCTCATCATCGTCGTGCTCTCACCCTTCCCGGCCGATGCGACGTACGTGATCTACACGAAGGAAGGGCAGCGGATCGAGGCGCGGGACAGGCCCGTCATACAGGGCAGGCGGGTCGTCTACCTGACGCCCCTCGGGACGTCCCAAACGATCGCGCTCGACGAGTGGGATCAGACACGCAGCGACAAGGTGAACCGCGAAGGCCTCGGCGGCGCCTACGTCCTCGACGACCCCGGTCACACCTCCGCGCTGCCGAACCCGGAGGCGAAGAAGCCGTCGCTCTCGGAGTACATCAAGAAGAACGGCCGAAAGCTGGATGCCGACCGCCCCGAACCCCGGACGGGCGAGATCGTGTCCCAACGGGAAACGCGGGCCCCTCGCACGACGGCCGGCAGAGCTGCCGAGGCTCCACTTGTCGCTCTCGATCCCGTCATCAACGATGCGTTCATGCGCGCGCTCGACGGCAGCAACGTGAAGGGTGTCAAGCTCGGGGCTCTTCCGTCAGCCGTGCACGTGCAGGCCGTGACGGAAAACGAACAGCAGGTGTTCCTCGCGCTCGTGGCGGCGGCCCGGGGCCTGAAGGAATCCCGCGCGGCCGGCAAGCCGCTCGAAAAAGTGGAAGTCGTCTTCGCGACCGCCAACGGCGAGGCGGCCGCACGCTTCGACGTCTCTCCCGACGACGCCGAAGCGCTTCTCAACGGGCGCATCTCGCCTGCGAAGTACTTCGTGGCACGCGTGATCTTCTGACGGGCCGATGGACGCCGGCACCCTCGTCCTCGTGCACCTCGTCCAGCCCAAGGAGAAGTACTGGGGCGTCCTTCTCGCGCTCGGGCCAGCCGGCGTGACGCTGCGCGGCCTCGAGCTCGACCTGTTCGACGACTGGGCGCGCCAGCAGAGGCCCGGCGCCGAAGGGGAGCTAGGCGTCTCGACGCTCTTCGTGCCCCTCCACCGCGTCGAGAAGGTTTTCGAGGACGCGCGGGTGGGAAGCGTGACGAGCTACGCCGAGCGCTTCTACGAGATCGTGGGATGCGACGCGCGCGCGTCTCTCGGCATCCAGACGCCGGCGGCAGGCGCTCCCGTCTCCTCCCGCCCGAACTGACCGGGGGTCAGCTCGCAGCCTTTTCCGACAGCTCGACCAGGATTCCGCCTGTCGACGCCGGATGCACGAACGCCACGAGGCAGTCATGAGCGCCCACAAAAGGCTCCTCGTTCACGAGCCTCACGCCCGCCGCCTTCAGTTTCGCGAGCGTGGCGCGTACGTCGCCCACCTCGAGACACAGATGGTGGATCCCCGGGCCGCGCTTCTCGATTGCTTTCGCGATCAGGCCGTCCGGCGAGGTCGATTCGAGAAGCTCGAGAAACGATTCGCCGACGGGCCGGAAGGACGTGAGGACTTTCTGAGAGGAGACTTCCTCGCGGTGCTCCTCGTGAAGGCCGAGGAGATCCCAGAACGCGCTGCCCTCGGCGAGCGACTTCACGGCGATTCCGAGATGAGAGATTCGGGAGACGAGACCGGGAGATTTCGGAGATTTCTTAGAAGGTGAACAGGGCGCGGCGCCCGCGGAGCCACGGTCAATGCGGCTGGCGAGGGCGCGGGCGGCGGAGATCGGGTCTTCCTGCCGGCCCTCGACGCGCGCGGCCGATTCCTCGAGTGCACCGCGGTCTCCCTTCAGCGTCTCTAACCTTCTAAGAATCTCTTCTCTTACCAACCCCTCAATCCGCTTCTTCGTTCGCTCGCGCTTCCTTTGCGCCCCCTCGGGCCCGTCCAGAAAAGCCCGGTGCTCCGCGAGCTTCACGATGAGCTCGTCGAGGCCGGCGCCCGTCGTGGCGACCGTCTTCACGACCGGGGGCAACCACGCTCCGTGCTCGCCCAGCTCGAGCATCTGGAGGATCTCCTGCACGACGCGGTCCGAGCCGTCGCGGTCCGCCTTGTTCACGACGAAGAGGTCCGCGACCTCCATCAGGCCGGCCTTGATGGCCTGGATGTCGTCGCCCATGCCGGGCGTCAGGACGACGACGCACGACTCGGCGAGGCGGAAGACCTCCACCTCGTCCTGGCCCACGCCGACGGTCTCCACGAGAATCTCTTCGTAGCCCGCGGCGTCAAGCACGTCCACGGCGTCGGCCGACGCGCGCGCGAGGCCGCCGAGGTGTCCCCGCGTCGCCATGGAACGAATGAGAACCCCGGGATCGGTGTAGAGATCCTGCATGCGGATCCGGTCGCCGAGAATCGCGCCCCCCGAGAATGGAGAGGACGGATCCACCGCGACGATGCCGACTCTTCGCCCGGCCGCTCGCGCCTTCCGCGCGAGAGCCGCGGTCAGCGTCGACTTACCCGCTCCGGGAGAACCGGTCAGGCCCGTCACGCGGGCGCGGCCCGTGAACGGGAAGAGGCGCGCGAGAAGCCGGGGAAAACGCGAATCGGCGGACTCGGCCCACGTGATCGCCCGCGCCACGCGCGGAATCTTGCCCGCCAGGACGCCCTCGGCGAGCTCCTCGAGGGCCCGGGAATCCGGCATCGGCGGGAGTGTAAACGACCCGCCGGCCTAGAATGCCCGCCCATGGAGTCGGGAACGGCCGCCCTCGTCCCGGTCCTCTCGGAGATCGCCCGCGTCGCGAGCGAGAGTCTGGACCTCGACGTCGTGTTCCAGCGCATCGCGGCCGCGGCCGCGCGCGTCCTCGCTTTCGACGCGATGACCGTGACGTACAACCACGAGAGCTCGGGCATTTCCCTGTACACGATCGCCGGCCCGACCCTGAACGACGAGGAACGCCGCTCCTACGCGCGCCATGTCCCGCGACACGAGTACTCGCCCGGCCTCTGGGCGCTGCTCACGCGCCCGGGCCCGACCGCGGATCTCTTCCTGGTTCTCGACACGTCCTTTCCCCGAGACCGCAGTCTCAAGGAGGCAAAGATCCGGTCGATGCTCCGCGTACCGCTCGCCGGCAGCTCGCGGGGAGGCTACCTTTCCCTTCTGAGCCTCGAGCCGGGGGCCTACACCGCGGAGCACGAGAAGCTTTTCCGGCCGATCGCCGACGTCGTGGCGATGGCGTTCGAGCATGAGCGCCTCGCGGCGGACGAAAGGGAGCGACGCCGCAAGTACGAAGGTTTGCAGGCCCTCGCGCCGGCCCTTGCAAGAGCCCTCGACGTGCGGGACGTCTTCGACCGCATCTCGGAGATCGCCCGGCCGGTCATCCCGCACGACCGCATGGCGCTCGGCCTCCTCACGGAGGACCGCACGGCCGTGCGCGTATACGCGGTCTCAGGCGGCGGTTTCCCGGAGATCCCAGAGCCGATCCGGCTCACACCCGGCGAGCTTGCGCGCCACGACTGGTCGACCGAGATCGTGAGAGACGTTCTCATCGAGGTGGACCCCGCGTCGGACAAGTGCCGGCACCTCTCGAGCGAGGGGATCCGCTCGCTCCTGAGGGTTCCGATTTTCTTCGACGGAACGTGGCAGTTTGCGGGCGGCCTTCTCTTTCTCTCGCGCACGGCCAACACCTACAGCGAAGACGACGTTCCGTTCGCCCAGCACGTCGCGGACCAGGTCGCTCTCGCCCTCTCGCACCAGCGCCTCGCGGAAGAGGCGCGCCGCGCCGCCGAGGCGCGGGCAGAGACCGAGAGGCTCGAGAAGCGCGTGGCGGCACTCTCCGAGGAGCTCGCGTCGCGGGGCGGGTTCGGGCGCATCGTGGGGACGTCAAAGATGTGGCGCGACGCCCTCGTCCACGCGGCGAAGGTCGCACCGACGGAGACGACCGTCCTCTTGACCGGCGAGTCGGGCACCGGCAAGGAGGTCGTCGCGCGCGCCATCCACCGGAGCTCGGCGCGCTCGGCCGGCCCGTTCGTCGCTCTCAACGTCGCGGCGCTTCCGGACCAGCTCCTCGAGTCGGAGCTGTTCGGCTACGAGAGGGGCGCGTTCACGGGCGCGACGTCCGCGAAGCCGGGCCGTCTCGAGCAGGCCGCCGGCGGCACGCTCTTTCTCGACGAAGCGGGCGAGATGAGTCCGGCCGTGCAGGCGAAGCTTCTGCGCGTCCTGGAAGAGCGCGAGTACCAGCGGCTGGGCGGCACGAAAGTCCTCCGGACCGAGGCACGCATCGTCGCGGCCACGAACCGCAACCTCGCGCGTGCGATCGAGAAAGGCGAATTTCGCGAAGACCTCTTCTACAGGCTCTCGGTCTTCGGAATCCACCTTCCGCCGCTGCGCGAGCGCCCCGAGGACATCCTGCCGCTCACCGAGATGTTCCTCGCCGAGCTCGGTCCGGCGGTCGGCCGGCCCGTGCCCGGAATTTCGCGCGAGGCGAAGGACCTCCTCCTCTCGTACCCGTGGCCCGGCAACGTGCGTGAGCTCCGTAACGCGCTCGAGCGCGCCGCGATCCTGTCCGAGGGCGGCCTCATCACGGCCGCGCACCTCCCGATCTCGGTCACGCGCCAGGATTCCCCCGCCGGCCGCGCCGGCGTGCCCGCGCCGGCCGGTGGCGGTGCGGTCCTGCCGCCAGAAGGCGTCGATCTCGAATCGCTCGAGCGCGACTATGTCAGGGAGGCGCTGAAGAAAGCGCGGTTCAACAAGAGCCGCGCCGCGAAGCTTCTCGGGCTGACCCGCGCGCAGCTCTACTCACGCATCGAGAAATACGGACTGGAGGGGGACCGAGGGGAGATTAGGGATCTCCCCCCGGCGGCCGAACCTCTCTGAGGGAAGCTACCCGCGCGCTTCGGACGCCGCCTTTTTCATCACGGCGCTGATGCGGTCGAAGGCGGCGCGCCACGCCTCCGCCATCTCGGGCGTGAAGTCGGGCCCGAGGCGCTGCGCAAACATGCACAGAAGCGCTTCGCGGAACGTGTCGAAGTGAATGTCTTTCGCGCCGTAGAGCACGTGGCGGCGTCCCAGCTCGAGGAGCGATTGGTCCACCGCCCCGTCGTCGTCGAGGCCCTTCAGCGCGAGGCCCAGCGCCACCACGAACATCGCCCCCTGGTTCTCAACGTCCGTGGAGAAGAGCGGGCGCAGGGACGGGTCCAGCGCGAACAGCGTCTCGTAGAAATCCTGGCCCGCGCCCCGCGGAAGCGGCCGAAGGCGATCGAAACTTTTCCGGACGAGGGCGATCTGCTCCTTGGTCATGCCGTCACCTCGCGGGGCTCTCGAGCGTTCCTTCCAGGCACAAGGCTCCACACGCTATCAGACGATACATTCCAGGCGCCCCGGACGCGATCCGATCAACCCGCACTATAGGGCCTGAATAGTGCGTTTGAATCATGGTCAACGAGAAGCCGAAGATCATTGTTAGAAAAATTTGGTTGAGCCAATGGGGAGGTCTGTATGAAAAAATCGGAATCCCGGTTCGACGTGGAGCTCCGGCGGCGCGGCGTCTCCCGAAGGGAGTTCGTCGCCTTCTGCGGAGTCATGGCCTCCACCCTGGCCCTGCCAAGATCACTCGAGGCGAAGATCGCGGCGGCCCTCCAGAAGAGCGAGAAGCCGGTGCTCGTCTGGCTGGAGTTCCAGGACTGCGCGGGAAACACGGAATCGTTCCTGCGCGCCACCAAGCCCACCGCCGCGGAGGTCGTGCTCGACACCCTCTCGGTCGACTACCACGAGACGATCATGGCCGCGGCCGGACACCAGGCGGTAGAGGCGCTCGAGCGCACCGTGAAGGACCGGAAAGGCGAATACATCGTGATCGTCGAAGGCTCCATCCCGACCGGGGCTAACGGGGCCTACTGCACGATCGGAGGGCGGTCGGCTCTGCAGATCGCCCGCGAGGTCTGCGGAGGCGCGGCCGCCACGATCGCCGTCGGAACCTGCGCCGCGTACGGCGGGCTTCCGGCCGCGTCTCCGAACCCGACCGGCGCCCTGGGCGTCGCCGACGCGGTTCCCGGCCTCAAGAACCTCATCAACCTGCCGGCCTGCCCCGCGAATGCCGAGAACATCACCGCGCTCGTCGTCTACTACCTCACGTTCAAGTCGTTTCCACCGCTGGACCAATACAAGCGGCCGCTCTTCGCCTACGGCAAGTCGATCCACGACAATTGCGAGCGCCGCGCCCACTTCGACGCGAGCCAGTACGTGGAGGCCTGGGGTGATGAGCCGCATCGCACCGGCTATTGCCTCTACAAGATGGGCTGCAAAGGCCCGGTGACCTTCCAGAACTGCCCGCAGATCCGGTGGAACGAAGGGACGAACTGGCCGATCGGCTGCGGGCATCCGTGCATCGGCTGCGCCGAGCCCGACTTCTGGGACAAGATGACGCCGTTCTACCAGCACCTGCCGAACGTGCCTGGCTTCGGGCGAGCGGCCTCTATTGACAAGGTCGGTCTCCTGGCCACGGCCGGCGTCGCCGCCGTCTTCGCCACGCACGGCGTGATTTCGCTGATCCATCGCTCGACCGGCCCGAAGGGCGGGGAGACGCCTCCGCCTCCGGTGGAGCCGGTCGAGAAGGTCGGGAAAGGAGATCGGCCATGACGCACGTCGTCGTCGATCCCGTCACCCGCATCGAAGGGCATCTCCGAATCGAAGCCGAGGTGGACGGGGGATTCGTCAAGGACGCCTGGTCCTCCTCCACGATGTTCCGGGGAATCGAGCTGATCCTCAAGGGCCGCGACCCGCGCGACGCCTGGGCCTTCACCCAGCGCATCTGCGGCGTCTGCACGACCGTGCACGCCATCGCCTCCATCCGGGCGGTGGAAAACGCCGTGGGTGCCGTTCCTCCCCCGAACGCCCGCCTCCTCCGGAACCTGATCATCGGGTCGCAGTGTGTCCAGGACCACGTCATCCACTTCTACCACCTGCACGCTCTCGACTGGGTCGACATCGTCTCGGCCCTTTCCGCCGACCCGGCCAAAACCTCGGCCCTCGCCGAATCGATCTCCGACTGGCCGCTCTCGAGCGCGAAGTACTTCGCCTCGGTCCGCGACCGGATCAAGGGATTCGTGGAGAGGGGCCAGCTCGGGCCGTTTGCCAACGCCTACTGGGGCCACCCGGCCTACGCGCTCCCGCCCGAAGCGAACCTGATGGCGGTGGCGCACTACCTCGAAGCCCTCGACTGGCAACGCGACGTCATCAAGATGCACGCCATCCTGGGCGGCAAGAACCCCCACCTGCAAAGCTTCCTCGTGGGCGGGATGGCGACTCCGATCGATCCGGACCGCCAAGCCTCCATCAACGCCGGCACGATCGCCGAGTTGAAGGGGCTGGCCGCCAGGGCGCGCGACTTCGTGACGAAGGTCTACATCCCCGATCTTCTGGCCGTGGCCTCCTTCTACAAGAGCTGGGCGGGCTACGGCGGCGGGGTGGGGAACTACCTCGTCTACGGGGAGTACCCCGAGGACGATGCCGCCAAGCCCGCCCTGTTCCTCCCCCCGGGGGTCATCCGGAAGCGGGACCTTTCGAAGGTGGAGGCCTTCGACCCCGCCAAGATCACGGAGCACATCAAACATTCCTGGTACGAGTACGCAGGAGGAGACGACCAGGCCCTCCACCCGTCGAAAGGGGAGACGCGGCCGAAGTACACCGGGCCGAATCCCCCTTACGAGCGTCTCGACACGGCCGCCAAGTACAGCTGGCTGAAGTCGCCCCGCTACGACGGCGAGCCGATGGAAGTCGGCCCGCTCGCGCGGATGCTCGTGGCCTACGGGTCGGGGCACGCCCGGGTCAAGGAGCTGGTCGGGGCCGTGCTCAAAAAGCTCGGCGTCGGGCCCGAGGCGCTTTTCTCCACGCTCGGGCGCGTGGCGGCGCGCGGCATCGAGACGCAGATCCTGGCAGAGAAGATGGGCGATTGGATCGATCAGCTCGCGGCCAACATGGCGCGCCGCGAGCTCCGGATCCACGACAACTCCAAGTGGGAGCCGAGCTCCTGGCCGAAGGACTGCACGGGAGCCGGTTTCCACGAGGCGCCGCGCGGCGCGCTGGGCCACTGGGTGCACATCAAGGACGGGGTCATCGCGAACTACCAGTGCGTCGTCCCGAGCACCTGGAACGCGGGGCCGCGAGACGCTCAGGGGCGGCGCGGACCCTACGAAGAAGCGCTGCTCGGGACGCCGGTGGCCGACCCGACCAAGCCGATCGAGATCCTGAGAACCGTGCACTCCTTCGACCCCTGCATGGCCTGTGGCGTCCACGTCCTAGACGCGAGCCAGCGAAAGCTGGCCGAGGTGAGGGTCGTATGAGCACATCCATTCCGGATGCCGTGTCGACCAGCGGGCGGCACTACCCCATCGATCCCCATCCCGCCGAGCACAGCGACCTCGTGCGCGTCTATGTCTGGGAATGGCCTGTAAGGCTCACCCACTGGGCGATCGTCCTCTCGATCGCCGTCCTCGCCGTCACGGGGATCACGATCGGCTATCCCCTCCTGGTCGTCCGGGGTCCGGCGGGAGAGAACTTCCTGATCGGAACATTCAAGATCGTCCACTCCTACGCGGCGATCGTCTTCACGCTCTCGGTTCTCTCCCGGATCGCGTGGATGTTCCTCGGGAATCACTTTGCGACCTGGGACAAGTTCATTCCGGTCAAGAGCCGGCGGCGCCGCGGACTCTGGCGGACGCTGCGGTTCTACCTCTTCCAGCTCCGAAAGCCGCCCGGCTTCATCGGACACAACCCGCTGGCCGGCCTGACCTACACCCTGGTATTCGGCCTCTATCTCGTGATGATCACGACAGGGTTCTCGCTCTACTCGATGAGCGCCGGTGTCAGCTCGCCGATGCGCGTCTTCCGCTTTCTCGTCCCGCTGGTCGGCGGCCTGCAGACGGCGCGCTTCATCCACCACGGCGTCATGTGGCTTCTCATCGGCTTTGCCGTCCACCACGTCTATAGCGCCGTCCTGATGTCCCAGGTCGAGGCCAACGCCACGATGGAGTCGATCTTCTCCGGCTACAAATTCGTCCACAAGGACGACGTCATCTATTCGGGTTACCGGTACATCGATCCCAAAGACATTCATGACCAGCACCTCTAGGCCGATCCGGCTCCTGATCCTCGGCCTCGGCAACCTCCTCTGCGGCGATGACGGGCTCGGGGCGGCCGCGATCGTGCGGCTGAAAGCACGGTACGAAATCCCCGACGGGGTGAGCGTCCTCGACGGGGGCACGCTCGGTCTCGCCCTTCTCCCCTACCTCGAGGACGCCGAGAAGGCGATCCTCGTGGACGCCATCCGGACCGACGACCCTCCCGGCTCCCACGTCCGGCTGGATGGCGACGACATCGGCCCTGCCGTGGCGAGCCGGCTCTCTCCCCACCAGGTCGGCGTGGCCGACCTGCTGGACGCGGCCCGGTGGAGAGGCCGCCTGCCGGACGTTCTCGTCCTCCTCGGCCTCGTCCCCAAGACGCTCGAGCTGGGGCTCCACCGGTCGCCCCGAGTGGAGGCACAGGTTCCCGAACTGATACGGCGAATCGTGGAGGAAGCGCGCGGGCTGGGTTTCACGCTCACGCTTCGCCGGGACGATGAAGCGCTGGCTGCTCCTGGCTCTCTGGACATCGCTCGGGCTCTGGGCCTGTAGCCGGGACAGGGACCTCCCGGAGCCCTACCGGCTGCTGGAGGTTCCTTCGGGGCGTCTCGGCTCGGCCGAGGCGAGGGAAAACGGCCGGACGCTCTTCGCGGCCGCGTGCGCCTTCTGTCACGGCGAAAAGGCGGACGGACACGGGGCGCGGCGAGAGAATTTCACCCGGCCGCCGCGCGACTTCACATCTCCGGCATGGCGCAGGCAGACGACTCCCCGGCGCGTCTTCTTCGCCATCCGCGAGGGAGTCCACGGCACTCCCATGCCCGCCTGGAAATCGTTCAGCGAGACCGAAACATGGGATCTGGTCGCGTATGTTCTCACCGCCGGAGAGGACCATCGGTAGGATGGAGACGGTCGATGGGGAAACGCCTCAAGATGGAGATCCGCGGAGCCGTCCAGGGGGTCGGCTTCCGGCCGTTCGTCTACCGTCTGGCCACGGGCCTCGGGCTCTCCGGCTGGGTTTTGAACGACATCCGCGGCGTGTTTCTGGAGGTGGAGGGAGACCCGGAGCAGCTCTCCGCGTTCCGGGAACGCGTTCGGGCCGAGACTCCTCCGAGGGCGAGGATTCAGGGCTTGGACGAGAGCTGGCTCGACCCGATCGGCTACGAGGGCTTTCAGATTCGAACCAGCGAGGCGAAGGGGACCAAGACTGTCCTCATCCTCCCCGACATCGCCACCTGTCAGGACTGCCTGACCGAGATTCTCGATCCCGAGAACCGCCGCTACCGGTACCCGTTCGCCAACTGCACGAACTGCGGGCCTCGCTTCACGATCGTCCTCGACCTCCCCTACGACCGCCCGAACACTACGATGCGCGGTTTCGCTCTGTGCCCAGACTGCCGGGCGGAATACGAAAACCCTCTCGACCGCCGTTTTCATGCGCAGCCGACGGCGTGCTCCGTGTGCGGACCTCGGCTCGAAGCGTGGACGCGCACCGGCGAAACGCTCGCCCGGGGCGACGAGGCTCTGACGCTCGCCGCCCAAGCGCTTCGGCGCGGCGATGTCCTCGCGTGCAAGGGCCTCGGCGGCTTCCACCTGATGTGCGACGCGCGGAACGAGGCCGCCGTCGGGCGGCTCCGCTCCCGCAAGGCACGCGAAGACAAGCCCTTCGCCCTCATGGTGCGGGATCTCGCCGCCGCGCGGTCGCTCGCGGAGATCTCTCCCGCCGCCGCGACGCTCCTCGAGTCCGCTGAGGCGCCCATCGTCCTCCTGCCCCGCCTCGGCGAAGAGACCGTCGCCCGGGCGGTCGCGCCGGGCCGGCCGGAGCTCGGGCTCATGCTCCCCGCCACGCCCCTCCACCACCTGTTGCTGCGTGCCGTCGGCGCCCCTCTCGTCGCCACGAGCGGGAACCTGAGCGAGGAGCCCATCTGCACGGACGAGCTCGAGGCACTCTCGCGTCTGGCCGGAATGGCCGACGTCTTCCTCGTGCACGACCGGCCGATCGAGCGGCACGCCGACGACAGCATTGTGCGCATTGCGGCCGGCGCGCCCCGCGTCCTAAGGCGCGCCCGGGGATATGCCCCGATGCCCGTGCCCGTGGCCGAGGAGTTGCCGGTCATCCTCGCTGTGGGCGCCCACATAAAGACGGCGGTCGCGCTCGGGCTCGGCGGGCGGGTCTTTCTCTCGCAGCACGTGGGCGACCTCGAGACGCCCGAGGCGATGAACGCCTTCCGGCGCGTCATCGCGGACTTCCTGCGGCTCTACGAGGCGCGCCCCGCCCTCGTCGCGCACGACCTCCACCCCGACTATCCCTCCACGCTCTGGGCGGAGGAATGGGCGGTCGAGCACGGCATTCCCTCCTTCGCCGTCCAGCACCACCACGCGCATCTCGTGTCGTGCCTCGCCGAAAATGAAACGCTGGGGCCTGCGCTCGGCGTGACATGGGACGGTACGGGCTATGGGACGGACGGAACCGTCTGGGGCGGGGAGTTCCTCAGGGGCGACGCCGGCGGCTTCACGCGCTTCGCCCATCTGAAGCCGTTCCGCCTGCCGGGCGGCGAGGCAGCGGTCCGCGAGCCGCGCCGCGCCGCCCTCGCCGTGCTTTTCGAAGTCTTCGGAGACGATGCTTTCGCGCGTGAGGAGCTCGCGCCGGTGCGTGCCTTTTCTACGAACGAACGGACGCTCCTCGCACAGATGCTCGAGAACGGCCTGAACGCGCCTGTCACGACGAGCGCGGGGCGCCTCTTCGACGCAGTGGCCGCGCTCATCGGCCTTTCGCAGCGGACGCGCTACGAGGGGCAGGCCGCGATGGCGCTCGAGGCAGCGGCCGACCCGCGCGAGGATGCGGCCTGGCCGCTCCCGCTCGTGCCGCGCGAAGGCGCAGCCGCCCTGCTGGACTGGGAGCCCCTCCTCCGCGCTCTCCTCGAGGATCTCAAGCGGGGCGTTAACGCGGGCCGCCTCGCGGCGCGTTTCCACAATTCCCTCGTGGACGGGATCGCCCGAACCGCCGAGGCTGCCGGCGAAATGCGCGTCGCTCTCACGGGCGGGTGCTTCCAGAACCGGCTCCTCCTCGAGCGGGCGGCGGAACGCCTCTCGGCTCTCGGCTTCACGGTGCTCCTCCACCGCGAGGTGCCCCCGAACGACGGGGGGATCTCCCTGGGGCAGGTCCTCGTCGGGGCGCGGCATTTGAAGCATCTGCATGGCATCGTCTGACGGCCTCGCTTGTGTAGGCTGCGATCATGGGGTGCTCCATGTGTCTGGGCGTTCCGGGAAAAGTCGTGAAAATCGAGCCGAGCGCGGTCGACATGCCGATGGGAGTCGTGAGCTTCGGCGGCATTACGAAAGAAGTGTGCTTCGCGTACACGCCCGAAGTCGTCCCAGGCGACTGGGTGCTCGTGCATGTCGGATTCGCCATTAGCAAGCTCGACGAGGACCATGCCCTCGAGGTCTTCAAAACGCTGAAGGAGCTGGGCGAGCTCGGCGAGCTCGACGTCCCGCAGCCCGCGCGGAGCTCCTGATGCGCTTCGTGGACGAGTACCGCCGCGAGGAGGACGCGCAGGCTTTCGTCCGCGCGATCCGCGCGCGCGTGACCCGTCCGTGGACGCTCATGGAGATCTGCGGCGGGCAGACGCACACGCTCCTGCGGTCCGGCATCGACCGCATGCTCCCGCCCGAGATCACGCTCGTGCACGGGCCGGGCTGCCCCGTGTGCGTCACGCCACTCACCCAGATCGACCGGGCCCTCGCGATCGCGCGCCGCCCCGGTGTGATCTTCACGTCTTTCGGCGACATGCTGCGCGTGCCCGGCTCGACGACGAACCTCCTCAGCGTCAAGGCGCAGGGCGGCGACGTGCGGATGGTCTATTCGCCGCTCGACGCGGTGCGCCTCGCCGAGCAGAACCCTGGCCGCCAGGTCGTGTTCTTCGCCGTGGGCTTCGAAACCACGGCGCCCGCGAACGCCATGGCGGTGAAGCGGGCGAAGCAGCTCGGCCTTCCGAACTTCTCGATCCTCACGTCGCACGTCCTCGTGCCGCCCGCGATCGAGGCGATCCTTTCGTCTCCCCAGAATCGCGTACAGGCGTTCCTCCTCGCGGGACACGTCTGCGCCGTCATGGGCACGTCCGAGTACGGACCCCTCGCGGCGCGTTACCGCCTCCCGATGGTCGTCACGGGCTTCGAGCCTCTCGACCTCCTCCAGGGCATCCACATGGCGGTCTGTGCGCTCGAGGAGGGCCGCTTCGGAGTCGAGAACCAGTACACGCGCACGGTGACGGCCGAAGGGAATCGCCCCGCACAGGCCGTTCTCGCCGAGATTTTCGAGCCCTGCGACCGCGCCTGGCGCGGCATCGGCGTGATCCCGAAGAGCGGCTACCGGCTGCGGCCGGCGTATGCGGCGTTCGACGCCACGGCGCGGTTCGACGTCGCGGACATCACCGCCGACGAGCCGAAGGAGTGCATCGCGGGCGAGATCCTGCAGGGCCTGAAAAAGCCGAGTGGCTGCGCGGCGTTCGGCACGCGCTGCACGCCGGAGCATCCCCTCGGCGCGCCCATGGTGTCGTCCGAGGGCGCCTGCGCGGCCTACTACCTCTATGCGAGGGCCGTGTGAATTCAAAGTGAGCGCGAAGGACACGGCCGGCGACCCCGGCGCGGCGCTGCTCGCGGCGAGCTGCCCGGTTCCGGGCGGTGAGGGGGAGACGATTCTCCTCGCGCACGGCGGCGGCGGCCGGATGACGCAGCGCCTGATCGAGAACGTCTTCCTCAAGAGCTTCGACAACCCTGCGCTCCGCGAACTGCATGACGGCGCGGTCTTCGAGGCGGGCGGCGCGCGTCTCGCGTTCTCGACGGATTCGTTCGTCATCAGCCCGCTTTTCTTCCCGGGTGGCGACATTGGCTCGCTCGCCGTGCATGGCACGGTGAACGACCTCGCGATGTGCGGCGCGCAGCCGCTCGCGCTCTCGGCCGGCCTCATCCTCGAGGAGGGCCTCTTGCTCAGCGACCTTTCGCGCATCGTCGCCTCGATGCAGGCGGCCGCCGCCGGCGCGGGCGTCCCGATCGTCACGGGCGACACGAAGGTCGTGGACCGCGGTAAGGGCGACGGCGTCTTCATCAACGTCAGCGGTGTCGGCCTCGTGGCGCCGGGCATCGTGATCTCGCCGAAGCGCGCGCGCCCCGGCGACGTCGTCCTCGTGAGCGGCGAGATCGCCGTGCACGGAATCGCCATCATGTCGCTGCGCGAGGGTCTCCGGTTCGAGACGACGCTCGCGAGCGACACGGCCGCCCTGAACGGTCTCGTCGCGGTCCTGCTGGGCGCGCTTGGCGAGAAGGTCCACGTCCTGCGCGACCCGACGCGAGGCGGCGTCGCGTCGACGCTCCACGAGATCGCGACGCAGGCGGGCGTCGGTATCCGCCTCGAAGAGACGCGCCTCCCGATCGGCGAGGAGGTGCGCGGCGCCTGCGAGATCCTCGGGCTCGACCCCCTCTACGTCGCGAACGAGGGTAAGTGCCTCGTGATCGTCGCGCGCGACGCGGCCGACGAGGCACTCGCGCTGCTCAAGGCGCACCCGCTCGGCCGGAGCGCCGCGGCCATCGGCGAGGTCCTCGCGGAGCCGCGCGGCACCGTCCTCTTGAAGAGCCGCATTGGCGGCCAGCGTATCGTCGACCTGCTCACGGGAGAGCAGCTCCCGAGAATCTGCTGATGCACGAGATGGGCCTGGCCGTCGAGATCCGCCGCCTCGCGCGCGAGGCCGTCGCCGGCCACGGCCCGGGCCGGATCGAGATCGTGCGCGTCGCCGTCGGCGAGCTTTCCGCCGTGGAGCCCGACCTCCTCGAGTTCGCGTGGGAGGCCGCCGTGGCCGGCACCGAGGACGCGGCGTCGAAGCTCGAGGTGGACTTCCGGCCCGCCCGCCAGACCTGCCGGGTTTGCGGCGAGATCGCGGGCCGCGCGCCGGGCTCGTGGCTCCGCCTCTGCCCGCGCTGCGGCGACGCGCTCACGGTCTCGGGCGGCGACGACCTCGACGTCCTGAGGGTCGTGTTCGAGGAAACGGTTCCTTTGGGAGGAGCAAGTTCATGATCGAGGTGGACGTCAAACAGAAGGTGCTCGCCTCGAACTCCGCCGCTGCGGCGACGCTTCGCGCGGCGTTCGAGGCTGCCGGAACGCTCGTCGTGAACCTCATCTCCTCGCCGGGCTCGGGCAAGACGACGCTCCTCGAGAGGACCGCCGCGGCGCTGAAGGCTTCGCTGCGCCTCGGTGCGCTCGAAGGCGACATCGCGACCGAGCGCGACGCCGAACGCCTGCGCCGTATGGGCATTCCGGCGCGGCAGATCCTCACGGGCGGCTCGTGCCATCTCGACGCCCGCCTGGTCGATCGTGCGCTGGCCGCGGAAGGCCGCGCCCTTGCCAGCCTCGACATCCTCTTCATCGAGAACGTCGGCAACCTGATCTGTCCGACGTCCTACGACCTCGGCGAGGACTTCAAGGTCGTCCTCCTCTCCGTGACCGAAGGAGAGGACAAGCCGTTCAAGTACCCGGCGATCTTCTCGAAAGCCGCCGTCACGGTCGTCACGAAAACGGATCTTCTCCCGTACGTGCCTTTCGACCTTCCGGCCGTGCGCGAGCAGGTGCGTTCGCTGAATCCCGCCGGGCGGCTCGTGGAAGTCTCGGCCATGACGGGGGCCGGAATGGACGCGTGGCTCGGCCTCCTCACCGAGAAGCTCGCTGAGAAGCGTGCGCGGACGCCCGCGGGCGTCGCGTCCGCATGAACTGACATGGAGCACGGACTCTTCCTCGTCCTCGCCGGAGCCGCGGTCTCGGTCGGCGCGCTCCACACGCTTGCGCCGGATCACTGGCTGCCGTTCGCCGCGCTCGCGCGCGCACAGGGTTGGTCCACCGGCAAGACGGCCCGCATCACGTTCCTCTGCGGTTTCGGGCACGTGACGGTCTCTGCGCTCCTCGGCCTCCTCGGCCTCGCCTTCGGGCGCGCGGTCTTCGAGAGCGCCGGCCAGAAGATGGAAGCCGTCGCTGGAATCCTCCTCATCGGATTCGGCCTCGCGTACGGGGTCTGGGGCCTGCGCCGCGCGGCGGGCCGGCGCGTTCACGGCCACACGCACGCGCACTACGACCATGTGCACGACGCCGCCCGAACGACGGCCTGGTCGCTCTTTCTCCTTTTTTGCGCCGATCCATGCGTGGCCGTGATTCCGCTGCTCTTCGCGGCGGCTCCACTCGGCCCGGCGCCCACGGCGGGCATTGTCCTCCTTTACGAGGCGGCCACGATCGGCACCATGATCATGCTCGTTCTGCCGGCGCGCGCCGGCGTCTCGCGGCTGCGCTTTCCGTGGCTCGACCACTGGGGCGACGCCGTGGCGGGCGGCCTCATCGCGGCGACGGGCGTCGTCGTGATGGCGCTCGGAATCTGAAGCGGGAAGAGGCGAAGCCGAAGGCGATCCCCATCGAGACCGGCTCGCCCGTCACTTTTCTGCGCGGCGGTGCGTTCTATGCTCCGTCCGTGGCCGGCCCCGCCCTTCCCCACTTCGACGCCGTCCCGCTCTTCCAGTGCCTCAACGCGGACGAGCGGAAGCTGCTCGCCCCCGTCTGCCGGGCGGTCGCGTACGAGAGGGGGGACGAGGTCTTTCGCGAGGGGGAGCCGGCGACCGACCTGTGCTTCGTCGCCATCGGCCGCGTCAAGATCGTCAAGGCGGCGCCGGAGCGCGACGTGATCCTCGGCCTCTTCGGGGCGGGCGAGCCCATCGGGGCCGTGGCGCTCTTCGAAGGGAAGCGGTTCCCAGCTTCGGCCGTCGCGCTCGAGCCGTCCACGATCCTGCGCGTTCCCGAGCGCGAGTTCTTCGCGACGATCGACAGCCATCCCGAAATCACGCGCCGGCTCCTTCAGGGACTGATGCTCCGGCAGTTCGAGATCACCCGGCGCCTCGCCGACCTGACCGGCCCGGTCGAGAAACGCATCGCGCGGCTTCTCCTCATGCTGGCGACGCGCGTCGGAACGCGCGCGGGCGCGGGGGCCACGATTCCGCTCGCGCTGTCGCGTCAGGAAATCGCGGACATGACCGCGACGACCGTCGAGACCGCGATCCGCGTGATGAGCCGCTGGGGGAAGGAAAACGTCGTGATCACCGGCGGGGAGGGATTCGCGATTCCGGACCTTCGGGCGCTCGAGGCCCTGACCGAGGACTGATCAGCGTCTCTCGAGCCGCCGCAGGTCGGTCGGCAGCGGCATGTTCTCCGCCCCTTATCGGGCCTCGTACGCCTGGATGGCGGCAACCAGCTCGTCCGAGCCGGGCCCCAAAAGGACCCGGTCGGCCATCGGGTAGAGGATCCGCTCTTCCTTCTCGTTGTGGGGCCCGAGCGCGGCGTGGAGCCGGTGCCGCAACGGCGTCGGGTCGACCGACGGATCGCCGATGGTGTCACGAAGCAGCTGGACGGCGGCGCGGATCTCGACGTGCTCGGCGCGCATCACCGCCGTGGGCCCGGCGTGGGGGGGTAGCCCGGCCGCCGATTCGAGGGCCGGAAAAAGGAGGTCCTCCTCGAATCCGATGTGCCGAAAGAGACCCCGGGCGAATCGTTCGAACAGCGCCCGTGCGGCCTCGAGATCGCCGGCCGCGCGGGCGGCAAATGCGCCCTGCTCGAACGCGTCGATGCGGTCGTGGTCCCAGCTCAGCGCCTCGAAGACGCCCCGCTTCGAGCCTGGAGCGGCGTCCCGTCTCACCACATCGACCCGCACGGCGTTCCCGTCCGCCTCGGGACTCCACTCGAAAAGGGCCCTCCGCTCCGCGGTGAGAGCCGACAGAAACGCACAGGCCGCTTCAGGAGAGAGGCGGAGGGTGAGTGACTGGCCGGGGGCGAGCGCGTCCACGAGTGAAAGGACGTCCCCCGTGCGAGGAGCGGCCCCGGAGAGATCGTGCGTGGGAGGTGCGAGAGGTGTCGTCATGCACGGAGGTTCGGCTCCGGGACCGGCCTCGCGCCATGACGGCCGTCATAGGAGGCCTCTTCCGGGTCCGCGGGCGGGCGCCAGCGTCATGGCCCGCGGCGCGGACTACGACGCGGCCTGTCCGCGCTTGCGCGAGCCGACGAGCAGGACGGCGACCGCCAGGACCAAGGGGACGACCCCGACCACGAGGAATAATCCGTCGGCAGCAACGCGCGCCCACTCGAGCGCGTGAAACGTCCCGCTCATCAGGTAGGTGAGCCGCCGTGCGTGCCAGTAGCCGTTTTGCAGCACGTCCCACAGCTGCAGGACGCCCGCCGGAAAGAGATCGACCGCCATCATGAGCGCGAGCCCCGCGTTCAGCCCCCAGAAGCCCACTCTGATCCAGCGCTCAGCGCGGGCCCAGACCGCGTCCTCGGCCAGCGAGCGCAGGCAGAAGACGAGCATTGCCAGCGCCAGCATCCCGAAAACGCCGAAGAGCGCCCCGTGGGCGTGGTTGTTCGTCAGCGAGGTGCCGACCTCGAAGTAGGAAACGATCGGCAGGTTGATCAGGAAGCCGAAGATCCCCGCGCCGACGAAGTTCCAGAAGCCGACGGCCATCAGGAAGTAGATCGCCCAGCGGTGACGGTCCGCGAACGTCGTCTGACAGTCCTCGCACCGCCGCTCACGGAGGCGGATGAAGTCCCATGCGTCGAGGGTGAGGAGGGTGAGCGGGACCACCTCGAGCGCCGAGAAACACGCGGCCAGGCCCATGTTGAGCGTTCCCTG
>PLZI01000178.1 GCA_003152095.1 Acidobacteriota bacterium | reverse complement strand
GCCTCGGCGGCTCGCTCATCGGCGCAATCGTGTCGCTGCTCCTCCGCGTAGGGCTGAACGCGTCGGGCATCATGCTGCCGCCTCCACCGGGCGGCACGCACGGGAACGTCCTGCACGTGGACTTCATTCCTCTCGCGTACGGGCTCGGGTTCGTGATGATGTCGCTGACGCTTCTCATTGCCGCATGGTGGCCCGCCCGCCGCGCGGCGCGGCTGAACCCGGTCGAGGCTCTCGGGCATGTTTAGAGGGCTCCCTCTTATCTTTCTAAGCAGAATTCTCTTTCTTCCTCTTTTCTTTGCCTCCGCGTCTCGCGCGGAGGACCCCGCGGCGCTGCTGCGGCGCGCGGAGCACGTCAAGGACGCCTGGCCGGAGGTCGTCATCACGCTGCGCGTGACGACGACGAAGCCGGGGGCGCCGCCGTTCACGGGGATGTTCGCGGTCGAGGCGAAGGGCCGGGACAAATCGCGCATTCGGTTCCTGAACCCGTCCGATGCCGGGAAGTCCGTCGTGCAGGTCGGTGACGACGTGTGGCTCGTCCTGCCAAACACGAGAAACCCGATTCGCGTGCCCAAGAGCCATCGCCTCGAGGGCGGGTTCTCGGCGGCGGACATGGCGCGTACGCGGTTCGCNNCCCGTCCTATCCCGTCGTGCGCGTCTGGGTCGACGAGAAGGAGGGCCTCTACCGAAAGGCCGTCTTTCTCGTCTCCTCCGGCAAGACCGCGCGGGAGACGAGGTTCGACGAGTACCGGCCGTTCCATGGCGTCCTGTCGCTCGCGAAGATGACGATCGTGGATGCGCTCCGCCAGGGAACGACGGTCGTCGAATACCTCGACTACGAGAAGAAGAGCCTGCCGGACTCGCTGTTCGAGGTTAGGACGGCCCCACCGGGCTAGAGAGCTCTCGCTGCTTTTTTCGACCCCAGCGCGACGTAGAGACCGCCCGAGACGAAGAAGCCCACGAACCACGCGTAATCGTAAAGCGGTTTCAACGCCGGAATGACGAGACCTCCCCAGGCCAGCGCGCAGCCGCTGACCGTCGCGACGACGGCCGCGGGATTCCACCCGCCGTAGACGCCGTTCGGGAGGTACAAGCTCTTCAGATCGAGCGTTCTTTTCCTCACGATCCAGTAGTCCGCGATGAGCACGCCCGCGATCGACCCGAGGCCACCCGAATAGCCGAGGAGCCACGTGAAGATGTAGCCCTTCGGGTCGGCCAGGAGGCGCCACGGCTGCATCGCGATGCCGAGAAGGCCCGTGATGAGGCCACCGGTCTTGAAGCTGATGAAGCGGGGGAGGGCGTTCGCGAAGTCGTTCGCGGGCGAGACGACGTTCGCGGCGATGTTGACCGCGAGCGTCGCGACGACGACCGAGAACATCGCGATCGCGACGACGAGCGGGTTCGTGAACTTGCCGACGAGCTTGACCGGATCCCAGATCGCCTCGCCGAAGATGATCGCGCTCGCGCTCGTGATGAGGACGCCCATGGCCGCGAACGCGAACATCGTCGTGGGCAGCGCGACGGCCTGGCCCACGACCTGCTCCTTCTGGCTCCGCCCGAAGCGCGTGAAGTCCGGCATGTTGAGCGAGAGCGTGGCCCAGAAGCCGATCATCGCCGTGAGCGACGGGATGAAGACGGGGAAGAACTCGCCAAACGTCCGGAACTTCCCGGGCTGAGCGAGCAGCGGCCCGAGCCCGTTCGCCTTGTTCACGGCCCAGACGAGAAGGACGATCGTCACGACGAGGACGTAAGGCGCGGCCCAGTTCTCGACCTTGCGCAGGAGGTCCATGCCCCGGTAGATGATGAAGATGTTCAGGCCCCAGAACAGCAGGAAGGAGAGCCACTCGGTCGTCGTGTGTCCCGAGAATCCGGCGCCGAGGAGCGCGGGCCAGCCCGGCAAGACCGCGGCGAAAAACGTGTGCAGAGCCTCGCCGCCAATCCAGGTCTGGATGCCGAACCAGCCGCAGGCGACGAGAGCGCGCATGAGCGCGGGCAGGTTCGAGCCCGCGGTGCCGTACGCGGCGCGCGCGAAGACGGGGAACGGGATGCCGTACTTCGTGCCGGGATGGGAGTTCAGGAGGATCGGCACGAGGACGATCATGTTGCCGAGGAGAATCGTGAACAGCGCCTGCTTCCAGTCCATCCCGCTGTTCATGAGGCCCGAGGCGAGCATGTACGTCGGGATGCAGTGCGCCATCGAGATCCACAGCGCGGCGTAGTTGTAGGTCGTCCACGTGCGCCTTGCGATCGGGACGGGAGCGAGATCCTCGTTGTAGAGCGGGCTTGTCGCGATCGCGGACGCGTCCGCCAGCTCGACACGCCCGTCGGCGTGAACGATCTCTCCCGCGCTCCCGCTCATGAAGAACGAGAGAATCGTACCGCAGGCGTCACCGGGTCGGCGGCAGGAGGCGACGAAGCAAGAAGCCGGCCGCGTTCGCAACTTCCGAAAAACAGGCCTAAGCTCATCGCTCTTCGGAGGAAGCGTCATGAGCGCCGATCTCTCGGTTGTCTTCACCGGCATCCGGTTCGAGAACCCGTTTCTCCTGGCCTCGGCCCCGCCTACCGAGTCCGAGTCGAACATCCTGCGCGCGTTCGAGGCGGGCTGGGGCGGCGTCGTGACGAAGACGATCGGTCTTCACCCGGTCGTCAACGTGGCCGGCGCAAAGACGAAGTTCCTGCGCAGCGACATCGAGACGCCGCGCATCTCGATGAAGAACCGGCCCGCTTCGGTGCTGCACTCCTCGTGGAACTGGGAGCTCATCTCCGACAAGCCGATGGACTGGTGGGTGGGTCGCCTGTCGAAGATCAAGAAGGCGCATCCGTCGAAGGTTCTCGTCGCGTCGATCATGGCGGGCTCGGGGAGTGACAAGGAGCTCCATAACTGGCAGCTCCTGACGAAAGCGTGCCAGAACGAAGGCGTGGACGCACTCGAGCTGAACTTCTCGTGCCCGCACATGGACCGCGACGACATGGGCTCGAACATCGGCAAGAGCCAGGGGCTGTGCTCCGTCGTGACGCAGGCCGTGAAGGAGGTTGCGAAAGTCCCCGTGTGGTGCAAACTCACGCCCTCCACGACGGACATCGCCGTGGAGGCGGGGGCCGCGTTTCGCGGCGGCGCCGACGCGATCTCGTCGTCGAATACGTTCCCGTCGATCCCGCTCATCGATCCCGAGACGCTCGAGTTCGAGATGAGCGTGGACGGCTACACGTCGAGCGGCGGGCTCGGCGGCCCGGCCATCCTGCCGTTGGCCCTCGCGAAGATGTCGCGGATGACGCGCGCGTTTCCCGACAAGTCCTTCTCGGGCATCGGCGGCGTCTCGGACTTCTCGCACGCGCTCAACTACTTCCTCCTCGGCTGCGGCACGGTGCAGGTGTGCACGGCGGCGATGCTCGACCACGCGATCGGCCCGAACGTGATCCGGACGCTCAAGCAGGGGATGGCCGAGTTCCTCGAGAAGAACGCGCATCGCGGCTGGAGGTCGCTGGAGGATTTCCGAGGCCTGAGGCGCGACAACGTCGTGCCCCAGTCGCAAATCCGGCGGCCGAATCCGGACGAGTACCACGGCGGGCACGAGGCCGAAGGCTACGCCGCGCCGGAGCCGGCGCCAGAGTTGTCGAAAAAGGCCTGAGCCGCAGCGGGCGAATCGGTCACCGCGGCGACGCCGGTTGCGTGTTCGGCAGTGAGTTCCTGCGTCGCTGCGACACTCCCTTGTGGCTTGTAGCAACGAGCGACGATGGGCCCGGAAGGAGTAGTGCCGATGAGTCGAATGATCCGTGCGAGGCAGGCCGTCTGCCTGGCGCTCCTTCTGTGCGCCTTCGACGCGCCCGCCCGGCTCCTTCCGACCGCGCCCGTGAATGCCTGGCCGGTCCTGCCCGCCGTCCAGAAGCGCTCGGCGCGACAGTTCGTCGTCCTCGAGCTCGTGAGCTATGGGGCGGCCTGCGGTTGCGTCCCGAGCCTCATGCGAGTCGCCATCCACGATTCACAGGGGATCGAGGCGCCCCGGGACGTCACGCCCGGCGGCACGCCCGCTGTCTTCACGAAGGCGGCCGCATTCGAGGGCCCCGACAAGAGCCTGCGGATTCTCATCTACGGATTTGCCGACGCCGCGGGACGCGCCGCGCCCGACGGGAACTTCCTCTACAGTCCGGACAGCGGCGTTACATGGGTCGCCGTCGCGGCCCTAGCCGGGTTGCAGTCTTACAATGTCTTCTTTATTGCCGATTTCGGCGGGCCGGTTGCCGGCGGCGCCTCTTCTCCGATTCGCCTAGGAACTCCATCCGTACCGTTCGTCGTGTCGACGCAAGTGGGATTCTGGGGCGTACGCGTGGACGGCTCCGGTTTCCTCCTGACGCCGGCCTGGGGCGGCGTCCTCCTCGGTTCCGATCTGGGCGGCACGAAGTTTCTCGTCGGAGCCCGCCTCTTCTCGCCACCGCCGCCGACCAACGTGTCCGCCACGTTCAAGGTCGCGGTGCTGGACCTTACGGGCAACCTGCAGCAGCTCTTCGAGCTCGCCCCGGACTTCTATCCCTGGATCGAGGGATGGATAGCGCCCGACGGCAGCGCCTACCTGAACGTGGACTGGAGTCAGGGAGGCAATTTCAGCCCGCCGCACGCGCAGCCTTTGCCATCGACCTATTCCGTGACGCTCTGCAGGCAGGGGACGGTCCACGAGATCGTCTCGTCGGACTTCCGATTTGCCCTTCTTGCCGCTCCAAGCGCGGATTTCTCTCAAGCGTGGGTCGTTACGACCGAAGCGGGCGCCACTGTCCTCAGCTCCTTCACTCCTTCAGGCGGTCTCGTCGAGGCCTGGCGTGACCCTTCCAACCCGCGGATAGCGGCCCTCTTCGCGGGAGACTCGGGCGAGCGCCTTCTCGTGCAGAAGAGCCACTACCGCCCGTCGGCACGGGGGAGTCTGGAGTTGGACTGGGCCCTCTGGAGCCGCGGTCAATCGACACCAAGCGTCTACGATGCCGTCGTCCTGAACACGTCCGGGGGGGCAACTCTCGTGCACCTGGACGTCGATGCCGCCGCGTTCGGGGCGCCGATTGTGATCGATCCCGGATCTCCCCAGGACATCGCCAGACCCTCGGGGGGGCCGATCCCTCCGACGGCCCCGAATGACTTTCCAACTCAGACCCTCGTTCGGGCGTCGCTTCGGCAGCAGCTCGTCATTCCGGCGGTGGCGCGGGCAGCGGGGCGCGGCGGTTCGAACTGGCGGACTGACTTGATCCTCCGGAATCCGGGCGCGGGTGACCTCCACGTCACCGCCCGCCTTCTCGCGAATCCCGCGACGACCAGCCAGCCGGCCGACGCGAGCGTGACTCTGGGCCCGGGCACGCTTGCCGTCATCCCGGACGTTCTCGACAGCCTGTTTCAGCTCGAGCAGGGTTCGGGCGCGCTCGTTCTGATCCCCGACGCGACCGGCAGCCTGGAGGCGACGAGCCGGACGTACACGGCCTCGGGGAACGGCACTTACGGGATGGCGGTCGACGCCGAGGACGTCGTTGCCGGTGTCAGGCCTGGTCTGGAGCAGACCTTCTCGGCAGGGCTTCTCGGCACGGGCTTTCGGACCAACTTCGTCACGAGTGATCTGTCTGGTCAAGGGTCCCGGCTGCAGCTCTTTCCGCAAGCCGGCGGAACTGTCGGGGCGCCGTTGTCCATTACCGCTCCGCCCATGGGGCAGGCCCAGCTCGACGACCTTGCGGCTCTGACCGGTAGCTCAGTGTCCGACTCGGCAGCATTCCGCGCCACGTGCAGCGCCGGCAGCGTCGTGACGGGGCTCATCTCCATCGACGACGCCACGGACGATCCCACCTGGTTCGGTCCGGACACCCCGCCCGGGGAGCTCACCATTCCGGCGATTGTTCACGCCAGCGGAGCGAACGGGGCCGAGTACCGGACGGATCTTTTTCTTTTCAACCCGGACCCGATTCCCCACGTCCTCCCGCTCGCCGCCGCACTCTGGAACGAGCCATACAGTGAACAGAGCATCACGACCACTCTCGCCCCCGGCGAGTCGCGGCACGTTTCGGACGCGCTTCTCACGCTCTTCGGCTGGAGCGGCGTGGCGCAGCTGTACGTCCAGAGCGGATTTCCGAACGGCCGCGTGCTGGTCACCTCGCGCACCTACACGGTTCGGGAGGACGGATCGACCTACGGCATGCTCGTGCCGCCGCTCGACGCGGCGCAGACCGCCACCGCGGGGGAAACGCTGGAGATTCTTGGTCCGACCGGCGCTTCCTCCTCCCGCACGAACCTTGCGCTCGTGAGCGTGGCTGGGTACAGCCCCGCCAGCGTCCACGTTCAGATCCTCGACGATAAAGGGAGCCTTCTCGATTCCTTCGATCAGACCGTCCCACCGGAAAACGGACTCCAGCTGAATGACCTGTTCCGCGCCCGTGGTCTGGGCGACGGGCCGAAGGCCGCCCTCATCAGACTGTCGCCGTCCAGTGGAATCCTTGCCGCCTACGCGACGACGATCGACAACGCCACGAACGATCCGGTCTATTTCGCTGGAAACCTGGCGCCATAGCACTTCGTGCGAGTGCGGGCCGAGGGCGGCCTAGAGGCTCCGCGAAGACGGGCCGCCCTAACTCCGGATCGACAGGTTTTCGTACTGGACGATCGGCTGGCCGAAGCCGAGGGCAAGGCCTTCGACCTCGGGGCGCGCGAACCGGTAGACCTGCTCGTGGAAGAGCGGAATCAGCAGGGCCTCGCGAGCCACGATTTCCTCGACCTCCCGATAGATCGACTCGCGTGTCTTGGGGTCGATCTCGCCGCGGCCGCGCTCCGCGAGGGCGTCGATCTCGGGCGTCCCGCAATAGCGGCCGTAGACGCCCTCGCGGGAGTGGAGGACGCCCTGCGCGAAGGTGTCGGCGTCCGGGTAGTCGGCCACCCAGCGCCCGATCATGATATCCGTCCCTGCCGCTGTCGACTGCGCGTCGACGAACTCCGCCATCGTCTTGTTCACGACGCGGATGGAGTACCCCATTTCGCGAAATGCCTGCGTGAGGTCCCTCGTGAAGGCGCCGAACTCTCCGAAGAGGATGGGATTCGCCAGGGCCGTGATCTCGATCGTCTCGCGGGAGACGGTGTGCGCACCCGAGGCCTGTCCCGAGGTCTGGGGCCGGTTCCTCGGCTTCGAGACGTACCCGAGGAGGCCGGGTGGTATGAGGCCGTTAGCCGGAATCGCGTGCCGGCCGAGCGTCCGGCGGACGATGCCGGCAGCATCGATCCCCTCGGCGACCGCGAGGCGCGCCCGCGCGTCCTTGAAGGCTCCCTTGTGGATGTTGAAAACCACGAAGTACGTCACGAGGCTCGGGCTCTCGCGGTACGTCGCTCGGAAGCGCGGGTCCTGGCGCAGGGCTTCGGCGTCGGCCGGAAGGAGATCCGAAGCGAGGGAGAATCGGCCGGCGAGGAACTCGGAGCGGATCTCCTCGGGGGGAACGCCGAATCGGAAGACGACCCCCTCGTTCCTCGGATAACCTTCGCGCCAGTAGGCGGGGTTCCTCTCCAGCTCCAGCCGCCTGCCGGGCTCGAAGTTCGCGACGCGGTACGCCCCCGTGCCGATACAGCCCTTCCGCCAGCTTTCTCCGATCGTGCCGGTCCCTTCGGGCAGGATGCCAGTGCCCGGCCACGACACGAGGACGGGGAAGAACGACAGCGGCTTTTCGAGCTCGATGACGAACTCCGAGGGCGAGACGATGTGGAAGCCCTCGAGATCCGAGGTCTTGCCGTCGATGAGGCTCTGAGCGCCGCGGATCGGGGCGAGGAGGAACCGGCCGCCGGTCGTCCCCTTCTGGAGAACGCGCTCGAAGGAGTAACGGACGTCGCGGGCGGAAAGCGCACGGCCGTCGTGAAAGCGCAGGCCCCGCCGCAGGCGGAAGCGGAAGCGCGCGCCGCCGTCCTCGGGAATAACCTCCGAGGCGAGCCACGGAACGACGCGCCCGCCCTCGAGATCCCGCGTCAGCGTCTCGAAGACGAGGGGCATCGTTTCGGCTTCCTCCTTGATCGCCATCGACGCCGGGTCGAAGCGCTGCACGACGCCGCCAACCGGCACGTGGAGGATGCCCCCGCCCCACTCGTGCGCAACCTGAGCGGCCGGCGCCTCCGACTTCCCGATCTCGGGGTAGTTGATGAACGGCGGGCTGCTGCGAAGCGCGAGACCGCGCACGCCCGCGGCGGCGATCCGGTAGTCCACCTCGTGGAACAGCGGGATCAGAACCCCGTTCTCGAGGAAAAGGCTCTCGAACTTCCGGTAGAGGCTCTCGCGTACCGCGGGGCGGCTCTCGATACGCGCCTCCTCCGCGAGGCGGTCCGTGTCGGGCGACGAAAAGAACGCGCGCATGATGCCGCCCACGGAGTGGAAGAGGGCGAACGTGAAGTCGTCCGGGTCCTCGTAATCGGCCATCCAGCGGCCGATCAGGAGGTCCGCGCCTCGGCGCGCCTGCGCGTCGAGGTAGGACTTCATGTCGGAGGTCGCAATCGAGACCTCGACGCCGAGCTCTTTCCAGACCGCGAAGAGTGCGGCGGTGAGCGCCTTGTGGCGGTCCTGCAGGATGGGGTGGACGGCCGCGGAGAGCCGGAGGGGCGGGGTCAGCCCGGCCTCTTTCAGCAGCGCGAGCGCCTCGTCCCGTGACAGGAGCGGCCGGCGCCGGCCCGCGTCGTGTCCGAGAATGCCGGGCGGCAGGATCCCGGTGGCCGGGACCGCGAACCTCCCGAGCGCGGCCCACACGAAGTCCTGGCTGCGCGTCACGCCGGCGAGCGCGCGCCGGAAGGCGACGTTCCCGCCGAGGACGCTCTTCGAGTTGAAGAGCGCGAAGTACGTGCCTTTCTTCGGCGTTTCGACGAGACCCGCGCGGAGGCGCGGCTCCCTGAGGATCGCGTCGAGGTCCTGCGGGGAGAGATCGCGCGCGAGCTCGATCTCTCCGGCGCGCAGCCCCGAGCCTATCGCCGACGCGCTCATACCGGTCCGGAACTCGATCGCGTCGAGGCGCGCCGGCTCCTTCCAGTGGTGCGGGTTGCGCTCGAGGACGACGCGGTCCGCCATCCGGCGCGCCACGACGAACGGGCCCGTGCCGATCGCCGTCTCGCCGTCTCCAATGCCGGGCACGATCTTGACGATCGCCGTCAGGCCGTCCGGAAGGAGCGCGGGGAAGATCGGGAGCGGCTCGACGAACTCGAACTCCAGCCTCTCGTCCGAGACGGCCCGAATGCCGGCGACGTCCGCGGCCTCGTTGTTGCGGTGTGCCACCGCGCCGCGGACGGCGGCGAGGGCGGCGGGAATCCCGTCCGGCCGGACACGGATCGCGCGCTCGAGCGACGCCTTCGCCGCGGCGGCCGTGAGCGGCGAGCCGTCCGAAAAGCGGACCCCGCGCCGGAGCCGCAGCCGGGCGGAGCGGCCTCCGTCGCCGAGGGACCATTCGTCGGAGAGCGCGGGCACGAGCTGGCCGTCGGCGTCGGTCGCGAGGAGCGTCTCGAAAACTGTGGAGAGGACCTCCGTCTCCTCCACGATGTGCTCCATCGCGGGTTCGGCCGCGGCGACCGGGTTCGTCATGGCGACGACGAGGCGGCCGCCGGACGCGATGACCTCCGCTCCCCGCTTCGCGTCGCCGCCGAGCCGTTCGAGCTGCGCGCCGTAGGCGGCGGCGCGCGCGTAGTCGCCACGCAGGTTCGCGACGGTCGCCGCGAGAGAGAGCAGTTTCGGCAGGTGAACCGTGTCCTGCGCCGCGGCCGCCGCTTCGATGCCGCGCTCCACGAGCCGCCGCGCCTCGTCCACCTTCCGGCCGTTCCACGCCGTGTCGGCGGCGAACAGGATCGCTTCGACGGCGCGCGCCGGCTGTTTCTCACGCTCGAAGATTTTTCCGGCCGACTCGGCCTCGCGGAGTGCGGCGTCGGCGTGGCCCGACATGCGCGAGGCCTGTGCGAGAAGAAAACGCGCGTCGCCTTCCAGCACCTTTTCGCCTTCCCATTCCTCGTCCCCGAGGTAATCGAGCGCGGTCTTCGCGACGCGCGTCGCCTCCTCCGGGCTGAAGGCGTCGAGGGACTTTTTCGCGAGCTTCAGGCTGTAATCCACCGCTTTCCCGGGCACGTCGCCCTCCGAGAAGTGGTGGACGAGATCGGGGTACACGCGGTCGAGACGGCCCTGGTGGCGCTTTTCGAGGAGGTCGGCGTACGCGCGGTGGAGCGTGCGGCGTTTCCGCCGCGAGAGGGCGCCGTAGAGGACGTCGCGCACGATGCCGCTCGCGAATGCGAGCCGGTCGCCGCGCGACTCGCGCTCTTCCTCGAGAAGGCCCTCGTTCACGAGCCTGTCGATCGCCTCGTCGAGGCCCTTCGCTTCCTCCGAGATCGACTCGAGGTCCCTGAATTCGAAGCTTTTTCCGAGGACCGACGCGATCGAGAGGACGTCGCGCACGTCCTCCGGAAGCCGCTCGATTCGCGCCTCGACGGCCTGCTGGATCGTCTCCGGCAGGGCGTCGGAGGAAATGCCCGTCACCCCCGAGAGATTCAGCGCGCCGGAGTCGTCCCGCGCGATCCCGCCTGAGTCGAGAAGCGACCGGACGAGCTCCTTCGTGAAGAGGGGGTTCCCTTCGGTGGCCGCGAGGAGCCGCCCGGCGAGGTCGTCCGAGAGTTTGCCGCCGCCGGCCGCGAGCTCTACGAGGGCCCGGTGTTCGGAAGGCGTGAGTGGGCCGAGCGTGAGCGCCGCGAAGCGGGGATCGCCGCGAAACGACTCCAGCATCTTCACGAGGGGATGCCGCTTGTCGACTTCCGTCTGCCGGTAGGTCCCGACGATGAGGGTCGGCGTCGGGCCGAGGCGCCGCGCGACGTACTGGAGCGCCTCGATCGAAAGCTGCGCTCCGTGGAGCTCTTCGAGAGCGAGGAGAAGCGGCTTACCGCCGGCGATCCGCGTGAGGGTGCGGGCGATGAGCTCGAAGATCGC
This sequence comes from Acidobacteriota bacterium, assembly GCA_003152095.1. Classification (GTDB taxonomy): domain Bacteria; phylum Acidobacteriota; class Thermoanaerobaculia; order UBA5066; family UBA5066; genus Fen-183. The sequence goes on along the minus strand of PLZI01000178.1, from coordinate 7,146 downwards.
GATCTTGTCCTCGGCCTTCCGCCCGTCGTCGCCTTTGACGGCTCCCGAATCGCTGCTCGCCGCGGCGCGCAGCTCGCCGATCTCGGAGAGGACGGGGAAGAGCGAGAGGAGGTCGCCCGCGAGGTCGGAGAAATCGGGGCGGGAGGATTCCGAAAGGCCCGTGTCCTTCGACCGGAAATAGTCCTGGATGAGCTCGCAGAAGCCCTGGTGCGTGAACGCGCGGTCGTGCTCGACGAAGCGTCCCGCCAGGACGCGGATCTTCCGGGCGCGCGCGAGGCTCTTGAGCTCGTCCACGAGCCGGCTCTTGCCGATGCCGGGCTCGCCGGCGAGGACGACGAACTCGCACTCGCCCGCGATGGCGGCGTGAAGCCGGCGCTGCAGCTCGGCCATCTCCTTCTCGCGCCCGATGAACGGCGCCGCCGCGGCCGGGCGCGGCAGCATCCGGCTGGCCGTGAAGACGACGGACCGCCCGAAGTCCTCGTCGCGGAGCTTGCTCCGATACCGCCGGAGCGCTTCGGCGAGGTGCCCGGCGCGCTTCGGTCGCTTCTCGGGGTCCTTCGCGAGGCACTGGAGGACGGCGGCCTCCAGCTCCTCGCTCACGTCGGCGCCGAGCGTCCGCATCGACTGCGGCAGCTCGTGGACGATGCGATAGAGGACGGCCTGCACCTCGCCCGCGAAGGGCGGCTCGCCCGCGAGGCACTCGTAGAGCACCGTCCCGAGCGCGTAGATGTCCGAGCGCCCGTCGAACGACCGCGAGGTGACCTGCTCGGGGCTGAAGTACACGATGGTCCCGACGAGCGTCCCGGTCTTCGTGAGGCGGTCCTCGGTCGTCGCGAGCGCGAGGCCGAAGTCCATCACCCGTGCCCGGACGTGGCCCGTGTCGTCGCGCGACGTCATGATGTTCTCGGGCTTGATGTCGCGGTGGACGATGCCGCGGGCGTGGCTGTAGTCGAGCGCGTCGGCGACCTGCGTCCCGACGTCGAGGACGTCGCCGAGACGCAGCGAGCCCTCGCGGAGGAGCTGCCGGAGGTTCGTGTTCGCGAGCACCGGCATGACGAAGAAAAGCGACCCCTCGTGCCGCCCGAGGTCGTAGATCGGCACGATGGACGGGTGGTCCATCTGCGCGACGATCTGGGCCTCCCGCTGGAAGCGCTCCTCGGCGTCCTTCGTGAGGTTCGCCGGAGGGATGAGCTTGACCGCGACCTCCCGATTCAGCACGGCATCCTTCGCGCGGTACACGACGCCCATTCCGCCGCGCCCCAGCTCGGCAAGGATCTCGTAGCGGTCGGCGAGCTTCGTACCGATCACGGGGTCAGCATTGGGGCGCACCGGAGAGATTGTGCGACTGAGTCCGATGATAACCGACGCCGGGCGCGGCACCAGCCCCTCTTCATGGGGAGCGAATGCTACTCGTACCGGAGGGCTTCGATCGGGTCGAGGCGCGAGGCCTTGAGGGCGGGATAGAACCCGAAGCCGACGCCGACGAGCGCGGAGAAGAAAAATGCCAGCGTGATGGCACTTGGCTGGACCGCGACCGGCCAACCCACGAGGCGCGCCACGGTGCGCTCGATGCCCAATCCGACGGCGATACCCACCGCGCCCCCGGTGAGCGAGAGCGCGACGGCCTCCACGAGGAACTGCGCCTGGATGTCACGCCCCCGTGCGCCGATCGCCATCCTCACGCCGATCTCTCGCGTTCGCTCGGTCACCGACACGAGCATGATGTTCATGATCCCGATGCCGCCCACGAGGAGCGAGACGCCCGCGATCGACCACAGGAGCGCGCTCATCGTGTGGCTCTGGGCTTCGGCCTGCTGGATCATCTCCGTCTGCGACCGGATGATGAAGTCGTCGTCCTGCCCCGCGGCCTTGTTGATGCGGTGGCGCTGCCGGAGAAGCGCCGTGAGCTCGTCCTGTGCGCGCGCCACGAGCTCGTCGGAAGCCGCCGAGACGAGGATCTGGCCGACGGCCGTCGTCCCCATGATCTTCTTGCGCACGGTCTCGTACGGCGCGACGACGAGGTCGTCCTGGTCGGCGCCTTGCAGGGACCCGCCCTTCGACTCGAGGACCCCTGTGACCTTGAACGGGATGTTCTTGATGCGGATCATCTGTCCGACCGGATCCTCGTCGCCGAAGAGGTTCGTGACGACGGTCTGGCCGAGCACGCAAACCTTCGCGGCGGCGTGGTCGTCCTGATCCGTGAAAAACTGCCCCGTCGCGACGTTCCAGGAGCGGACGAGCGGCCAGTCGACCTGGGCCCCCTGGATCGACGTCGACCAGTTCTGGTTTCCGTAGATGACCTGTGCGACGGTTCGGATCGAAGCCGAGACGTAGGAGACGGTCGAGACCTCCTTGCGGATCGCGTCCACGTCGTCCTCCGAGAGCTTCGAGCTCGAACCGATCCCGGCGCGCGCGCCCGAGGACGTGATCGTTCCCGGGAGGACCATGAGGAAGTTCGTGCCGAGGGACCGGAGCTGGTTCTCGGCCTGAATGCGGGCGCCCTCGCCGATGCCGACGACGGCCACGACGCAGGCGACGCCGATGATGATGCCGAGCGCCGTCAGGAGCGAGCGCAGCTTGTTCCGCGCGAGCGCGCGGAACGCGACCTTGAGAATGTTTCCGGTCTTGGTCATCGCGGCTTACGCCCATCCCGCCAGCGACTCGTCGAGGATCTTCAGCGCCTCGTCTACCTCGCTCGCGCTCACGATGAGCGGTGGAGAGATGCGGATGACGTTGCCGTAGAGACCGCCCTTGCCGATCAGGAGGCCGCGCTTCTTCGTCTCCTCGAAAAGGCGGACGGCCTTGTCGGGCGCGGGCGTCCGGTCCTGAACGGTCTCGTCGGCCACGAGCTCGAGGCCCTGCATGAGGCCCATGCCGCGCACGTCGCCGATCGTCTTCGGGTACTTCTTCTTCAGCTGGTCGAGGCCGCCGCGCAGGCGCGCGCCCATCTCGGAGGCGCGCTTCGGCGCGTCGATCTCCGCCATGACCCCGAGCGTGGCGTTCGCCGCCGCCGAGGAGATCGGGTTTCCGCCGAACGTCGAGATCGAGAGCGCCTTGAGCGACTCCGCGACCTCCGGCGTCGCGATCGTGACCCCGAGCGGCATCCCGTTCGCCACGCCCTTGGCCATCGTCATGATCTCGGGCTCGACGTTCCAGTGCGAGATGCCGAACCAGGAGCCGCCCGTCCGGCCGAAGCCCGTCTGCACCTCGTCGCAGATGAAGACGCCGCCGTACTTCCTCACGATCCCCACTGCGATTTCGAAATACTCGTGCGGCGGCGTGATGAAGCCGCCGACGCCCTGGATCGGCTCGGCGATGAAGCCGGCGATCCGGCCGGTGGTCGTCGTCCGGATCAGCTCCTCGAGATCCTTCGCGCAGGCGACCTCACATGATGGATAGGCGAGCTTCAGCGGGCAGCGGTAGCAGTAGGGCGATGGCGCGTGCTTGATCGCGGCGATCTGGGTCGGCACCGCGCGCCACGAGGAGTGCGCCGTGAGCGACTGCGCGAGCATCGAGCGGCCCGAGTAGCCGTGCCTGAGCGCGATGATCTCGAGCCGGCCCGTGTAGACCTGCGCCATCATGACGGCCGTCTCGTCGGCCTCCGTGCCGGAGCTCGTGAAGAACGACTTCTGGAGTCGGCCCGGCGTCAGGCGCGCGAGCGTCTCGGCGAGCTGAACGATGGGCAGCGTCGGATAGAGCGTCGAGACGTGCCCGAGGCGGTCCACCTGCGCCTTGATGGCCGCATTCACCTTGTCGTTCGCGTGCCCGACGGAGACGGTCAGGATGCCGCCGAAGAAGTCGAGATACGTCTTCCCATCGGCGTCCTTGACCCGCATCCCTTTTCCGGATTCGAGGACGACGGACTCCTTGTAGTAATTCGCGACGGCGGGAAAGAGAAACTCCTTGTGCTTCGCCCGCACGTCGGCGGAGGAAACGCCCTTGACGTCGGAAATCGCGCTCATGCCCCTATTCCCCTTCTAAGAAATTCGCAGACCGCTGCATGTCCACTCGGACGCATGCAATCAAGTGCGGGTCTTTCTTCGCAAGAAACTTCCTCTTCCCGCTTTCCCCTTGAAGCTTCCGTTCTCCACGATCACCTCGCCGCGTGAAATGACCGTGTCCGTCGCGCCCTGGACGACGCGGCCTTCATATGGCGTGTAGTCGACGCGGTGGTGGAGGGTCTTCGCCGAGAGCGTGAGCTTGCGGTTCGGATCGAAGACGACAATATCGGCGTCGGAGCCGGGGGCGATCGTGCCCTTCTTCGGGAAAAGCCCGAAGATCTTCGCGGGCGACGTGGACGTCAGCTCGACGAAGCGGTTCACGGAAATGCGGTTCTTCACGACGCCGCCGTCGTAGAGGAGCGACAGGCGCGTCTCGATGCCGGGGGCGCCGTTCGGGATCTTCGAGAAGTCGCCGCTGCCGAGCTCCTTCTGCTCCTTCATGCAGAACGGGCAGTGGTCGGTCGACACGGCCTGCAGGTCGTTCATCGCGAGTCCACGCCAGAGCGCCTCTTCGTTGCCTTTCGCCCGGAGCGGCGGCGACATGACGTACTTCGCGCCGTCGAAACCAGGTTCCTCGTAGTTGTCGTACGAGAGGAAGAGGTACTGCGGGCAGGTCTCCGCGTGCGCGGGCAGGCCGCGGTCGCGCGCCTCGGCGATCTTCTCGAGCGCCTCGGCGGCCGAAAGGTGGACGACGTAGAGCGGCACACCCGCCATTTCGGCGAGGCAGATCGCGCGATAGGTGGCTTCGGCCTCGGCGCGCGGCGGGCGGGTGAGCGCGTGCCATTTCGGAGCCGTGTGGCCGTCGGCGATCGCGCGCCTCACGAGGACGTCGATGACGTCGCCGTTCTCGGCGTGCATGCAGATCGTGCCGCCGTTCTGCCCGGTGCGGAGCAGCGCGCGGAAGATCGAGCCGTCGTCCAGCATGAGGACGCCGCGGTACGCCATGAAGAGCTTGAACGACGTCACGCCCTCCTGGACCAGGACGTCCATCTCCTTCTCGACGGCGTCGGGAAGGTCCGTGATGATCATGTGGAAGCCATAGTCGATCGCGGCCTTCCCCTCGGCCTTCTTCATCCAGGCATCCCGCGCGTCGCGCAAGGCCTGACCCTTGGACTGGATCGCGAAGTCGACGATCGACGTCGTCCCGCCGTGCGCGGCCGCGATCGTTCCGCTCTCGAAGTCGTCGGCCGACGTCGTCCCTCCGAACGGCATGTCGAGGTGCGTGTGCGCGTCGATGCCGCCGGGGATGACGAGCTTCCCCGTGGCGTCGACGATGCGCGCGTCGAGCGCTGGCATCGTGCCGGCGGCGAAAATCGCGCGGATCGTCTCGCCCTCGATGAGCACGTCGCCCATGTAGTCATCGACCGCCGTGACGATGCGGCCTCCCTTGATGAGAAGACGTTTCACAACGCGACCAGCCGATCGTAAGTCTCGGGCCGCCGATCCCGGAAGAACTGCCAGGTGCGGCGGACTTCCTCGATCAGGTCGAGGTCGCACGTCGCGACGACGAGCTCGTCCTTATCCTCGCTCGCGGTCGCGAGGAAGTTGCCGCGCGGGTCGACGATGTACGACGACCCGTAGAAGCGGCCGATGTTCCACGGCGCCTCCGTGCCGACGCGGTTCGACGCCGCCACGAAGTAGCCGTTCGCCACCGCGTGCGCGGGCTGCTCGAGCTTCCAGAGGTACTGCGAGAGGCCGGCCACCGTCGCCGACGGATTGAAGACGATCTCGGCGCCGTTCAGGCCCAGCGCCCGTGCGCCCTCGGGAAAGTGGCGGTCGTAGCAGATGTAAACGCCCACCTTCGCGAAGCGCGTCTGGAATACCGGGTAGCCCATGTTGCCCGGCTTGAAGAAGTACTTCTCCCAGAAGCCGGACGTGTGGGGAATGTGATTCTTGCGGTACTTGCCGAGGTAGGTGCCGTCGGCGTCGTAGACGGCCGCGGTGTTGTAGTACACGCCCGCATCCTCGCGCTCGTACACAGGCACGACGACCGCCATGCGGTACTTCCTCGCGACCTTCGCGATCGCCTCCGTCGTGGGCCCGGGCACGCTCTCGGCGGCGTCGTACCAATGCGGGTCCTGCGACGGGCAGAAATACGGGCCGTTGAAAATCTCCTGGAGCCCGAGAATCTGCACGCCCTTTTTCCCCGCCTCGTGAATGAACGGGAGGTGCAGGTCCATCGCGGCCTTCTGCACTTTCGCGAGCGGCGCCTTCGGGTCGGAAACCGGGTTGTGTGTCTGAATCAGGCCGACCGTGACATTCCGCGGCATCAGAACCACCGCTCGATGACGACCTTCTGCTCCGTGTAGAAGACGACGCTGTCGCGGCCGGTCGCCTTCACGTCGCCGAAGAAGCTGTCCTTCGAGCCCCCGAACGGGAAGAACGCCATCGGTGCCGCCACGCCCACGTTCACGCCCACCATCGCGGGAGGCGCCTGCATGGCGAAGTCGCGCGCGGCCTTGCCGCTCGACGTGAAGATCGACGTCGTGTTCGCCTGCGGGTGCGCATGGAGGAGTTCGAGCGCGCCAGCCATGTCCGGCACGTTCATGATCGACAGCACGGGCCCGAAGATCTCGTCGCGCCCGACGGACGACTTCGGATTCACCTTGTCGAACACCGTGGGCCCGAGGAAGAAGCCCTTCTCGCGGCCCTTGACGGTGTGGCCGCGGCCGTCGAGGAGAAGCTCCGCCCCCTCGGCGATGCCTTTTTCGATGTACGACACGACGCGCTGCCGCGCGCTCTCGCGGATGACCGGGCCCATGGAGATGCCGGGTTCGGCGCCGTCGCCCACGCGGATGGACTTGGCCGCCGCCACGAGGCGCTCTTTCACCTCGCCGTGCGACTTTCCGATCGTCACGACAATCGAGCCCGCNNTCGAGGTTCGCGTCGGGCATGACGACGATGAAGTTCTTCGCGCCTCCGAGGGCCTGCACGCGCTTTCCCGCGTGCGTTCCCGTGCGGTAGACGTGCTTGGCGACGGGCGTCGAGCCCACGAAAGACACGCCGCGGACGTCCGGGTGCTCGCAGAGGCCGTTGACGACGTCGACGCCGCCGTTCACGACGTTCACGACGCCGGGGGGAACGCAGCCTTCGAGCAGCTCGTGGATGCGCTTCTGCGAGAGCGGCACGAGCTCGGACGGCTTCA
>PLZI01000153.1 GCA_003152095.1 Acidobacteriota bacterium | reverse complement strand
CGAAACGAACTATTGCCCGACGTGCCAGACGGGCGGCAAGCTCCTGGCGGACCGTTCTCTCTCGCGGCTCCTGCACGGCGACTGGCCGAAGAGCCTCGAGGAGATGGAAGAACGTAAGGACGCCGCGCGCGAAGACGGCCGGTCTACTTGGCCTTCTGGTACGTCCCCATCAGCTGCGCCTCGGCGAGAACGCGGCCCTTCATCGCCTCCTCGAGCTTCGCCTTCGTCGGCTTGCCGAGGTCGGGGAGAACGGCGCCGAGGGCGTAGAGTTTGAAAAAGTAGCGGTGGCGGCCGATCGGGGGACAGGGGCCGCCGTACCCGGTTCGCTTCCAGTCGTTCGTCCCTTCCAAAGTTCCCTTCGGCAGCTCCTTCGCCGCGACAGCCTCGGGAAGCCCCGTCGCCGACCCCGGGAGGTCGTAGAGGACCCAGTGGACCCACGTCATCTTCGGCGCAGCCGGATCAGGAGCGTCGGGGTCGTCGACGATGAGGGCGAACGACTTCGTCCCCGCCGGCGCGCCCACCCATGCGAGCGCCGGCGAGACGTCGGGTCCTTCGCACGTGTGCTTCGCCGGGATCGAGCCGTGGTTTGCGAATGCGGTCGACGTGATTTGCATCTTTCCCTCCGAGGTGGCCCGCGAGGACACGAACACGAAGACGAGAAGGGGAAGAAGCGCCGCGGGCCGTTTCATTTCTTCTCCTCCCTCGGCAGCGCCGCCACGGGCGGGGCCGTCAGAAAACGCGCGTCCATCTCTTCTCCTTCTAAGAAACTCTTTCTCTTCTCTTTCCCCGACGATATCAGCCGGTCGCCGTCCAGTCGTACTCGCGCACGACCTTCGCGCGCGCGGCGATGAACGCGACGACGAGGAGCGTGCCAATGCCGCCCGAGACGACCGCGACGGACGCCCCGAGCGCCGCCGACGCGAAGAGGCTCGCGACGAAACCGGCTTCCAGCTCGCCGAGCTGCGGACCGCCCATGAAAAAGACCATGTTCACGCCCGTCATCCGGCCGCGGAACGCATCGGGCGTCACGAGCTGCCGCACGGTCTGACGCACGACGGTGGAGATGGTGTCCGAGAGCCCGACGAGCGCGAGCGCGGCGAACGTCAAGGCGAAGCTGCGCGAAAGACCGAAGACGATCGTCGTCGCGCCATAGGCCGCGACGGCCCACAGGAAGACGCGTCCCTGCCGGCGCGGAATCCCGTGCACGGAGCTCCACACGGAGCCAAGGAGCGCGCCGAGCCCCGGTGCCGCCCGCAGCCAGCCGTAGCCGGCCGGACCCGTCCTCAGAACCTGGTCCGCGAAAATCGGGAGAAGCGACATCGAGCCCGAGAAGAACGTCGCGAAAAAGTCGAGTGACATCGTCCAGACGACGATCGGCGTCGTGAAGACGAAGTGGAGGCCCTCTTTCAGGGACGCGAGAGGATTCTCCGGCGCCCCCTCGCTTCGCGCCACCTCCCCCGACGTCTTCAGCGTGAAAAGCGTCAGCAGGACGCCGAAGAACGACGCGGCGTTGAGGAAATAGATGACGGCGAGCCCGCCGGCATGCGCGTGCGCGGACATCTCCGCCCCGGCCCCCGCGACCCCTGCGAGGAGAAGGCCCGTGAGGGCCGGCCCGGCAATCGCGGCGAGCTGGAAGGCCGACAGCATGATCGCGAGGGCGCCCGGCAGATCTTTCTCCGGCACGAGCCTCGGGATGAGGGACTGGCGTGACGGGTTGTCGAACGCCCCGGCCGCGGACGTGCAGGCCGTGAGCAAGTAGACGAGGCCGACGGAATCGCGGCCGAGAAGCGTCGCGGCGCCAAGCGCGAGCGCGACGAGCGTCATCGTGGACTGCGTCACGAGCAGGACGCGGCGCCGGTCGCGCCGATCGGCCACGAGGCCGCCGACGAGCGACAGGATGACGATGGGTACGACGCGCACGAGCCCCACGAGGCCGAGCGCGAGAGGCGAGCGCGTGAGAACCCAGATGTGCCAGTCGATCGCGACGTTCTGCATCTGCGTGCCAACGAGCGACACGAGCATCGAGATCGCCATGCGGCGGAAATCGCGATGCCTCAGGGCCAGGTAGGGTTTGTGTCCAGACGGCGACGTCACGACGCCGAGTGTAACGAGCAAGGCTCGGATCTTCGCCGGGCGTATACGATGTCGCGCATGGGTAAAAAGCCGAAATCCGCCTACGACCTCACGATGGAGAGGCTAGAGGCCGCCGACCGCGAGTCCGGCGTCAAGGAGACCTCGCTTTCCGATGTGCAGAAAGAGGCGATCGCCGAGGCCCGGCGTGTCGCGGCGTCCCGCCTGGCCGAGCGAGAGATCCTCTTTCGCGACGCGATGCGAAAGACCCCCGATCCGGCCGAGCGCAAAAAGGCCGAGGAGGAGTACCCGATCGACCGGAAGCGGATCGAGGACGACCGCGACCGGGCGATCGAGTCGATCCGCCGCGGCGGCCGCTGAGGCCCCGACCTTCAGATCGTCTTCAGCCAGTCCGACACGTCGCCGACCATCCGGTCCCACGACGGCGAGACGAAGAGCACAGGCTGGTACTGCGTGGGGTCGTACGGAAGCGTCGACGCCGCCGCGAAGTCCAACGGTCGGAGCTGGGCCTTCGTCGTCAGGCGCTCCATCTCGCCGAAGGAAGACAGGATGCCGGCGCCGTAGGTCTTCAGGGCGCCGCCTTCCTCCACGAGCCCGAACTCCAGCGTGTACCAGTAGACGAGCTCGAGCCGCTTCATCGCTTCGCCGCTCGCCCCTCTCGCGACCTCGCCGAAGAGTCGCGACAGCCGCACGATGTCGGGATGGAAGAGGCTGGCCGCGTGCCCGACGAGTTCGTGGATGACGTCAGGCTCGGGCGTGTAGAAGGGCACCGAGTGGTGGCGCATGTACTGCGTCGAGAGGAAAACGCCCTGCGCCATCGCCGAGAGGAATCCGCGCCCCGAGATGAGTCCCGCGACCGGGAGCATCCGGAAGCCGGAGCGAGAGAGCGTGACGTTCACGCCCGTGAGATCGGGGACCCGCCCGCGGTCGAGCGCGAGGACGCGCGAGCTTTCAAGCCATTCGCGGCAGGCGTACGTTTCGTGCAGCGGCCCGAGCCGCTCCCATGTCAGAGCCCAAACGGCCTGCTCTTCGGGCGTGTAGTCCACGCGCGGCAGCGGGTGGCCTTCCCGGTAGGTGAGGGCGAGGCGCGCGATCTCGTTGCGGCGGACGCGATAGACGGGGTCCTTGAACCCCGGGTGATCCGGGTCGAGACGGACGATCTCGTCTTCCTGTGCGAGGACCTCGGAGAGCGTTTTCATGACATCGCCGGACGCGGCTCTGGTGCCGACTCCGCCGATGGTAATGCGAAACGCGCCCCCTGCCTAAAGGCTCATGGGGATGTAGCTGCCGTCGGAATTGTGCTGGTCGTTGAGGATCCCGTACGAGACGAAATGGGAACTCCCCGAGAGCTTCTCCACTTTCGCGTAGCCAACCGAGGCGCCGCGCGAAGCGAGCGGCTGGTTGAACTGCCCCCACTCCCCCGGCGCGAGCGTGGCCGTCTCGGGGTTCGCGAGCGCCGTACCGTCCGACGCGTAGTACGTGACTTTGAGCGTGATCGCGTCGCCCGCGTCCCCGCGATTGACGATCGCGAGGTTCGAGCGCTGCGCGTCGCTTTGCTGCAAGCCGTTGACGTACGCAAGCGACGCCGCGCTCTCGCCAAGCGTCAACCCTGGATAGAAGAGCCCGAACGTGCCACCGCCCGCGGCGTTCGTGAAGGTCCGCGCGCCGGCCGCAAGTGAAGAGGCGGGCGTTCCCGCCGGGGCCTTGACGAGGAGCGCCCCGCCGACGGGGCCAGTGGTCGGGATCGGGAGACCGAGATTTCTCAAGAAGCCCATGGCGTCGGCCTGAATCCTCTGTTCGCCGGGTTGGAGCGTCAGGGGCACGGAGCCTGAGCCGGCCGCGGAGAGCTGGGGCGAGCCGGTGTAGGTCAGGGTGAGGGCGAGAGGCTGGTTCGTGAAGTTGGTCAGCGTCAACTCGCTCTGGTACCCGGCGGCTGCAAGCACGATCGGGATGAGACGGTCGGCGCCTGATGCGTCCCCCGGCACCTGGGGCGGGACGAAGCTGCCGTCCGAGGTCACGGCGTCGTTGAGGACGCCATAGGCCGTGAAGGGTGAAGCGCTCGAGACGCGGGTGATCACGGCCCGGCCGGAACTCGCCTGCCCGAGGAGCGGCTGGTCGAGCTGCGTCCAGCCGTAGCCGGGCAGCGTCTGGTCGGCCGGGCTCGACAGGGTCTCGCCGTTCGGGCCCTGGAGCTGGACGCGCAGCATGATCGGGTCCGGCCCCGCGTTGACGAGGGCGAGGTTCGAGCGCTGCGCGTCGTTCTGCTGCAGGCCGAAGACCGTCGCCGTCGTTGTCGAGGTCGTCGCCGCCGTATAGAAGAGCCCGAAGGTCCCGCCCGCTCCCGGCGTCGAGGTGCGGCCGCCGACGAAGACGTCGGTCGCCGACGAGGCCCCCTGGAAGAGGAGGCGCAAGGTTCCGACTTGCGCGCTCCCGTCGTTCGGGATCGCGAGGTTCTGCGCGCGCAAGAACGCGATGGTGTCGGGAATGACGCGCAGCTCTCCCGGCGCCAGCGACACGCTCGCGTAGCCGCTGCCCGAGCCGAGCGAAGCCGTGTACTGAAGAAGAACCGTCACGACGGCGCCGGCCTTCGAGCCGAGCGTCAGCTCCGTCGTGTAGTGCGTCCCGCCCGCGCCCGCCGTGTCGAGGACGACCGGCAGTAGCTGCTCCGGCCCCCCCGTGAACGCGGGGGCGCGCACGGTGACGGTCAGCGTCGCCGTGGAGACGAGGCCGAGGGCGTCCCGCACTTTCAGCGTCACCACGTAAGTGCCCGGCGCGGCGTACACGTGGCTCACCGGGCTGCCCGTCCCGGTCTGGCCGTCGCCGAAATTCCAGGCAGTGATCGTGGGGTCGTTCGGATCAGGCTGGGTCACGTTTGCGACGAAACGAACGGTTCCGCCCGCGTCGACCGTACTCCCGCCCGGGAGAGGAACGATCGCCGCTCCGGGCGTGGAATCGCCCGTCGGCGCCCACGCAGAGAAGACCTCGGTGTTCGCGGGTGAATCGTCGGTCCACATGACGAGGAGATTCCCGAGCGCGTCCGCCGCGCCGACCGCGGTCGTCGAGACTCCGGAATTTGCTGAAAGATTCACGGGCACGCTGAAAGTTTTCCCGCCATCGGCGGAATGGACATAGAAGACGTCGCTCTGATCGTTCCCGGTGTCGTCCTCCCAGACGATCGAGACGCCGCCGCGAGCATCCGGCACGACGGCCGGGAAATAGCTCTGGCCGTCGTTGTTCGAGACGTTGATCGGCGTTGCGAACGTCGTCCCGCCGTCCGTGGACTTCATCACCATGACCTCGCGGTTGAGCGTGGCATCCGCGTTGACGTACCGGTTGTAGAACGTGACGTAGAGGGCGTCGCTCTTGTCCACCGCGATCCGGGGCGCGAAGGCGTTCACGGTCGTGTCCGAGACCGTCTTTTTCACGGAGAAGGTCGTGCCGCTCGGCGCGATCGCCATACGGCAGGTCGAAGCAACACCGCCGACGGTGTCCGTGGTCCAGGCGAGATACGCGGCCCCCTTCGAATCGAAAGCGAGTGAGAGCGGTTGAACCGGGTTGATGCTGTTCTCACCGGGAAGGCGCTGAAGCGTTCCGAACGTCGCGCCGCTGTCAGTGGACCGAATGGCATTCAAGACGAGGAGGCCGTTCGACGGGTCCTGGTCGATGAACGCCACGACGACGTTCCCCTTGGCGTCCACAGCGACCGCGGAAAAGTCGGCGTTCCGGCCCGCGGTGCTGACCCGAACGGGCGGCTGGAACGTGAGTCCGTGGTCCGTGGAGCGCGTGAACCAGATCTCATCGGTCGAGCCGTTCTGCGACGTGAAGGCGACGTACAAGTTCCCCGAGGCGTCGAGAGTGAGGACCCCGTTCGTCGCGACCGCCCCGTTCGTCGAGACCTTCAGAGGCGGCGACCACGTGAGGCCGCGGTCCGTCGAGCGCCGGTACAGGATGTCCGAGCCCGTGACGTTCTGCGTGTCGTCGTCGTAGACGATGTGAATCGTGCCCGAGGAGTCGATGCGCGGCGGCCCGGCCATGGCCGTGAAGCCGGCCGAGCGACTCACGTTCACGGGGAGGGACGCGACCCGCGCGGCGTCGTCCACGGTGAAGCGCACGTTCGTCTGGCGCGTCGACGTCGGCCCCGCGGCTGCCACGGAAATCAGATACGTGCCCGGCGGAACCGCGGCCGTCGACGACACCGAGAGGCGCGACGGCTGGCCCGCCGACACGCTCGGGCTCGAGAACGAGTACGTCAGCCCAGATATCGCCGGCGAGGCCGAAAGGGCGAGCGTTCCGGAAAACCCGTTAACGCCCGTCGTAACGAGGTCGAACGAGGCCGATTCGCCGGCCCGTGCCGCCGCATACAACTGGACCGCCGACACGTTGAAATCCGGACCCGCGGAGACATTCGTCGGGAACGTGGCGTAATAGACGTCCGGATCGCTTCCGCGCTCGTCGCTCCAGGAGAGGTAGAAGTTCCCGGAGTCGGCCGCGATGCCGTCATAGCTGCCGTGGTAGCTGCCGAGCGTGCTCGGGCCGAACACCCAGTTGTGGTCCGTGACGCGGACGTTCGTTCCCCACGTCCTGCCGCCGTCCGTCGAGGTCGTCATGTAGACGTCCGTGAGGCTGTCGTTCACGGGGTCGTTGCGCCGGTCCCACCACTTCACGGCGACCGTGCCGTCCGCGGCCGCCGTGATCGCGGGAAGCCACTGGCTCGTGGTGGTCGTATCGTCGTTCAGGCGCACGGGTGCGCTGAACGAGGCGCCTCCGTCGGTCGAGCGGACGTAGAAGATGTCCGACCGGTCGAGGTTCTGCCCCGACCGGACCGCTGCATAGGCGAGATGGAACGTGCCGTTCTTGTCGACGGCGGTGGTCGGAAAGGTCGCGGCCGCGACGCCGTTGCCGCCCGTCAGCGTGCCTGTCAGCGGCGAAACGAGCGTCGCCGACTTGAGCGCCGAGAACGTATTGCCGCCATCGACCGATCTCGTCACGGTGATGCCGGCTCCGCCGAAGTGATCGTCGAAGTACGAGACCCAGACTTCACCGCTCGGGCCGACGGAGACGGTCGCATCCTGCACGACGGCGCTGCCGTCCAGCGGCGAGAGCGCTAGGGGAGAGGAGTACGTCTGGCCGCCGTCCTTCGTGTACGTGAAGAAGATGAAGGACCCGCCGCCGTCGTAGTACTGCGACACGTCCGTCCAGACCACGTAGACCGTGCCCCGGTACTTGGAGGTCGACGTGTCGACCGCCATCCAACTCTGTTCCTGCGTGTCGTAGACGTTCGCCGCTGCCCCGCTAGCTTCGCCGCAGGTCCAGCTGGTGGCGTTGTCGTTGGAGGCGCACAGGGTGATGACGCTCACGCCGTCGCCCCCAATCGCGATCGAGTTGTAGTAGATCTCGCCGTTCGGGCCGAAGGCGACCACCGGGTCCCCCAGGTTCTCCCCGGTCTCCGGAAGGCTCTGCTGCTGGAACGTGCTTCCGCCGTCGGTCGAGAGGCCGTAGGCCGAGACGTTCTCCTCGCTCGCGTCCTGGAAACCCACGATGACGTTGCCGCCGCGAGCGGCGATCGAGCTCGTGCTCTGCGTGTGGCCGAGGACGTCCGTCGTCGGATCGTTCACGCGGACGTTCTGGCCGACCGACGGCGTCAGGGGCCGGGTCGGGCGCGCGTTGGGCGCACGCGGCTGCCGCGCGTTGGCCGGCGGCACGAGCAGCCCGGCGGCACGCAAAACGGCCCTTTGTCCCGCCGAGGAAAGCCGCCGAAAGACCTCGGGTTTCAGGAACGGAGCGGGGTTTCCGCCGTTCTCGATGAGGAGAAGCGCCTCGGCACCCCGGAGAAGCGCTCCGCTTCGGACCCGCGGAACGTTCGCGAGGGCGGAGGAATCCGGCGGCTTATCCGCGTTCGATCGCGCCGGGAATGTGAAAAGGGCGAGAACGGCCAAAAGAAAGGACGAATGGAGTCTCATCTCGGACCAAGTATGCGAAAGGAATGCCTCCCGAGGTTGGATTTCCCGGCTTTTCTTGTCAGCGCCCGGACCGGAACGCCAGGAACCGGCCGTCGGCCCGCCGCTCGACGACGAGCTCCGGATCGAGATCCGGCGTGCACGGCAGCGGTGCCGCGCCGCAGCGGTCGTCGACAGAGGGTCGGGCGGGCATGAAGACCGGCTCTCCCGCGGCGCTGCGTCTCACCATGTTCTCCGGAACGATCACTCGCGGTGGCGAGAGGAGCGGATGGCTTCCAACGGGATCCTGAACCGCACGGCGGACGCGCACGCCCAGCGCGGCGGCGAGCGCCAGTCCCAGGAGAACCGCCGCGGCCCGTTGCTCGGCGCGCGTCGCGGCACCCGACGGACGCGCACACGCCGCCACGAAGGGCAACGCCGCGAGCACGAAAAGCGCGCCGTACCCGAAGCGGGGATCGGGCGCCGTCACAAACCAGAAGACCGCCGCGACGACGGCGGCAAGCACCGTTCGACGAACGGCGGGGAGGAAGGCCTGTCCGGGCGTGCGGAGAAAGTAGAGAATCACTCCCACGGCGCCGAGGAGGAGGAGCGGCACGACGGACGGCCGCACGGCGGTCGTGGCAGCCCAGCGAGAAAGCCACGCCGCGCCCGAGACTATCTCCGCCGGCACGCGGCCCGCGCGTGCCCAGCTTCCGACCGCGGCCGCGGCCGTCGCGGCCCGCTCGGACGGGATCGCCCAGGGCAGACTCCCGATTCGCCCGAGCCCCGATGGAAAAAAGAGACAGCCGGACAGCGCCACGCCGCGGACGAGCCACGGGGCCGCAAGGAGGAGGAGGCTTGCCGGCGGCAGCATCCGTGCCACGAGAAGGCAGCCGAGAAACCAGCCCGCCGCTGAGAGCTTGACCGAAACGGCGAGCGCCGCGAGCGCGAGGGCCGCGCGCTTTTCAAAACGTCCCTCCGCGCTTCCGGACCGAAGGAGGAGCGCTGCGGACAGGATCGTCAGGAGGGTCACCGGAAGGTCGGTCGAGAGCGACGGAACGCTGTCGTCCGCCGCCGCGAGAACCGCGGGCCAGGCGCCGAGGGCGAGGAGGAGGCGCGAGGGGGTCGGCGCCCCGCGAAGGCAGGCTCGAATCGCACGTGCGACCGCCGTCGAAAAGAAGAAGAGCACGAGGACCGCCGCGAGCTGCGGGCTGAGACCGCGAAGCCCTGGCAGCTCGAGGAGCGCCGCGGCCGGGAACAGCGAGGAGTTCGTGCCGAGCCGCTGGTGGAGATTCGCGAGACCGAAGACGACGGGGTATTCGGAGAGCCATCGGACGGCCGGCAGGTGGTAGAGACCCGTATCGTAGAGACGCACCGGCGCCGCCGAGAGCGCGGCGAGGGCCGCGAGAAGGACGCCTCCCGCGAGGACGTCCCTCCCCGAAACGCCCGCCAACCGTTCGCGCCGACGCGCGACGAAGAGCGCGATCCCCGCGGCGGCGAATGCCGTCGCCCAACCGGGCCCAAGGGGAGAGAGGACATGGAGAACGGTCCCGGCCACCGAGAGGACGAAGACACCCGAGAAACCCTCCAATGCGAGGCGCGCCTCGTCGTCCGCGGGCGGCCGCTCACCGAGTGCCCGCTCGACCGCGACGCCACCCCACCCGAGGAGCGCGACCACGAGGACGATCAGAGCCGCGAAAAGAGCGATCACCTTTCCTATCGTAGGATCCCCAGGCTTTCCGGCGAAGGAGTTTTCATGCGCACGCCTGGCTGGCTCGTTCTCGGTTCGCTGTCCGTCGCCGTTCTCGCCTCGACCGCGCCGCCGGCGCGCGCCGCAAGTCCGGCTGAAGACGCAAAGGCGATCGTCGAAGCGCTGGTGGCGTGCGGCACGCGCCACTCCCTGTCCTCCTGGACGGACACGAAGCGCGGGAGCGGCTGCGGGCGCGACGTGGTCGTCCGTCGCTTTGAAGCGGTCGAAAACGAATCCGGAAAGCGGATGCGCGTCGTCGTGGACCGGTTCGAAACCACTGCACCGCGGACGAAAAACGTGCCCGTTCCGATGGAAAACGTGTACGCGATTCTGCCCGGCACGGACCCGGGGCTGGAGCGGACGGCGTTCGTGGTCTCAGGCCACTACGACTCGATGCCCTCGGACATCATGGATCCGGGCACGGACGCTCCCGGCGCGGACGACGACGCCTCCGGCACGGCCGTGTCGATCCTGGCCGCGCGGGCGCTCGCGAGGAATTCCGTGCGCGCGACGCTCGTCTTCGCCGCCGTGGCCGGCGAAGAACAGGGTCTCCTCGGCGGGAAGCGCCTGCTCGAGTGGCTGACGAAGCAGGGCTACACGGTGGGCGGAATGATCACGTGCGACATCGTGGGCGCGACGAACGGATCGACCGATCGGCGCGTGCGCGTCTTCTCCGAGGGCGGGCCCGACGGCGTCGACTCACCGGGGCGGCAGATGGCTCGCCTCGTGGAGGACGTCAACGGCAAGGACGCCGTGCGACTAATCTTCCGGCTCGACAGGTTCGGGCGCGGCGGCGACCACCGGCCCTTCGTCGAGGCAGGTCTCCCCGCCGTGCGCTTCACGGAGCCGCTCGAGGACTATCGCCACGAGCACCAGACCCCCCGCACCGAGAACGGCATCGAGTACGGCGACCTCGTGAAGTTCATGGACTTCGACTTCGTCGCCGAGACGGCGGTCGCCGTCCAGAAAACGCTGACGGAAATGGCGAATGCTCCTGCACCCCCGAGGCGTGTGACGTTGGGTGGTGCCGTGACAGATTCAGCGGTGATTCTCTTAGAAGGTAATAAGGACCCCGAGCGCGCGGGTTACGAGATTCTGTGGCGGGAAACGACGGATGCGCGGTGGTCCGTCGTTCGCACGCTCGATGCGAACAGCGCCGCGGTCGGTTTCCCAGCCCACTCGAGCGCGCCGCCGCCTCCCTCTTCATCATTCGAAGAAAATCTTTCTTCGATCCTCTCTTCGATCTCGACCGACAACCATTACTTCGCCGTGCGAAGCGTCGGGAAGAATGGCTGGAGGAGCATCGCCGTTCCCGCCGTCGCGGCCGTGCGGCGGCCGCCCGGCTACGTGGCGGCTGACGCTCCGAAGCCGGCCGCGTCCCCCGCGCCCCGTCCCGACCGTCCCGAGAAGCTCGAAGTGCGATGACCCTCACGCCTCTCGATTGGGCGATCGTCGCCGCGTATTTCATCCTGTCGATCGGCATCGGGGTCGCGTTCACGAAGAAGGGCGGCGAGTCGCTCGAGGAGTACTTCGTCGCCGGGCGCGCCGTCCCCTGGTGGCTCGCGGGCGCCGCGATGATCGCGACGACGTTCGCCGCCGATACGCCGCTCGTCGTGACGGGCCTCGTCGCGACCCATGGCGTCGCGGGCAACTGGCTCTGGTGGAACTTCGTCATGAGCGGCACGCTCACGGTCTTCCTGTACGCGCGGCTCTGGCGCCGCGCGAAGGTCATGACCGACGTGGAGTTCGCCGAGATCCGCTACAGCGGCCGGCCCGCGACGTTCCTGCGCGGCTTCCGCGCGCTCTACCTTGCCCTCCCGATCAACCTCATCATCCTCGGCTGGGTCACGCTCGCCATGGTGAAGATCCTCCAGATCTCGCTGGGCATCCGGCCGCTCTGGGCCGTGGGGTTCTGTTTCGTCATCACGGTGGGCTACTCGGCCGCGGCGGGGATGTGGGCCGTCCTCTGGACCGACCTCGTGCAACTCGTCATCAAGATGACGGCCGTCATCCTCCTCGCCTGGTTCGCCGTGAAGAAAGTCGGCGGCGTCGAAGCGCTGAAGACCGGGCTCGAGAAGCACTTCGGCTCGATCGACACGGCGATCTCGTTCCTCCCGCCCGCGGGCTCCGTGTGGATGCCCGCGATCGCGCTGTTCACGTTCCTCGGCGTGCAGTGGTGGGCCGCGTGGTACCCGGGCGCCGAACCGGGCGGCGGCGGCTACGTCGCACAGCGCATCTTCTCGGCGCGGACGGAGCGCGACGGCATCCTCGCGACGCTGTTCTTCAATGTCGGGCATTACGCGCTCCGCCCGTGGCCGTGGATCATCACGGGCCTCGCGACCGTGATCCTCTATCCGGGCGGCGTGATGGTGAACGGCCAGCCGGACAAGGAAGCCGCGTACGTGCAGGCGATGGTCGACCTCCTGCCCTCGGGCTGGAAGGGCTTCATGCTCGCGGGTTTCGCGGCCGCGTACATGTCGACGGTGGGGACGCACCTCAATTGGGGGGCGTCGTATCTCGTCGGAGACATCTACAAGAGATT
>PLZI01000049.1 GCA_003152095.1 Acidobacteriota bacterium | reverse complement strand
GCCGCCGACGCACGCCTGGCCACCTTCCTCGAAAACAGCGTCGCACAAGCCCCCTCCCTCGTCGAAATCTCGATTGCAGGCGACGACAACCGGATCCTGGTTTCCTCCACACGCTCCAACTCGGGATCTCCCATGCGCGAATACCAGTCTCTCCGTGCGCTGCGGGCACTGGACCCCTTGAATCGGATCCGGCGCGTCTTCGCGCGCGGGCCGGACTGCGAGATCCGCATCCCGATTGGCCTCCTCGACGACCCCCATCCCATCTTCACCATCCAGGTGCTGGTATCGATGGTTCTGCTCCGCGATTCCCTCGAACCCGGCCTCCGGTGGATCGGCTTCGCCGGTGTTACCGCCCTCTTCGTTTCGCTATTAACCGTCTCTTTGCTCGCCGGCTTCGTCTCGCGCAACCTCCGGCGCATCTCCGAGGGCATCGACCTCATCCGTCACGGCGAGGCCGTCCCTGAACTCAACCCGCACACGTCTTCGCCCGAGTTCGCCGCCGTCCAATCCAAGCTGAGCCTGCTGGGCGCAGAGGTGCGTGACAGCGCGCGCACCGCAGCCGATTTCCGCGGCCGCGTGAGCGCCGTGCTCGAGCGCCTGGAAGAGGGGATTCTCCTGTTCGACCCCGCCCAGCGGCTGATCCTATCCGGCGGCGCGTCCGAACGCCTGCTCGGGCAGCCGCTCGATGGCTTTCAGGCCTCCGCCACTTCCCTCGGTCCAATTCTCCGGGAAGCCTTCGAACAGCGCCGCAGCGTGCCCGAGCGTCTCATCGAGTNNGGAGTTGCGCATGAGGTCAAGAATCCGCTCAACTCCATCGCGGCTCGCCTGGCCTTGCTTGACTCCATGATCGGGGAGGACTCTCCCGAGGCGGCAGAGGAGATCAGAGTCATCGGCGAAGAAGTCGAGCGCCTCGACCGCGTCGTCCGTACGTTCCTCGACTTCACCCGCCCGGTCGAGATGGCGCAGGAGGAACTCGACCTCGCCGAGATTGCCCGCGAGGTCGCCGCCCTGGTGGAGCCCGACGCCGCCCGGCGTTCCGTCTCCGTCCACTTCAGCTCCAGGCCGGAGCGCGTTCCTCTCTGGGGCGACCCCGACCTTCTCCGGCAGGCCCTCATGAACCTCGCCGTCAACGCCCTGGATGCGATGCCACACGGCGGCTCGCTCTCGTTGGACGTCGAACTTCGTGCCCGGGACGCTCAGCTCACGGTCGCCGACACGGGTGTCGGCATCCCCGCAACGCGCCGCGAAAAGATTTTCCAGCTCTACTTCACAACCAAGAAGGACGGCTCCGGCCTCGGACTCGCCATGGTCTATCGCGCCGTGCAACTCCACGGCGGTAGCATTGAAGTAGAGAGTGAGCTCGGACGGGGAACACGCTTCCGGGTCCNNTGCAAATGGTCTCGACGGGCGTCGGCGCCGGCTCCTCCGCCTCTACCCGTACCGGCATCCGCACCGGCCGTGTCCCAGCCTGCCCCGCCCGCTCCCGTTGTGCCTCCGCCCACGCCTAAACCAGAACCGGCGCAGGAAACAGCACCGTCCGCGCCGCCCGCCCAGGTTGTGCATCCGCCCAAGCCGAAACCCGAACCAGCGCAGGCTCCCGCACCCGCAGAGCCGGCTCCTCCGGCTCCCGCCTTCGGCCAGATTCTCACTCCTCAACAGCAGACCGAGTTGCGCCGCTCCTACCAGCACAGCGCCCAATTCGCTCGACAGACTCTCAGCCAGCTCTCCGGACGCGCCCTGTCCCAAGACCAGGCCGATACCGCCAATCGCATCCGCTCCTTCCTGAGCCAGGCCGATGAAGCTCAGTCCAAGGATCCGTCGGTCGCCGCTCAACTCGCCCGCCGCGCCGAGCTCCTGGCCCGCGACCTGCTCAATTCCCTTCGGTAGAACGCACAAAAAGAGCCGGGGGACTTGCCCCCGGCTCCCTTGGTCAAAATTCAACCAAACTTACCGCTTGGCGATGATCTTGACTTTCGGTACCGACAAGTAGCCGATCACCTGGTCCTTGCGGATCTCGTTTACTACCACTTCGTAGGGTATCCGCGCCGCACTGGTGTAGAACTGCACCGGCTCGTTGATGCTCTTGTCTCTCTTCTCGACGCGCTTGTCGTCGGCCATCACATCGAGAGTGAATTTGTTCCTCTTCGCATCGGCCTTCTTCAGGGCGATCTGGATGTCACCCACCCGCTGCAGTGCGCCGTTCTTCGGCAGTGTGAACTCGAAGTAATCTCTCTCTCCGAGCTTTCTCAGGGCGCCTAACTCCGTGGAGTTCGTCGCGATCAGTCCACTCATCACGCCCATGTCGCCGGTCACGCGCTTCAGATTCTCGTTCGTCGCCGACAGCTCAGTGCGGGTGGTTTCCGCCTCGGTTTTCACTGTACCGACATCGCCCTTAATGCCATTCAGGGTCTCGTCCACCTGCGCCGACTTTTGGTCGGTGTCATTCTTAACCCGATCGATCTGTTGAGCGATCTCCTGGTTCTTCGCGGAGAGAGTGGTGAGCACTTCTCCCGCCTGCCGCTTGGCAGCGATCTGCACACTGTGGGTGCCGGCCAGCGCTTCCCGGCGCGCTTGCTCAACCCGTTCGTTCACTTTGGCAAGTGTTTCGTTGACTTCGGTCTTCGCCACGGCGACGCT
>PLZI01000062.1 GCA_003152095.1 Acidobacteriota bacterium | reverse complement strand
GCCAGGACAATTCGACGTCGATCTCCTGGAGCGCTCCGGGAGCGTCTCAGGGCAACGGCTCGACGAGTAACCCCGTGACGTTGTCGTATTCGACGGCGGGAACCTACACGCTCACGCTGAACGGATATGGCGCACCTTATCCGGCCACGATCACGGTCACGAAGAGCGTGACGCCGCCCGCCGCGCTCAGCGTCTCGGCGAGCGCGAATCCGTCGAGCGCGGCGACGGGGACTCTGATTGGTTTCTCGTGCAGCGCTTCGGGGGGGACGCCGGGCTACACGTATTCGTGGTCGGGCGCGGCCTCGGGGTCCAGCTCGAGCATCTCCCAGACGTTCTCGACTGCAGGCAGCTATTCGGCGACGTGCACGGTGACCGACGCCGCGAGTCACACCGCCTCCGCGACGGCCTTCGTGACCATCACGGCGCCCAGCGGTGGCGGCGGCAATGTGGAGATCCGCTTCAACTGCACCGTGGGCTTCGGATGCACCGACGTCGGAAGTATCAAGGTAAACACGAACGACATCTTCACGGCGTATGCATACGTCAGCGGCGGGCAGTACGCTGGGGCGATGTCCTGGAGCGCACCGGGAGCGTCTCAGGGAAACGGCTCGACTCAAAACGGCCAGACGTTCTCGTACTCGAACGCGGGGACCTACACGCTCACGCTCAGCGGCCCTGGCACGGTGACGGCGACGATCACGGTCGCTCAGGGGGCAGGCGGCGGTGGTGGCGGCGGCGGCGGGGGTGGCGCCCCCACCTGCGCCGACGTGGACTTCAAGGTTCTCGACGCCGGGTCAGGGCTCCAGATTACGGCGAACCAGTTCGGCGTGATCCCCGTGCTCGCGAATGAATCGCTTTCGTTTACNNTTCGTGTCCGGGCCGGCCGGCCCGACCGGTATTTTCGTCGCCCGGTACGCCGACAATTCGCCGTTCCTCGCGACACAAGTCGCGTCCGGCAAGGCGATGAGCTTCCTCGCGACCGATGCCGGCGACGCCTCGACGACCTACACGTGGGATTTCGGCGACGGCTCGCTGCCCGGGACCGGCCAGACGCTGACGCACACGTACAACGAGTCGGTCGTGACGAACCGCACGGTCAAGCTCATCGTGACGATGGGAAGCCTAACCGGATCGACGCAGCAGACGTTCACGGTTCTTCCGCCGCCCGAGCCGCCAAAGTGGTTCGTGGCGGGCGTGGCGTACTTGCCGGGCGCCATCGCGGGCACGCTCTGGCAAACCGATTTCACGATCCTCAATCCCGACCCGACGCGTCCGGGGACGTATTCGCTCGCCTTCCTCGACGGACGAAACCCCGTCGCTCCGGCCAACCTCGTCTGGAAGACGATTAACCTCGGGGCGCAACAGAGCATCTCGTCGCCGAACGTCCTGGCCTTCTTCGGGCAGCCGCTCGGCAGCTACGGCGCGCTTCTCGTGCGTGGCGACGTGGCCCCCGTGGCCCCGGTGACCACGTCCCGCACGTTCAACAACGGGGATCCCACGAAGGGCACCTTCGGCTTGTCCGTGCCGTCGACGCAGGCATCGAGCGGCGTGTCGCCCCAGGCCTCCGCGGCTCAGCAGTACCTCATCGGACTCCGCGACGACGGCACGGCGTACACGAACATCGCCCTCGTGAACCTCGTCTCCACGGACTGGAGCCACGCCCATCTCACGTTCTTCGACGCGATGGGCGTGAACCTCGGCCTTCTCAACGTGAGCATGCCGCCATACGGCGTCGCGCAGCTCACGCGTCCGCTCACCACGCCTCCTCTCGCGGGAGGCGGCCTCGGCCTGCCGAACCGAGATCTCTATAGCGTGCAGGTGACGGTCGATGCGGGCGGGGCCGTCTTTCCGTACGCGACGATCATCGACAACACGTCCACGGATCCGATCGCCGTGACCCCGACCGTGCAACCTTCCTCGGCATACCGCGTCCCCGGTATCGTGCGAGCCCCCGGCGCGAACGGGACCGTGTGGCGAAGCCGCTTCTTCCTCCATAACCCGTCATCCGCGCCACGCAAGGTGAACGTCCAGTACTCGTACGTAGCGTGCGCTGCGACGTGTGGCGGCAGGTCGAGCATCGGGCAGGACATCCCGCTAGCGGCGGGTGAGACGAAATCCTGGGACGATTTCCCGTCGGCGTGGATCACGGGGCCCGGGAGCACGGTTTCCGACGACGTCACGTATGGAGACTCGTTCATCGACGTCAGCCCGGCGACGGGAGACACGAACGTGGATCCGCTCCTCGTCCTCGGGGAGACGTTCAACGTGCAGCCCACGGGTCCCGTGGGCCTGGAGCTCCCGGGCTTCACCGACCTCGATGCCGGCTCGAAAACGAGCGCGGGCAAGCGTCTCGTCCTGGCGGGCCTCGAGTCGGACAATGCATTCCGCACGAATGTCGCCTTTTTCCTCACGAGCGGGGCCGCCGGCATTTTCCAGGTGCACGTGATTTCCGACACGGGCGCCGAGCTCAAGAGCTTCGGGTGGAACCTGACGGGATCGAGCCCGTTCAAGCAATTCAGCGACTCGGATCTCTTCGGGGGCGTCAACAAGTCCGACCGGATGTCGATCATCGTCGATTCCCTCGACGGCTCGCCGGTGGCGGCGTACGCGACGATCATCGACAACACGTCGGGTGCCGCGACGTTCGTGAAGGCCCAGACGGGCCCCTGACAACCGCAAGAACGCCCGTTGAAGAAGGCCCGGGCCCCGTGCCCGGGCCTTCCTTTTCGGCGGGGACCTTTCGCCCCGAGAGGGCTTCGGGCAACATGGGCATGGCGATGCCCGATTCCATCCCCTACTCGTTCTCGAACCTGAGCAAGGTTTACCGGCTTTACGCGGCCCCGCGCGACCGCTTTCTCGAGGTGCTCACGGGGCGCCCGCGTCACGCCGAGGTCCATGCCCTCGCGGACGTCTCGGGGAGCATCGAGCGGGGTTCGGTCCTCGGCGTCATCGGCGAGAACGGCTCGGGCAAGAGCACGCTCTTCAAGATCCTTGCGGGGACGACGGCCGCCACGTCCGGCAGCGTGAACCTGCCGGGCCGCGTGGCGTCGATTCTCGAGCTCGGCACGGCCTTCCACCCGGATGACACGGGTCGGCGCAACGTGATTCTGCAGGCCGCTCTCGCGGGGCTTTCACGCGAGGAAGTCGCCGCGGCGCTGCCCGAGATCGAGGCGTTCGCAGACCTCGGCGACTTTTTCGACCGGCCTGTCAAGACCTACTCCTCGGGCATGCAGATGCGGCTCGCGTTCTCGGTGGCCACGGCCGTCCTACCTGACGTGATCCTCCTCGACGAGGCGCTCGCCGTGGGTGACGGTCGCTTTCAGAAGAAGTGCGTGGACCGAATCTTCGAGCTCAAGGCGTCGGGCAAGACGATCTTCTTCTGCAGCCATGCCATGTACTACGTCTCGACGCTCTGCGACCGCGCGCTCTGGCTGAACGCCGGCCGGGTCGCCGCCGCGGGCGACTCCCAGAGCGTCGTCCTCGAGTACGAGAAGTTCCTCGCGCGCAAGGACAGCCTCGTCGCGCCGCACGGCGCCGAGGCCGCCGTGCAAGCGGGAACGCACGGGCGCTTTCGCGAGGTCGTCATCACGGGAGCCGACGGCACTCCGAAGGACGAGTTCCGGCCGGGAGAGCCGTGGGGCGTGGAGCTGGAGTTCGCCGCCGACAATCCCGCGCGGCCCCTTCAGATTCATCTCGCGGTCTCCACGCGCGACAACGTCGTCTGCTTCTCGGCCGACTCGCGGCTCGACGGCTCGGGGCCGTTCGCCGGACAGAGCGTGTATCGGGTCCGCGTCGGCGTCGACGCGCTCCCGCTCGGGAAGGGCGAGTTCGTCGTGTACGCCTATCTTGCCGACGAGAAGTCCCTCGCGCTTTTCGACGCGCGGAGCGACCGCACCTTCCACGTCGAGTCCGACACCTGGCGAAGCGGGCTCATGAGCCTGCCCGCGACCTGGACGTCGATTCCGGCGCGCGGCGACGGCCCCGGATGAGGATCGCGTACGTCCTCGAGTCTCTTGAGCTGTCGGGCGGCGTCAAGGTCGTCGTCGAGCACGCCGCGGGGCTCGCGGCGCGCGGGCACGACGTCGTCCTCGTCACGCGGGACGGCCGGCATGATTGGCTCGACGTGCGCGTCCCCGTGCGCCAGGTCGCCGTCTTCGATGCGTCCACGCTTCCCGAGGCCGACGTCCACGTGGCGACGTGGTTTCCGACGGTAGCCCCCGTCGTGCGTGCCCGGCGGGCGGAGCGGGTCTTCCACTTCTGCCAGGGCTACGAAGCCCCGCACCCGCACACGCTGCACAGGCTCGAGGAGATCGAAGAGGCGTACCGGCAACACGTCCCAAAGCTCCTCGTCTCGGCGCACCTCCTTCCGCTGCTCGAGGGACGGTACCCCGGACCCTTTCACGTCCTGCCGCAGGCGATCCCCGCGCGGGATTTCGCGCCGCCCGATCCGGAGCGCGCCCAGCCGCGGCGCCCCCCGGTCATTGGCATCGTCGGCCCGTTCGAGGCTCCGCTGAAAGGGATCGCCGTGGCCCTGCGCGCCGTCGCGAAGCTCCGCGGAGAGGGGCGGGCCGTGCGCCTGCGCCGCGCGAGCGCACTGCCCCTCACCCAGAACGAGCGGGTCCTGCTCTCACCCGACGTGTATTCCCATGCGCTCCCCGCGTCGGCCATGCCGGCGTGGTACCACGGTCTCGACCTCCTCCTCCATCCCTCGTTCGACGCCGAGGGCTTCCCGCTCCCGCCGCTCGAGGCGATGGCCGCCGGGGTCCCCGTCGTCCTCACGGACATCCCGTCCTTCCGGCCCCTCGCGAACGACCTCGTTTCCCGGGTCCCGCCCGGCGACGTCTCGGGGATGGCCCGCGAGACCGCGCGGCTCCTCGACGAGCCCCGGCTCTGGGCGACGCGGCGTGCGAAGGGGATCGAGGCCGCGCGGGGCTTCTCGCTCGACCGCGTCCTCGACCGGCTCGAGAAGATCTTCGGTCAGAAGATGTCGTGATCGAGGAAGCGGTAGTCGAAGGCGGCGCCCTCGGCGACGGGATCCACGTCGTTGCGGAAGGCCCTCACGACGAGGTGCGTGTCGGTGACGGCCTCGCCGAAGCCCAGCTCGCCCGCGAGACGCGCGTGGAGCGCGCCGTGCCGCGGGAGGCGCACCTCGAGGACGCGCGCGCGGCCCGTCACCTCGGCCGCGACGCCCGCGAGGAGATCGGGAAGCGCGCCGCCGTCCACGTCCTCGGCCTGCAGGTCCACGAGGAGCGCACGGTCGCCCACGACGCGCACCGCCGCGAACGCGCGCGGGCGCCCGGCGAGGCCGACGGCGTGGAAGAGCTCGTAGGCGACTCCTGGCC
>PLZI01000141.1 GCA_003152095.1 Acidobacteriota bacterium | reverse complement strand
TTCGTGTTCGCTCACGATTGGATGCTTCGCATCCATGGTAGATGGTTTCGCCTGTCCCGTGATCAGTTCGACGCCCTTCATTACGCCGGGATGAGCATCTTCAAGATAGGAATCATTCTGTTCAATCTGGTGCCTTTTATCGTTTTATCTATCCTCGCCTGAGGCGCGCACGTCGGCCTCACTTCAACACCCTTCGCTGATCTTTGTGATCGGCCCTCAGGCTGCTTTTCGAACCAGAACTGGCAGCAGCCGCTCCGCATCGAGATACTCGACGCGAAACGGTGAATCCATCGGGCCTTCGCCCGACCTGCCGCGCGTGTCCCTCGCGCGGTAGACCTCGCCCATGCCGCCCGCGCCGAGGAGCGAGAGGATCTCGTAGGGGCCGAGGCGCGTGCCGGAGGGAAGGCTCATGGCTTGACCTCGTACTTCACGAGCAGCGCCTGGAATCGCGGGTCTGACCGCAGCGGATCCCATGTGGGCTCCAGACGGAGTGCGTTGACCGTGTAATAGCCGCTACCCGCGAGCAAGGCGTCGAGCTGGGCGATCGCTTCACTTGTCTGCCCGACCATCGTGTAGACGAGGGCCAGATCCTCGACGCGATCCAGAGCTCGAAGCGCGTCCTTCGACGGCGGCATGAGATCGCAGCCCCGCTTTGCTTCTCGCACTGCATCCGTGCGGCGGCCGAGACCGGCGTATGCGATTCCAAGTGAGCTGTGTAGGCGAGGATCCTCGGGGTCCAGTCGGGTCTTTTCCTCCAGGATTACGCGTGCGGCATCGAAAGAGCGCCGCGCCAGTTCGCCCTGTCCCGCCAGCCTCTGCACCTGCCCGCGAAGCAACGGGATGGGCGAGTAGTTGTCCTGGTTGTCGAAGGCCTGCCGCGATTCCGCGTCGAGATGCCGCAATGCCGCGGGAAAGTCACGACGCGCCAGCGCCACCAGAATCACCGTCTCGACCAGGGCTTGCTCATCGTCCATGAGGCCGGGGACCCGGCCGGCCTCGTCCAGGACGGACTGGGCCTTTTCGGGGTCGCCGTGCCACTGGATCTGGAGATTCGCTCTCTCCGCGTAGGGCTCGGCCCACTTCGGGTTCAGGGCGATCGACAGACCAAGGGCACGGTCCGCCTCGAGGTACTGGCGAGAGAGCCCAAACGTCAGACCGACCTCAAAGAGAAGTTGAGCGTTCTTCGGGTCCAGCTCTGGCGACTTTCTGATTGTCTCGACGGCCTCGGCCCAGAGTCCCTGACGGCGCTGGACGGCGGCGGTTCCGTGGAGTGCGTCCGCGCTGCCGGGCTGGATCCTCAGAGCCGCGGCGAACTCCCTCAAAGCCAGCGGGTAATCGAGCCGGCCCCAGTAGAAATACCAGCCGAGCGCGGCGTGGCTTGCGGCGAGATCGGGTCGAAGCTCGACGGCTCGCTCGGCTGCTTCCCTCGCACGGACGAGTCTTTCCGGGCTGCGGTCGAAGTAGAACCAGTACATCGAGAGCTGCATTCGGGCGAGCCCCGCAAGGGCCTGCGCAAAGCGCGGGTCGCGATCGAGCGCCGCCTGGTACATCCGTGCAGCACCCTCGAAGTCCGTCTTGTTCGCGCCGCGGCCGGCCATTTCCTTCCCGCGGAGGTAGAGGTCGTAGGCCTCCATGTCATTCGTTGAGACTTCTCTCAATGCGGTCCGCTCGCGCGGGAGGAGCGCGACGCCCATCGCCTTGACAGCGTTCTCTGCGACCTCGGACTGGATGGCGAAGACGTCCGCGATGACCCTTTCGTATCGGTCGGCCCAGACGTGCGTGTCGTCGGCGACCCGGATCAGCTGCGGCGAGATGCGCACCCGCCCTGGCCCGGCGCCGCTTCTTTCGTAGCGCACCGAGCCCTCGAGGACGTAGCGAACGCCGAGGTCCCTGCCGATCTGTTCGACAGTCTTTCCCTTCCGGTCGTACTGCGTGGCGGTCGTGCGC
The DNA here is from genome assembly GCA_003152095.1 of Acidobacteriota bacterium. GTDB lineage: Bacteria > Acidobacteriota > Thermoanaerobaculia > UBA5066 > UBA5066 > Fen-183. Next base: position 4,281 of record PLZI01000141.1, on the reverse strand, counting down.
GAGATGACGGCGAGGTTTCCGACGTTCGCGAGGCGGCTCGTGATCTCTTCCGTCATGCCGGCTGCGAAGTAGGCGTCCTCGGGCGCGCCGAGGTTCTCGAAGGGAAGGACGACGATCCTCTGCGGCCCGGCCGGTTGGAGGCGCGGGCCCGCAGCCTTGTGCCTGATGGCAAGCGCGCCCGCCCCGGCCAGCGCGGCGAGGACAAGAGCCGTGCCCGCGAGCGACCTCCGGTTCCGGTGCACCCACACGCCCGCCGGTGACATCGGAGCCGCCGGCCTGGCGGAAGAGACGTCCGGCAGCGCTTCGAGGTCGAAAGCGACGTCGCGAGCGGACTGGAAGCGGCTTTCGGGCTCCTTCTCGAGGCAATGCCGGACGACGTGCTCCAGCCCGGCCGAAACGCTCCGGTTGGTCTCTGAGAGGTCCGCCGGCTCCTCGCGCAGGATCGCCGTCATGATCTCGGCGGGCGTCTCTCTCTGGAAGGGTCGCTTGCCCGACAGCATCTCGTAAAGGACGACCCCGAGCGAGAAGAAATCCGACCGGGCGTCCACGGGCTGGCCGCGGATCTGCTCGGGCGACATGTAGGCGACGGTTCCGACTGCGGTGCCGGGCTGTGTGGCGGTTGCCGTGGGCGTCTCGGTATCAACGCCGGAGGCCTCGAAGGAGGGAAGCAGCTTGGCGATGCCGAAGTCGAGGATCTTGACGTGGCCGTCCTTGGTGACGAAGACGTTCTCGGGCTTGATGTCGCGGTGGACAATGCCTCTCTCGTGGGCTGCCGCGAGGCCATGCGCGATCTGGATGGCGTAGCCGACGGCTTTCTTCGGCGGCAGGGGAGCGCCGAGTTTTTCGCGGAGCGATTCACCTTGCAGAAGCTCCGAGACGATGAAGGGGCTGCCTTCGTGCATCCCGACGTCGTGGACGATGAGGATGTTGGGGTGGTCGAGCTGGGCGGCGGCCCGGGCTTCCTTCTCGAAGCGCGAGAGGCGCTCGGGATCCGAGGCGAGGCGGGGATGGACGACCTTGAGGGCGACATCGCGGCCCAGTCGTGTGTCTCTCGCCCGGTAAACCTCGCCCATGCCCCCAGCACCGAGAGGGGACAGGATCTCGTAAGGTCCGAGACGGGCGCCCGCCTGCATGTAACCGGTCTTCCTTAGTAAGGCGGATAAGGAGTTTGGTTTGCGGCGTCAATGATTCAGTTGACTGCCACGAGCGTGGTGGGAGGAGAGAAGGGCGGCAAGCTCCTCATCCCGTGACGGTTAAGACGAGCCGGTTCGCTCGGCGCCGCCCGACCTCCAGCGCCCGGTAATCCCTGACGACCGCGCTTTGAGCTATCCACCCGGGGATCCTTCAGGAAAAAGGTCGAGTTCTCAAACCTAAACGGCCGTCACAGCGCCCTGCAATTCCCATTGCGCCCCTACAGTTGAAGGCGTGAGCGTCGGCTGGAGTGCCTTGTTAGGCCGACGGCGATGAGATAGAAAACTCGTATGCTTCTCGCAAGTATGGCTTCAAGGTTGAAAGGCTCGTCTCATCTCGCAGCTTGGCCACATGAGAGACACGCTTCCGATCCGCGCCAATCTTGAAAAAGATCGGATCCACCACTCGCCGACTGAGATGAACTGCGACCCGTAGGGCATCCGTCATGACAACCAAATCAGCGAATATGCGACTGCTGCGAAAGAGCACATACCTATCACGAGCGACAAACTCCACCGGTCCGAGAGTCTTGGCAAACGACTCAAGCGAAGAATACAGTGCCACGAGTGAATCTGGTCTGCCTCGAAGCACCTCCAAACGATTACCAGTGCCGCACGCGTGCCTCTGATTCTTGCGCGTGAAACCTCGCTTGCATTTTGGACAAAACCACATTGTGCTGAGCCATCCACCGAGGATCCTGGCGCCGGAGCATCCGCTCCTGTTCTCGACTTACTTCTTGGTCGTACGAGGATCGTCCGCTGGGTTGACATATGTAAGGGTAGTGGAGCCCTCGCAGCTCGCGATCTGCAGCACGACCTCCTCGTCTCTTGTCGCGCCGAAGTGCGGCGCTCCTGCGGCGTGGGTATAGAAGCTGCCCGCGGGACGTGCCATCAGCTTGGTCTCGTCGAACTTGTCTCCGAGTCCCTGGTAGAAGGTCCCGGACAAGACCGTGTACGTGCGGTTATCAGGATGTGAATGCGCGTCCACCTTGAAGTTCGGCGGGAACTTGACGCGATAGACATACGGGCCGGGCTTGTCCGGCGCGCCGAGCATGACGGCGCTCTGTGCTCCCGGCCGAAGTGATGCGACCGGGGCCCACTTCACCTGGTCCGGCGTCAGGATGACCTTGGGTGAGGGCAATTCCCCGTAGGCCCGCGCTACAAGAAGTCCGAGAGCCGTAACGATGGAACCGATGCCGAGTAGCCGGGAACGACGAAGCGTCATGACGACCTCCTCCATGGGAAGCCGCTGATGTCCCGGGTCCGTCTGCGGGGAATGCGGCGCCTGAGAAAACGACCGCTCCGCTACGATCCGCCCGGAGTAACAGGCACTCAGCGAGGGCGAGGGTCTTGCCGCGAGTCCGTACCGGCGAGCCCGAAAGCGCCGCCTGTGGCAAGACCAGGGACCGTTCTCGACTCTTCGGTCACGGTGCGCCCATTGAGACCGAGTGTCAAGGACGAAGCCAGTAGCACGGGCAGGACACCGGCTGCGTTAGATGCCCTGAGTACCGCCCGAGAATCGGTTAGGAGGATCAAGCCGCTCATCCTGCGACGGTTAGGACCAGCCGGTTCGCCCGCCGCCGTCCGACCTCCAGGGCCCGGTAGTCTCGGACCACCGCGCTCTGGGCTATCCACCCGGCTCTAAGCTGCTCGAGACCAGCCCCGGAGGATGTACACGGTGCGGTTGGACCGGCGTTTCTCCACCCCGAGCGGGGTCTGGTCCTGGAGACTCGCGCGCTGAGCCATTACTCCGGGGAGCCCTCATGGAAAAAGGCCAATTACTCGAACCTAGATCGCCGTCCAAAGGGAACGTGGCTCTGGTCTCTACGCGCCACAGCCCCCTACAGCTCAACGCATCCACCATCGCCCGACGCCAACGAGCGCTCCCGCCAGCACCAGCCACGCGGAATTGGGGCGGAACTTGAGTAAAAGGAAAGCGCTCGCGCAGGCCAGCAGTACCGTGACCACGTCTGTCAGCGCGCTGCGTCCGAGATACCACGTGACGGTCGCCATGAGCGCCAGGGACGCGACGTTGACGCCGTCGAGAAAGGCCCCGGCTGCACGAGAGCGACGGAGCCGCGGGACAAGCGGCCCGGAGAGCGCCACGAGAATGAACGACGGGAGGAAGATGCCGACCGTCGCCACGAGGGCGCCGGTTCCGCCGCGAAGCAGGTAGCCGATAAACGTCGCGGTCGTAAAGACGGGGCCTGGCGTCACCTGGCCGACCGCGACGGCGTCGAGGAGCTGCGACTCCGTCAGCCAGTGCCTGTGATCCACGAGATCGGCGCGCAGGAACGCGAGCAGGACGTAGCCGCTCCCGAAGAGCACGGCGCCCACCTTGAGGAAGACCGCAAAGAGACCCAACAGGCTCGCGGGCGCGACCGCGGCGACTGGTGCGGCCACGGTCCCGATCCCGGAGAACGCCGCGCCAAAGCCACCGAGGGCGCCACTGGGGGATGTCCCCGCGATGATGGCGAGCACGCCAGCGGCGGCGAGGATCGCCAACGGGTTGACGCCTGCAAAGCTCGCGGCCGCCGCCCCGAGCGCGATGACCCCCAGCGTCCAGTTCTTCACAGCGGTACGCCCGAGCCCGAAGAGCGCCTGGAGAATGACCGCGATGACCACCGGCTTGACGCCGTAGAGAACTGAGGCGACTTGGGGTAGGGCTCCGAAGCGCACGTAAGCCCATGCGCAGCCGACGACGATCAGCGCGGCAGGAAGGATGAAGCATGTTCCGCCGAGGATGAGGCCGGCCCACCCGGCACGTCTGTAGCCGATGAAGATCGCCATCTCGGTCGAGCTCGGACCGGGAATCAGGTTCGCCGCGCCGAGCAGATCGAGGAACTCCTCCCGGGTGAGCCACGCTCGGCGGCGGACGACCTCCTCTTCCATCATCGCGATGTGGGCCGCAGGTCCCCCGAACGCGGTCAGGCCGAGGCGCAGGAAAAAGAGCGTGACGTCGCGCAGCGGCCTCCCGGAATCCTCGCCACCAGGGCGCCCCGCTTCAGGCGCCACAAGTGCGCCCTCAAGCCGTGGCGCCGGTGGTTTCACGGCACGCTCGCGGGCCAACTAACAGGGTGCTGAAAAACCA
>PLZI01000055.1 GCA_003152095.1 Acidobacteriota bacterium | reverse complement strand
CAACGACGGCTCGTACGGGGACCTGTATAGCGCCAGGATCGCGTATGCCCAAGGCCCCCTCTACGTGACGACGGCATACGAGATGCACAAGAACGTGAATCGAACGAGCGATATGCCCGTCTACGACCTCAACGACATCGGCGACGAGAGCGCCTTCAAGATCGGAGCGCAATACACCTTCCCGACCAAGACGACGGTCAGTGCCCTCTGGGAGCGCACACATCGGAGCCTGCCCGACTATCTCCAGTATCAGAACGAGCGCTCGCGCCCGCTCGCAACCTGGCTGGCAATCACGCAGGTTCTGTCGGCGCACGACAGCCTGAGCGTCGGCTGGGCGCACGCCGGAAGCACGCCGGGCGACCCCGGACAGCACAACACGCCCGGCGGCGCCAATCCGGACAACCAGGCCAACATGTATACGGCCGCCTTGCGCCATTCCCTGGGCAAGTCCGTCAGCGTCTATTTCGACTGGGCGCTCACGGACAATCACTCGGCCGCCCACTATGACCTCGGCGCGGGAGGCCATGGGGTGACGACGGACTGCCNNGCGGGCGGCGCGCCCGCCTCGGGTGCGCCGCCCTCCCTGCCGGTGGTCAGGAAGTCCGGGCCGGCTTCCTGGCCGCTTTCCTCGTCGGCCTAGCGGTAAATGCCCTTTAATCAATCACTTTCCCCGGTCAGGCGCCTCCGGCCGTTTTCTCTCATAATTCCGCCATGGCCGTCATCGAGTTCACGGGAAACTACCAGGACCTCTCCACCGACAAGGGCTACCAATTCAAGTTCTTCTGCGAGAAGTGCGGGAACGGGTACATGTCCTCGTTCAAGATCAACAAGCTGGGCGTAGCCGAGTCGGCCCTCGAGGCCGCCGGGTCGGTCCTCGGGGGGATCTTCGGCCGCGCCGCGACGGGCGCCTACGACATCCAGCGCGCGGTCGGCGGGCCCGCCCACGACGGGGCGCTCCAAGAGGCGGTGACCGAGATCCGGCCGCTCTTCAAGCAGTGCAAGAGATGCGGCAACTGGATCTGCGAGCCGGTCTGCTTCAACAAGAAGGCGCAGCTCTGCGACGGCTGCGCGCCCGACCTCGACAAGGAGATGGCCGCCGCCCAGGCCGAAGCCGCCCGGGATCAGGTTCAGGAGAAGGCCCGATCGGTGGACTGGCTGAAGGACCGGGACGTCGCGACCGTGAGCGGCGCGGCGTGTCCCAAGTGCGGCGCGGCAACGCAGGGCGGGAAGTTCTGCCCCGAGTGCGGCGCCGCGCTGAGCTCCAAGAAGAAGTGCGGCAAATGCGGCGCGCTGGCTGAGGGAGATCCGAAGTTCTGCCCTGAATGCGGGCAGAAGTACACCTGACGGGCGGCCAGGCCATGCCCGAGGAGATCCGCCGCGCGACGGGACGCTGGGAGCGGAGCGGCGCCGGAGCGCCCGCCTCGGGCGAAGGGCCTTTCGAGATCTCGGACGACGGCGTGACCGCGGGGCCCGTCGCCGTAGAGTTCCTCGACGTCGACACGCTGACGGACGCGGATCGCGTCCTGACCCTGGGCATCTTCCCGGAGGGCTCCCTCCGGCTTTCGATGCTCGCGAGGCGGCACGAGACCTTCGCGGCGGCCCTCGGGGACGCGCGGGATCGCGCACGCCTCGCTGGCCTGCTCGCTCATGGTGTCACCGTGCCCGAGACGTTCGCGGGGGCCCTCTGGGCGGACGCACGCGAGGCGCGCTTTCTGGTCTATGCCACCCACGTGGCCGTCGTGCCGAAGACCGGTGACCCGTTCCAGATCCCTTACGGAGACGTGACGGCGGTGAGCTTCGAGGCGGCGGCTTGGGCCGTCGTCCTGGAGACCTCCGCGGGGCCCGTCGCGTTCGGACGGCTCGCACGTCAGACCGACGCCTTCCACCGGGCGGTGGCCGCCGCCCAAGATGCCCAGGCCCGGCGACTCGAAGCGATCGCGGGGAGCGCCGCGTTCGCGGACGGACGCGGCGTCGCCGCGGAGGCGCTCCCCGAGCTCGACCGCCTGCTGGAGGCGTGGACGGCACCCGAACGGGCGGAGTGCGCGGCGGCGATCCTGGCGGCCGCGGACCGCAAGGCGACGCGCATCGGGCTCGTGGAGCTCCTGGACCCCGACGGGGAGTCGCTCGCCGCCAAGACGCCGCTACCGGAGAACGTGGCGGCCTTCCTCCTCGCGGAGGTTGGGGGGAAGGTCGTCCTGGAGATCCTCTCGGGGCCGAGCGCGGCGACGTACGTCTTCAAAGGGGATGTCGAGGCCATCAACCGGGATCTCCAGCAGCTTCACTTCCGCCGCCGGCCGCTCTCGCTGTCGGAGAAGGAGGCGGCCGGCGAGGCGGGTCGTCCGTATCGTCTCGCGCTCCGGAAGCTCGAGCCGCTGAAGCGGCTGCGCGCCGCGATCACCGCCCGCCTGATCCACACAGAGAGCTGGGCGGAGGCGTTCGCGAGGGCGGAACGCGTCTAGCTAGGTTCAGGGGCGCCCCGTGAAGCGGGGGCGCCCCCTGGAACCGATTGGCGGCCAGCAACCGCCCGCACGGTTCATCAATGGCCGTCTTGCATGACGCCTAACCGAAAGCGCGAATGCGGGAGCGCCACGAACGCTGCAACCATGCTCTAGGGGGCAAAGCCACGAATGCCCTTAAACTCAGACGAGCACCTGCCGCTCTGGAAAAGCCTTAGACCAATGCATGATCTCATAGCTTTGGCGAAGTCCTTGAACCCAGAACGGGTCTGACTGAAGCAGGCTTTCCACTTCGTTCTTGTTTTGTGCCTCAACGATCCAGCAGGCTCCGATGGGAGCCGCGTCGGGTTCTGGACGGAGTGAGCCAGCGACGAGGACGTGTTTGTTGTGCGCCTCGAGCCACTCAAGATGAGCTGGCAGAAACTGCTTGCGAGTGGCCAACCGCTGCTGGTTATCAGTGAATCTCATGACGAATAGCATTTACCGACTCCTTCGTACGTCCACCGCCGCCAAATCCACGCGCTACTTCACGGGCACGAATTTCTTTCCGATGATCGCCTGTGCTTCGGATGTCAGCATGAAATCGAGAAAAGCCTTCATGTCTCCGGCGGGCATATCTTTAGTGACGAGAATCAACGGGCGCTTGAGCGGATAGGCGCCGCTCTGGACCGCGTCACGCGTCGGCAAGGCGCCGTCGACTGACAGCGCCGTGACTCCCGGGATTGCGAACGACATGGATGAAGCCGTGATGCCCCCTGCATCAGTGGCAACGTCCCGAATACAATCGGTGGCGTCCTCCAGTTCCTTTAGGGGACCGTATTTCTCGCCGCCGAGCACCATGTCTTTAAACGCTTTGACCGTCGCCCGTCCGCCCGAGAGTTTCTCGCTATATACGGTCACAACCCGGGTCGGACCTTCAAATTGGTTCCAGTTCGTCACCCGGCCGGTGAAAATCTCCTTCAATTGAGCGCGCGTGAGGCTCTTCATCGAATTCTCGGCGTTGACGAACACACCCATAACGTCATAACCGATCACTTCATAGCCCCCGACGCACGCCCGTTCGTCGACCGTCAGCTCGCGAGCCACGCCGCCAAATGTGGCCCGCCCCTCTACGGCAGCCTTAAAGCCTGCATCCGCACCAGCACCCCCAATGTAGCTGAACGTCACGCCCGTCTGAGCCGCAAACAGCTCGGTGGCTTTCGGCATGATGTTCATCCCAATGGTGGTGGCGCCTTCGTAGGAGAGCGTGTGCGCACCAGCGCTTCCAGCGGACCTCTCATCGCCAGTCTTCACGGCAGTCTCTCTCAGCGTTGCCGCTCCCGTTGTTCCATTCGCAATCAACGGCCCCATCCCGGCCGCAGCAACTGCGGCGCCGAAGACAACATTGCGAAGATTCCAGTCCGCGGACCAGCCACCGGGTGACTTGCGTCGACCGTCGGCCATGATGCGATCCTTTGAACGACACCATGAACGTTTGAAGGCGAAGCCATCACGTCGCATTTACCCCTAGCCGGCGATAGCTGGTGTCGGCCCAGGGCCCACGTCAGCATCAGAGAGTGGCCGTTCCGGATGCATGGTGAACGACAGTGCTGCTCCGAGCAGGATGACGCCCATGGAAACAATGAAGGGCAGCATCCAGTTGCCCGTCCTCTGGATCAGGTAGCCACCGATCACCGGTGAGATGATGGCGGCCAGAGCTGAACCAGTATTCATCAGGCCGCTCGCCGTACCGGAGAACTTCGGCGCAATGTCCATAGGAATTGCCCACATTGGTCCAATCGTCATCTCCGCGAAGAAGAACCCGCCGCTGAGCGCCAACGCAACCAGGTTCACGTTGCGGGTGTAGATAATGGGAATGAGCGCGATCGCGCACAGGAGCATCATCAGCGCGACCATATTGCAGCGGGCGATCTTCGGATTGTGCGTTTTCGCGTATAGTTTGTCGCTGACGATGCCGCCCAAGGTGTCTCCGAGAACGCCCGAAATGAAGACGCCAGACGCGAAGAGCGCCGACTTCTTCAGGTCAAGGTGATACTCCCCCTTAAAGAACGATGGGATCCAACTGAGGAACAGCCACAGGATCCAACCATAGCAAAAGTACACCACCGTCACGGGCGCCATACGCCGAATCAAGCGGCTCCATGGCACCTTTACGTCAGTGGCCTTCCGAGAGCCGTATGGAGGTAACGAGGCAATCTCCGCGGACGTAACGGCACTGTGTTTGGTCGGATCATCACGGAAGTAGAGCCCCCAAGCCAGTGCCCAGATGATACTAACGATACCGATGATGATGAACGAGGCGCGCCAGGAGAAGTTAAGTATGAGGAACGCGACGAGCCACGGCGTCAGCGAGTTGCCGAGGCGCGAGAACGCATGCGTAATGCCTTGCGCGAAGCCTCGTTTCTCTTTTGGCGTCCAGTACGACATCGCGCGGGTTGCCGTCGGGAAGGTCGCGCCCTCGCCAAAGCCGAGGATGACACGGGCCACGAAGAGGCTGACCATACCGTGCACGAGGCCGGTGGCGATGGTCGCACCCGCCCAGATAACGCCGCACACTGCGAGAGCCTTGCGTGGGCCGAATTTGTCAGCCACCCATCCGCCGATCACCTGGAACAACAGGTACGGGTACGCGAAGGCGGAGAACACGAACCCCACCTGCACCTTACTCAGCGGAATTTCCTGCAGAAACTCGTTGGACGCAGCTACGGTACTGATGTTCACGCGGTCAATGTACGTAAGGAAGTACATCAGGCAAAGCAGCCCGAGAACGATGTTCGTGGCCCGTAAGATGCGAGGACGCATGAGTTTACCCTCCGCAAACGGAACCGGAAAGCTATCGTGTAGGCTCTATCCTCTAATAGATTTTGAATGCAATCAAGCGGAAACCTGTAGTCCGCTCCCCGCCCTTGATCCACTCGGGTGTACGCCCCGTAGCCGCCGTGATATAGGATTTGATGCCATCGAATTGACTCCCCGGGAGGACATCGTGGAACACCGCCCCGGCCGACATTTCCTGCAAATCCCAGGTCCCACCAATGTTCCGGATCGCGTTCTGCGCGCCATGGATCGGCCGATCATTGATCACCGTGGTCCCGAGTTCTCTCAACTCGGAAAGGACGTTCTGGACGGCTGTCGCGCGATCTTTCAGACCTCCGATTCCGTGCTGGTGTTTCCTGGTTCCGGCACTGGGGCCTGGGAAGCGTGCATCGTCAACACGCTCTCGCCAGGGGACAAAGTCTTGGCGTTCGAGACCGGGCACTTTGCTACTTTGTGGCAGGCCATGGGGCGGCGCTGGGGTTTGGACGTGGAGTTCGTACCCGGCGACTGGCGTCATGGCGTGGATCCGGTACAAGTGGAGGCACGCCTCGTCGAAGACCGAATGCATGCAATCCGGGCGGTCATGGTCGTACATAACGAGACGTCCACGGGAGTAACCAGCCGAATCCCTGAAATCCGCAAGGCCATGAACGACGCCCGCCATCCCGCGCTTCTGATGGTTGACGCCGTTTCTTCCCTGGGCTCGAGCGAGTACAAGCACGCCGAATGGGGCGTTGATGTTACCGTAACCGGCTCGCAAAAGGGATTGATGTTGCCGCCCGGGCTCGGCTTTAACGCTGTTTCGAAGAAAGCCATAGCCGCTAGCAAGTCTAGCCGCACACCTCGTTCCTACTGGGATTGGCAGGAGATGCTGAAGGCGAATGCGAGCGGTTTCTTCCCCTACACGCCGGCCACGAATCTGCTGTATGGCCTCCGTGAGGCCATCGCTATGTTATTGGAGGAAGGTCTGCAGACCGTGTTTGCCAGACATCGTCGTCATGGCGAGGCCACGCGAGCCGCCGTTCGGCATTGGGGACTTGACCTTCTTTCCCTGGATCCGCGGGAATACTCCAATTCTTTGACTGCGGTCGTCATGCCGCAAGGTCATGATGCCGACCATTTCCGCGAGATCGCGCTCAACAAATACGATATTTCGCTCGGATCTGGCCTCGGAAAAGTGAAGGGCAACGTGTTCCGCATCGGCCATCTTGGCGATTTCAACGATCTCATGTTGATCGGCTCACTGGCGGGTGTGGAAATGGGACTGCGTGCGGCCGGCGTGCCTCATAATGCGGGCGGCGTGCAGGCGGCTATGGACTCCCTGAGTAACGAAACGGTGCCCGCGACAGCAACGCAAGGCATTGCGGTTCAATCGGCGAGCTGAAGGTGGCTTCAGGCCAACGCTTTGTGACCTGATGACGTTCCGTGCGCGGCCGCTCCTTTCCCTCGCTTCCCTCCTCCTCGCGCTCGCCGTAAGGGCCGGGCCGCCCTATACGACGGACGACCCTGAGCCGGTCCCGCTCCACCACTGGGAGCTCTACCTTTCTGGCACGCGCACGACCGAGGGTGGCGATCGCTCCGGCGACGCGCCGCACTTCGAGAGCAACTACGGCGCGGCCCCGGGCCTCCAATTGCACCTCATCGTCCCGCTCGGCTACGCAAACCCAGAAAATGGTACGACGACGTGGGGCCTCGGCGACGTGGAGCTGGGCGCCAAATATAGGTTCGTGGAGGAGACCGAGGGGCGCCCGCAGGTCGGCACGTTTCCCCTCGTCGAGCTCCCGTCCGGCGACGCGAGCCGCGGGCTCGGGAGCGGCCACGTGCGGGCCTTCCTGCCTGTGTGGGTCCAGAAGAGCTTCGGGGCGTGGACCACGTATGGCGGCGGCGGCTACTGGATCAACCCGGGCCCAGGAAACCGCAACTACTGGTTCGCGGGCTGGCAGGCCCAGGTCCACGCCACACGCTTTCTCTCGCCTGGCGTCGAGGTCTACTACCAGTCACCGTCGACCGAGCTCGGGGGCTCAGAGGTCCACTTCAACGCCGGGTTGATCCTCGACCTCGGCGAGAAGAGTCACGTCCTCCTCTCGGCGGGTCGCGCCGTCCACGGCTGCGACTGCACCCACGCCTACGCCGCATACCTCCTCACGCTCGGCCCGGGTCCCTGACGAACCCGTCAACGACGAACGGCACCGCGAACACGCCCCTTAGCCAGACGTTCACGCAGACGGAAGCCATCGGCGGGTGTGTCAACGGGCTCGGGCGGCGGCCTCCACCCGGCGGCCAGCGGGGCGGGTGGCTTCACGCGACCATTCCCGGACGGAGGGTCACGAGGCGCGTTCACTGTCGAGCAGTTTCATCGAGTGGGCGTCGTAGCGATCGCCCGCAGCGGCGCCCGGCGGCACCGCACGATCGATTTCCGCGAGGTCGCTCGGGGTCAGGTCGAGCTCGAGCGCTCCCAGGGCCTCGGCGAGCCGGTCGCGCCGGCGAGCCCCCACAAGCGGCACGATGTCCGGACCGCGCGACAGCACCCATGCGATCGCGATCCGGGCCACCGTCGCGCCCTTCGCGGATGCGACGGCACGCAGCGCCTCAACGAGCGAGAGGTTGTGGTCGAGGTTCTCGCCGTCGAAGCGGGGGCTGCGGCTGCGGAAATCGTTCTTCGGCAGGGCGCGCGTGCTCGACCAGTGGCCGCTCAGGAGGCCACGCGACAGGACGCCGTATGCCGTGACGCCGACGCCAAGCTCGCGGCACGCCGGCAGGATTTCGGCCTCGATCCCGCGCGAGAGGAGCGAGTACTCGATCTGCAGATCGGAGATCGGATGGACCGCGTGCGCGCGGCGCAGCGTGGCCGCGCCCGCCTCCGACATGCCAACGTGGCGGACGTAGCCGGCCTTCACCATGTCCGCGATCGCGCCGACCGTGTCTTCGATCGGCACCGCCGGATCGACCCGCGTGAGGCGATAGATGTCGATGTACTCCGTGCCGAGGCGTCGCAGGGTGTAGGCGAGAAAATTTCTCACGGCGGCCGGCCGCCCGTCGACGCCGCTCCAGCCGCCTTCGGGGGTCCGCAGCGCCCCGAACTTGACGCTCACCACGAATTGATCGCGGGCGCGGCCCCGCAGCGCTTCGTTGAGAAGCAGCTCGTTGCTCCCCATGCCGTAGAAGTCGCCGGTGTCCAGGAGAGTGATGCCTGCGTCGAGCGCAGCGTGGACGGTGGCGATGCTCTCGCTCCTGTCGGCCGGACCATAGAGATCGGACATACCCATACAGCCGAGGCCGATCGCGGAGACGCGGAGGCCGGTGGAACCGAGGAGGCGGGTATTCACGGTGCGCTCCTCATCGGACTCTAGACGAAGGCGAGAGAGCCCACGAGCCCGTGTCGCTTCGAAGGAAGATCGGCGCCTCGGGATGGCGTGTCGATGTCGATACGTCTGCCGTCGTGACCCACCCTCATCCCCTGTCATCGGCTCGGCCCAGACCTCTTCGTAGAGGGTCTCTCGACTGATCGGCATGCCTCGAGCCTATTGGAACGGCCGTGGAAGGTGGAGGGACTCCTTACACGGGCAGTGCAACCGCACGCCCTGATGCAAGGGCTTCATGGAAAAGATAGGCGCGCCCGAGCAGTCTCGGTGGCCAACCGGAGGTCCAGATGAAAGTGACGGCCGGGGAATCCATGTCGACTGCGAACTGGCAGGGAGCGAAGGTCGGGCGGGCCGTCGGCACACTTGCCCTGGGCCTGCTCCTCTACTTCGGGCTTCCGAAAGTGGCGCCCGTGCCGGACGCCAAGGCGTTCGCCGGGCAACCCGCCCCGGCGAAGCCCGCCCCGGCGGCTCCCGCGAAGGAGTCCAAGCCGGCACTGAATCCGGCCGCGCCCCCTGCGGCATTGTCGGAGGCGGAATCGAAAGCGAAGGCCGAGGCAGATATCAGATCCAAGTCCGAAGCGGAAGCCAAGGCCAAGGCCGCGGCGGAGGAGAAGCGCCGCGCCGACTGGGTCACGGGACTGCATCTCTTCGCCATTTTCGTGACGACGATCGTCGGGATCATCCTCAAGCCGCTCCCCATGGGAGCGGTGGCGATGATCGCGATGGGCGTCACGGCCGTCAGCGGTACGCTGAGCATCGCCGATTCGCTGAGCGGGTTCTCCGACGTCGTCATCTGGCTGATTGTCCTCGCCTTCTTCATCTCGCGGGGCTTCGTCAAGACGGGACTCGGGGCCCGTATCGCATACAACTTCATGGCTCTCCTGGGCAGGCGCACGATCGGCCTGAGCTACGGCCTGGCCGCGACCGACCTCGTCCTTTCCCCCGCGATTCCCAGCAACACCGCGCGGGCCGGGGGAATCATCATGCCGGTGATGACGAGCCTCGCCCGGGCGTACGGCAGTAACCCGGGCGACGGCACGGCCCGGAAGATCGGGTCGTTCCTCACGCTCACCTCCTACCAGGTGGACTGCATCACCAGCGCGATGTTCCTCACGGCGATGGCGGCCAACCCCCTCGCCCAGAAGCTGGCCGGAGACCAGAAGGTGGCCATCACCTGGGTCGGCTGGGCCCTGGCAGCCCTCGTCCCGGGCCTGGTTTCCCTCCTCGTCGTGCCCCTCATCATTTACAAGCTTTATCGGCCCGAGATCACCGAAACCCCGGAAGCAGTCGAAATCGCGAAGGCGAATCTGGCCACCCTCGGCCCTGTGAAGCGCCAGGAGCGGATGATGCTCGGCGTCTTCGCCCTGCTGCTGATCCTCTGGATTTTCGCCAAACAGTTGGGCGATCTGAACGCCACAACCGCCGCCCTCGTCGGTCTGGCCGTCCTCCTCCTCTCCGGCGTGCTGACCTGGGACGATGTGAAGGCCGAGACCGGCGCCTGGGACACGTTGGTCTGGTTCGCGGCCCTCGTGATGATGGCCAGCTTCCTGAACAAGCTGGGCATGATCCCCTGGTTCAGCAAGAGCATGGGCGGGATGGTCCAGGGAAAGGGCTGGATCGCGGCGTTTCTGGTGCTCGCCCTTACCTACTTCTACAGTCACTACTTCTTCGCCAGCAACACGGCGCACGTGGCATCCATGTACGCCGCCTTCCTCGGCGTCTCCATCGCGGCGGGGGCGCCCCCGGTCCTCGCGGCCCTCGTCCTCGCCTTTTTCAGCAACCTCTTCGCGGGGATGACGCACTATGGGACAGGTCCCGCGCCGGTTCTTTTCGGCACGGGCTACGTGGACGTTGGCACCTGGTGGCGCATGGGCCTCCTCATTAGCGTCGTCAACATCGTCATCTGGGTCGGGCTNNCTGTCTTTCCGCTGGGACCACTTCCCCTGGAGCTGCGAGCACTACCTCGCGGAGGGGCGGATGATGCCCGAGGACGGGCTGACGCGGATCCGGAACCACGACGCGATCTTCCTCGGGGCCGTTGGCTTCCCGGGCGTTCCAGACCACGTCTCCCTCTGGGGTCTGCTGATTCCCATCCGGCGCACCTTCCAGCAGTACGCGAACGTTCGGCCTGTGCGCCTCATGCCGGGTGTCCGCTGTCCGCTGGCGGGCCGTAAACCCGGCGACATCGACTTCGTCGTCGTACGGGAGAACAACGAAGGAGAGTATTCCTCCATCGGCGGCCGGATGTACGAGGGGACCGAGTTCGAGTTCGCCGTGCAGCAGAGCACGTTCACGCGCCGGGGGGTCGACCGGATCCTGAGGTACGCCTTCGAGATGGCGAGAAGCCGCCCGAAGAAGCACCTCACCTCGGCCACCAAATCGAACGGGATTTCCGTGACGATGCCCTACTGGGACGAACGCTTCCAGGCCATGGCCGTGCAGTACCCCGAGGTCCGGACCGACCAGTACCACATCGACATCCTTTGCGCCCAGTTCGTCATGCACCCCGACTGGTTCGACGTGGTGGTGGGCTCCAACCTTTTCGGCGACATCCTCTCTGACCTGGGTCCCGGTTGCACCGGCACGATTGCGATCGCGCCGAGCGCCAACCTGAATCCCGAACGGGAGTTTCCCTCCATGTTCGAGCCGGTGCACGGCTCGGCCCCGGACATCTACGGGAAGGGGATCGCCAATCCGGTCGGCCAGATCTGGGCCGGGGCCCTGATGCTCGATCATCTGGGGCACCCGGAGGCGAGCGAGGCGGTCTTGGCCGCCATCGAAAAGGTCCTGGCCTCCGGCCCCCGTACACCGGACATGGGGGGAGCCGCCCGGACCGAAGACGTTGGAAAGGCCATTGCCGAGGCGATCTGAGCCCGGTCTCCGGACACTTCCGCCAACCGCTCTCGGGGACAGTGAATTTCCCGGCTTCCTCTACGGTACAGCGTGGAAGGAGCAGGAGACCGAGCGGCTGACCCGCCTCGCTCTCGAAGCGGGCTTCAGGGGCGTCGACACGGCGAACCAAAGGCGCCACTACTTCGAGGCCGGAGTCGGCGCCGCGGTGAAGAAGGCCATCGCCGGGGGAGTCGTACGGCGCGACGAGGTGTTCCTTCAAACCAAGTTCACCTACTCCGGCGGACAGGACCACCGCCTGCCGTACGATCCGAACGCGGATCCGGCCCGTCAGGTTCGCCAGTCCTTCGCGAGCTCGCTCGAGCATCTGCAGGTCGATTCGATCGATTCGTACGTTCTTCACGGACCCTCGAGCCGTCGCGGTCTCACCGCGAGCGACCGTGAAGTGTGGCGGACGATGGAGGAGCTGCAGGCGGCCGGACGAACGCGATTCCTCGGAATCAGCAACGTTGCATTGGACCAGCTCGAGGAGCTGTGGGCGCACGCGATCGTCCCGCCTGCATTCGTCCAGAACCGCTGCTTCGCGAGCCTCGGGTGGGACCGCGCGGTTCGTGCCTTCTGCGGCGCGAAGGGCATCGTGTACCAAGGCTTCTCCCTGCTCACCGCCAACGGCAGGGAGCTCCAGCGTCCTGCTTTTCTCCGCCTCGTCGCCCGCGTCGGGAAGACCCCCGCGCAGGTTGTCTTCCGCTTCGCGCACCAGGTGGGCATGCTTCCGCTGACCGGAACGACGGACGTCGAGCATATGCGCGAGGACCTCGAAGCAAACAGGTTCGAGCTGTCCGAGGAGGACGTGCGTTTTGTGGAGACGATCGCCACGGTCGCCACGCCGCGTTGAGGCGGCGATGAAGCGCAAGGCTTCCGGGCCGAGAACGGGTTGAATCTCGGCTCCGAAACCTGAGAACGTGGTTCGTGCGGCGGACCGACTGGGGAGCCAATCGCTGAACAACGCGGCAGGGTGGGGAGGTGACTCGACGGGCAGCGGAACGAGCACACTCGTCACGGCGCGGAATGGCAACAAATGGTAGACTGAGCGCGATGCGAATGATGCGTACTGCCGTCCTCGTCGCGATCGGGATCTCCGGCGTGGGCAGGGCCGAGTCTCTGCCTATCCGGACCGAGGCGATCGGGATCGGACTCGAGTCCTATCCCTATCCTTTTCCCGTCGAGCTCTTCCCGCTGGAGATCGAAGGACAGATGGTGCGCATGGCCTACATGGACGTGCATCCCACCGCTGCCGGAAACGGACAGACAGTCGTCCTCTTCCACGGGAAGAACTTCTACGGCAACTCGTGGGAGGGGACGATCCGCGAGCTCTTACGCGAGGGCTTTCGCGTCGTCGTGCCCGATCAGATCGGCTTTGGGAAGTCCTCGAAGCCGGACATCCACTACAGCTTCGATCTCCTCGCGGCGAACACGGCCCGCCTCCTCGACAGCCTCGGTGTGAAGCAGGCCGCCGTCGTCGGACATTCGACTGGCGGGATGCTCGCCGTGCGCTTCGCGCGCACCTATCCGTCGCGCGTGACGCGGCTGGTCCTCGAGGACCCCATCGGTCTGGAGGACTACCGCTTCAAGATCCCGCCCCAGACGTTGGAGACGCTGTTCAAGGCCGAGCTGGACCAGACGCCCGAGAAGCTCCGCGCGTTGTACGCGGGCTACTTCGCCGAGCCGAAGCCGGAGCTGTACGAGCGGCACGTGGAGCTGGCGTCGCGGGTCCTGACGAGCGGCGAGTATCCGCGCTGGGCGAAAGCCTCGGCGCTCGCCTACCTGATGATCTACGAGCAGCCGGTGCGACACGAGCTCCACCTTCTGAAGCCGCCGGTGCTCCTCGTCGTGGGCGAGAAGGACCGGACTGTGGTGATGCGTCAGTATGGTGACCCGGAGGTCGTGAAGACCATGGGGAAGTATCCGGAGCTGGCGGAAGCGGCGGCCAGGGACATCCCGGATTGCAAGCTCGTCGTCGTGCCGGCAACCGGACACGTGCCACACCTCGAGAGGCCGGAGGCATTCCATCGAGCGCTGTCGAGCTTCCTGAAGCCCTAGGTCGTCGGCTACCCCCGCGGCCGAGCTGTTGGCTGGAGGAGCGTCGCAATCGCAATCGAGCCGGAGCTCACGACGCGATCGAAGGTTCACGATCGAACCGTCGATAGAAGAGCCGTTTTGCCAGCTCTCCCGAAACGATGTAGAGCGTGACGATCACCGCCGCTGCGCCGAGGACCTTCAGCGGCAGTGGCGTGAAGCCGAGGATCGGAGCGAAGGGAAGGTAGGGCAAAGCCACAGTCACCACCACCACGCCAAGCGTCGCCAGCAAGAGGTGCCGGCTCGGTTTGCTGCGGAAGAACGGCCGCCGACTACGTACCACCAGGAGGATCAGACAGGCGGAGACCACAGACTCCACGAACCACGCCGTGCGGAACTGATCGGTGTTCGCGTGGAAAAGGTACAGCAACGCGCCAAACGTCAGGTAGTCGAACACGGAGCTCAGCAGGCCGAATGTCAGCATGAACGAGCGGATGAAGCCGATGTCCCATCGTCGCGGCCTGGCCAGCATCTCGTCGTCGACGCCGTCGCTCGAGATGGTCATGGCCGGCATGTCAGTGAGCATGTTCGTAAGCAGGATCTGTTTCGGCAGGAGCGGGAGAAACGGCAGCAGGAGCGAGGCGCCAGCCATGCTGAACATGTTTCCGAAGTTCGCGCTCGTAGCGATCAGCACGTACTTCAACGTATTAGCGAAGGTGATACGGCCTTCGCGTACGCCGTCGATCAGCACATCCAGATTTTTCTCGAGCAGGACGATGTCGGCCACTTCTTTTGCCACGTCGACCGCGCCTTCGACGGAAAGCCCTACATCGGCGGCATGGAGGGCCGACGCGTCGTTGATTCCGTCGCCCATGTAGCCGACCACGTTCCCCGCCTTGCGCAGCGATTGGATGATCCGCTCCTTCTGGTTCGGCTCGACCTCGGCGAAGACGTTGACCTTGTCGACGCGATGCAGGAGTGCGCCGTCGCTCATGTCCCTCAGCTCTCCGCCCGACAGCACCACGGCATTCTCGAAGCCGATCTGGTGAGCGACCGACTCCGCGACCAGGGCGTTGTCTCCGGTGATGACCTTCAGGGTCACGCCCAGTTCCCGCAGCCGTTGAATGGTCGCGGCGATACCGGGCTTGGGTGGATCGGTGAAGAGGACGAAGCCGATGAAGCACATGCCCGTTTCATCGTCCTTGCCGATCCCGCTCGCCGCGCCGAGCTTCTTGCGGGCCAGGCCGAGGGTGCGCTGGCCGTTCTTGCTGTACTCGGCGAAGCGCGTCTCGACCTGCTTTCGCACGCTCTCCAGCGGGTGCTCCGTCCCGCTCGCATCCTCGGCGGTCGCGCACACCTCCAGTACCTGCGCCAGCGCTCCCTTGGTGATCATCAGATGCCCCTCGGGACCGGACACGAGGACGGTCAGCCGTTTGCGCAGGAAGTCGTACGGCACCTCGTCCAGCTTCTTCCAGGCCGAGATGTCGATGACGCAGTGATTGCGGATGGCGGCGTCGATCGGGCTGGCGAAGCCGGTCTCGAAGGCGGCGTTGAGGTAGACGTAGAGCAAAGCCCGCTCGCTCTCCTTCCCCTCCAGGTCGTTTACGCACTGAAGCGTGACTTCGCCCTCCGTGAGGGTGCCGGTCTTGTCGGTGCACAGCACGTTCATGCAGCCGAAGTTCTCGATGGACGAGAGCCGCTTGACGATCACCTTCCGCTCCGCCATGCGCCTGGCGCCCGCGGCGAGGTTGATGCTGACGATGGCCGGCAAGAGCTGCGGCGTCAGCCCGACCGCCAGCGCCATGGAGAAGAGAAACGAGTCGAGCACCGGGCGGTGGAGGTAGACGTTGAACGCGAAGATGCCGATCACCAGGAGCAGCGTGACTTCCAGCAGCAGGTAGCCGAAGCGCCGTACGCCGCGCTCGAAATCGGTCTCCGGCGGCCTCAGCTTCAGCCGCTCCGAGACCTTGCCGAACTCGGTGTCCCTGCCGATGGCCACGACCAGCGCCGTGCCGCTCCCGGAGACGATGTGCGTCCCCATGAAGACGAAGTTCGTCCGCTTGCTGAGCGGCGTCTCCGCCGGGAGGACCGCCACTGATTTCTCCGCCGGGAACGTCTCGCCGGTGAGGGTGGCCTCGTCCGCGAAGAGGTCGCGCGAGTCGAGCAGCAGGCAATCGCCCGGCGCGGTGGCACCGGCCGAGAGGAGCACCACGTCGCCCGGCACGACCTCCGCGAGCGGCACGTTGGCCGGCGCGCCCTCCCGCAGGACTTTTGCCTTCACCTCCACGAGCGACAGCAGCTTCTCAACCGCTCCCGCCGCGCCGCGCTCCTGCCAGAAGCCGAGCAGCCCGCTGGCCAGCACGATCACCAGGATGATCACGGCGTCGGTGGTGTCGTGCAGGAACATCGAGATCACGGCCGCACCGATGAGCATCAGCACGATCGGACTGGAGAACTGCCCGACGAGTAGCGTAAAGGCGTCGGTCCGTTTCTTCGGAGCGAGCCGGCTGCCCGCATAACGCTTCAGCCGCGCAAGCGCCTCGGCAGGCGACAGCCCCTTGGGGGTCGTCCCCAGCCGTCCCACTACCTCGCCGGCGGGCAGGCTCCAGAACGGTTGACTAGGTTGCTCCACTGAGGTGGCGCCGGCGCGTAGTTTACTCCCGCTGCCGTCGTTCGCCCGAAGCCCGAAAGGCGTCAGATCGATAGCGACGCTTATGGCGGAGGCCGGCTTGAGGATAAGATCAGCGGTCGAGGTATCCAATGATTTCGGCACTCTTGGACGGGAATCGCCGTTTCGTGGCGGAGACCTTCGAGAAGGAACGGGAGTTTTTTTCGTCCCTCTCAAAGGGACAGCAGCCGACGGTTCTCTGGATCAGCTGCTCCGACTCCCGCGCGCCCGTCAACAGCATCACGTCGACCCGCCCGGGGGAGGTCTTCGTGCACCGAAACGTCGGAAACGTCGTCGCGACGAACGACTGGAACCTGGCCGCCGTCCTGGAGTTCTCCATCAGCCACCTGAAGATCCCGGACATCGTCATCTGCGGTCATTACGGATGCGGGGGGATCGAAGCGCTCGACGACGACGAGAGCGAGTACAAGTACGTTCCGATCTGGCTGATGAACGCCTTCAAGGCGCGCGAGCGGGTAGACGAGAAGATCAGGGCGCTCCACATCGAGATGACGAAGGAGCAGCGGATGCGACTGATCGTGGAGGAGAACGTCCGACTCCAGCTCGAGCACCTCCGCGAGTTTCCCTTCGTCAAGAGGGCCACCAAGGAGAAGAAGCTGAACGTCCACGGCTGGGTCTACGACATGTCGACCGGGGAGATCAAGGCCGTCAAGAACGCGTAGCGGCGCGGCCCCCGAGCGTCCTCGGCGACCCGCCGGTACGTAAATGCCGTTCCGTTCCCACCAAAACTCCCCGAGCACCTGCAAGGAGGGCAAGATCGCCGACAACGTCTTCGTCTTCGAGATGGGTGCTTCGTGACGCGCCTTTTCTTCCGCTACTGGCTTCCGCTGCTCGCGTGGACGGCCATGATCTTCGTCGCTTCGACGGACTCTTTCGCTGCGCAACATACGGGATCAGTGATCCAAACGATCATCGCCGCGCTCATCGGCCATCCGCTTCCGCCGGAAACATTCGACCCGCTGCACTTCGTGATCCGGAAGCTCGCCCACCTGACGGAATACGCCATTCTCGGGGCGCTGGCGTTTCGCGCCGTGCGCGCGGAGGAGTGCGGATGGTCGGCTCGATGGGCAACGATCGCGACCGTGGTCGCGTCTCTGATTGCGGCGGGCGACGAGTTTCACCAGAGCTTTGTCCCGTCGCGAACGCCTTCGCTGGTGGACGTCGCGATCGACACAGTGGGCGCGGCAATCGCGCAGGGGATCATCAGGTGGCGTGTCAGGCGACAGCCGGATTCGGCGCACAATTGACCGTGTGTAGTTCGCGGTCGAGCGCGCATCCCGGTGGCCGAGAAGCTTGCGCACGAAGCGGCTGAGATGGCCGAAGCCTGCTCTTTGCTCCCGCGTCGGACGCAAGAGCAATACCCGGGACGGACGTCTCAGGATTCGGACGGAAGCGACGCCTCACTGTGTCGCCGCGGCGAGCGTTCGCGCCTCGGGGCTCGAGGGGTCGCGCTTGAGGGCCTTCCGCGCGGCCTTGTGGGCGGCGTCGCGGCGCCCGCGGGCAAGCTCGGCTCGCGCGATCGCGAGCCACGGATCGGCGAGCTTCGGATCGAGGCCCGCGGCCTGCCGGTAGTTCCGGATGGCGCCTTTGACGTTGCCCTCGCGCAGCGCGAGGTCCCCGCGCACGATGAGAGCGTAGGGTGAGGAGCGGTGCATGTCGAGCGCGGCCAGGGCGGCTTGCGCCTCGGCCGGCTTGTGCTGGTCGAGGTAGAGAGCCGCGAGGTTCTGGAGGAGGGGAGAGCAGCGGGGCTCGACCTCGAGCCCCCTCCGGAAGGCCGCGAAGGCGCCGGCCACGTCCCCGTTGCGCCATTTCGCAAGGCCGAGGTTCGCGTAGAGCGATCCGAGCTGCGGGCCCAGCTTCACGGCGATCCCGAGGTCGTGCTCCGCCTCCGCATACTCGCCGCGGCCGAGGTGCGCGACCCCGTCGTTGCTCGCGCGGATCGCGGCCACGGAGAAGTCGTCGAGGAGCGTGAGGCGCGGGCCTCGCTCCTCGGCCATGCGGTAGAAGTCGTAGACCTTGACGTCTGAACTCCCCGCGTGCGGGTAAACGGCGACCATGTGGTTGTACGTCACGATGACGTCGCCCTCGCGCTCCGAAATGCCACGCGTCGAGACGAGCGCCGCCTGAAGCTGGATACCGAGAGAACGTGCGAGCGCAATGAGGAGGTTCGTGAAGGAGACACAGTTTCCTCGCCGGTTCTCGAAGGCGTCGGAGGCCGAGAACGTGGAGGTCCTCTCGTACTCGAAGGTGAAGTCGCGGCCGTCGAGGAGGGCCGTGCGCAGGCGCTCGAGCCTCCCCTCGTCGCTACCCGCGCTGCCGAGCTCCCTCGCCGCCGCCCGCATCGCGGGCGTCGTCTCCATCGGGTTCGGCGCCTCGGCGGGGTCGACACCGCGCCGGGTCACACCCGCGTTCCACCGCTCGGGGCTCATGGCGAAACCGACCGGCGGATCGGACGACACGCAGGCCGTTAGAACCGCCGCAAGCGCCGCGACGGGAAGCGTCAGGGAGCGCCGAACGGTCGGGCACACAGGTCACACTTTAGTGCAGGGCGGACGCCTGGAAGCCGCCGGTCGTCGCCGGGACGGGAACGGGATAGCGCTCGGGCGCGAAGTCGGTCCTCACGTACTGGCCGATGAGCCGGATGAACGTTCGCTTGTCCAAGACGCACGTGGCACGGAGTCGTCCTGGATACCGTAGGGGTTCACGAAGAACTCGAGCGCCGTGCGCCCGTCGTTTTTCGTGTCGAGCATGATGCCGGCGAAGTCCTGATCGGAGGAAACGTGGTCTCGCTCGACGTACTGCGCCCGAATGTCGGAAGGCCGAGGGTCATCGCACCGGATCGCGACGTAGAAGAAATGATCGTCGTACGTCACGAGCGCCGTCGTCCGGACCTTCGGCGGCGTGTTGTCGCCCAGCGAAAGCTCGAAGAAGTCGCGGATCTCGGCCGCGCCCTGCCAGCCGGGGTCGTCGAGCGACCCGTCGATCGCGATCGGGCCGGGCGCGCGCGAAATGGCGACGTGCGGCGCGGCCGAAGCGCGGAGCGCCGCAGCGGTGCACAACAGCAGAACCGCGGTCCGCTTCACGCCTAAAAGTACGACGGAACCGGAGAAAGGTTCCGCTTCAGTCCCCGGTGAACAGATTACCGCGGCGC
>PLZI01000122.1 GCA_003152095.1 Acidobacteriota bacterium | reverse complement strand
CCCGCTGCGATTTTGGCGATCCACAACCCCGCAATTCCCGTTGCACCCCTACACATTGCGCCCCTACAGTTCCCAGCAAGAGAGGACCGAGCCCCGAGCTGCTGATTCGGGCTCGGGGCTGCGGCCCAATTAATCTTGGGGGCGCCGTTTCCTGTTACCAGGCGATCCCGTAGCGTGGGCCTGCCCACTGCGGATCCGGGATGCCCTGCCCACCCTGAAGGACGTTGTGTTCGCGGTCTACCCGGATAACCGTCAGAGCTCCACCATGCTCGCCCTTGACCCCGCCCTTCCAGTAAACGGGTCTGTAGCCCCGCTCAGTCAGGGTATCAGCTACCTCTCGCGGAATCCGCCGGTCCAGACTAATCAGACTCGGGCTGATGGGGTGCAAGCCGAAGGAGCCGTGCATCTGAAAGCTCTCGAACTTCGGGGCCTCTACGGCCTCTTGAATGTCCATTCCGAACTCGACTACGTTCAGAAAGAACTGGAGCTGCATCTGTTCCTGCACATCGCCCCCGGGGAGGCTGGAGGATAGGAATGGGTGGCCGTCTTTCATCACTAGCGTAGGTGTGATCGTGATCCGCGGCCGCTTGCCCGGCTCGACCACGTTGTAGGGATTCATGCTGGGATCCGCGACGAACTGCTGCATGCGCTGACTCATCCCAACCCCGGTCTTTCCTGCGATGAAGGCGGGCGGCCAGCCACCGCTCGGGGTGAGCGAAACGACCCAACCCTTCTCATCCGCGGCCTGTATCGAGGTCGTGCCCTTGTAGATCTCGTGCTCGCCCATCCCGGCCGGGGGCGGGCCGCTGCTGGTCCTCTCGGTGAACGGCTTGAGGTAATTGAGGAACGGGTTCGCCTCGCCCTGGAAGGGGTAGGGATCCCCTGGGCCGATCTTGGGGTTGTTGTCCTTCGGATTCATGAGCTTGCGCCGCTCAGATGCATAGGTCTTCGACAGCAGACCCTGAAGAGGGCGGACGGGCGAGAAGCTGGGATCTCCGTAGTAGAAATCCCGGTCAGCAAAGGCGAGGTTCATCGCCTGGTAGATGGTGTGAATGTAAGCCGGTGTGTTGTGCCCCAGAGCCTTCAGATCGAAACCTTCCAGCAGATTCAGCGCCTGAAGGAGTGTCGCCCCCTGGGTCCACGTATCGCACTTGAAAACGTCGAGTCCACGATACGTCGTATGGATCGGCTCCTCGATCTTGATCTTCTCCTCGGTCTTCGCCATGTCTTCAAGCGTATGGAGCCCGCCGAATTCCTGACTCCCACGGACGAACTCGGTCGCAATATCGCCTCTATAGAAGCGATCCTTGGCGGCCATGAGGGCTTCTTTGCGACTCTTTCCCGAGGCAAGAGCCTTCTGTTCGGCCGCGACCAGCTTACGGAGCGTCTCCGCGAGGTCCTTCTGGACGAAGATCTGGCCCACCTCCGGAGGTTTGTCCCCAGGGAGGAAGACCTCCTTGGAGTACTTCCACTGCTCAAACTGCTTCTGATCTTCTGCGTAGATGGTCGCGGTCTGTGACTCGATCGGATAACCGTCCGCGAGCTCGATAGCAGGCTCGAGAACTTCCTTGAGGCTCATGGTGCCGAATTCGGACAGCATGACGATCAACGCGCCCGGGATGCCGGGCGTCGTCGCCGCCAAAGGGCCGTAAGGGGGCGGGAAGGCCAGGCCGCGCGAGCGGAAGAATTCAGACGTCGCGCCGGTGGGAGCGATTCCCTGGCCGCTGATGGCGAAGACCTTTCCCTGACGCGGGTCGTAGATGAGGCCCGGCATTTCCCCGCCGAACGACAGGGAATCATTCATGACGCAGGTCGCGGCCAGCATAGCCGCAGCCGCATCGACCGCGTTTCCACCTTTCATGAAGATCTGCGCTCCCGCGGTCGCCACGAGCGGCTCGCCGGCGATGCCAACCCAGTGCTTTCCCAGCAGGAGCGGTTTGTAGGTCGTGAAGCCCCAATTCTGATCGAAGATCGATCCAGGATATGTGACCGCCAGACTGTTCGACGCTGGTGCCAAGAGCATGATGCCTAACACGACGACTAAGCTCACACGGCTAATCGTGAAGCTTGAGACTATTCTACACATAACATCACTCCCCAACTCTAGCGAGTTGTCCGAAACCCATGCCGATCTCATGTCCCATGTCCGTTTGTTTCAGCGGTCGACCCCCTTCATGTTTTGGACTGGTTTCCAAGTCTCTCTCCGTAGCTTTCTGGTAGCCACGAACACAGAAGGACGGTATGCGCACTTCATCCTCGTATGCCCGGGGTAACGGCTAGGCGTTGGAAGAGCCCGGATGCAGCATCGAACAGCTTGAGCGCCGTGCGGGAGAGCCAGAGAAGTGATTAACGTCCTCCGCGAAGTCGAGCTGAACAGCCGTCGATCAAGTCACACCCGAGGTGATCGGCAGTCCTCACCTACGGTAAACGTGAGTGCCCCGCCGGAGGAGCCGCACTAATACAGGTGCATCAACCTATCTACACGTGTAGGGGCGCAATGGGAATTGCGGCACGCGTCGGCGCGCACAGTCCAGCGCCTCCGCCCCTTCACGGCAAGATAGGGTAAGGCTGCGGCAAGCTCCTCATCCCGCGAGGGTTAGAACGAGACGGTTCGCCCGCCGCCGTCCGGTCTCCAGGGCTCGGTAGTCCCGGACCACCACGCTTTGAGCCATCCACCCGGGAATCCTTCAGGAAAAGGGTCGGTTTCTCGAACCTGAGTCGTCCGGCCAAGATTTCTACGCGCCACAGCCCCCGGCAATTCCCATTGCACCCCTACATACGGTGTCATGGTGTCCTCCTTTCGCTTCGCGCCGCCGTAAGGGCGGTTCCCGCGCAAGCCATCAAGCCGGCCGCAAGGAACCCGAGATGGATCGCCCGGAAGACCCGGTCCGGGGGAATCCCGTGGGCCGACCGGCCGCCGACGATGCCGGCGAGGACCGCGCCCGCCAAGCTGATGCCCGTGGCCATCCCCAGCAGCCGCGACGTGGCGAGGATTCCCGAAGCGATGCCCTTCCGTCCCGGCGGCGCCGCCCCGAGCATCGCGCTGTTGTTGGGCGTGGCGAAGATCGCCACCCCCACTCCCGTCACCATCAGACCGATCACCGTGAGATGGAGAGGGGACTCCCCGTTCATGGCGGAAAGGATGAACAGTCCCGCCGCCAGAATCGCCATGCCCGTCGTGGCGGGGCCGCGGGAGCCGACGCGATCCGCGATCCTCCCGCTGACGGGAGCGGCCACGACCATGGTGAGAAACTGTGCCGTCATGACGAGGCCCGCCTTCGCCGCCGAAAAGCCCCGCCCCTGGATGAGGTAAAAGGGGACCAGGAAGAGCACGCTTGCCATGCAGATGTAATTCACCAGGGCGCTCCCCACCGAAAAGGAAAAAAGGCGGTTCCTGAAGAGGGCCAGGTGCAGCATGGGAGACGTAGCGGTCGTTTCCTGCCGCAGGAACAGGAACCCAAGAGCGGCGCTTCCGACGAAGACGCCGAGGGTTCTCGCCGAGAGCCACCCCCAGTCGTTCCCGCGGCTCAACGCGAACTGCAAGGCGAGAAAAGCCGCGAGGAAAAGGAAGGCTCCGATCCGATCGAACGCCTCTTCCAGCGACGGCAGGCGCTTCTCTTCCGGGATGTTCCGGAGCCCGATCGCGAAGGCGACCACGCCGATCGGGACGTTCATGAAGAAGATCGTTCGCCATCCCCATCGGTCCGTGAGCCATCCACCCAGGGAAGGCCCGAGGGCGAGTCCGATGGAGGTCATGGCGGCCTGGAGTCCCAACGCCTGCCCCATCCGCGAAGAGTGCACGCTCCCGATGAGGATGGCGGGCGCGGTGGAGACCACGATGGCGGCACCGATGCCCTGGAGGACGCGGGCGGCGATCAGCATCTCCACCGAAGGGGAGATCCCGCACAGGACCGACGCCGGCACGAAGACCACGAGTCCGGCAAGATAAACGCGCTTATGCCCCCGGAGGTCCCCCAGGCGCCCGAAGGTGAGAAGAAGCGATCCCATGATCAACAGGTAGGTCGTCGCCACCCACTGGATCACCTCGACGGGAACATGGTAGTCCGCACGGATCACGGGAAGCACGGTGTTGACCACGCTGGCGTCGAGAGCGGACATGCAGGTCCCCAGACCCACGGACAGAAGCACCCGGATGCCGGCGGCATCCTTGTCGCTATTCCAAGCCATGCCGATTCCTTGCCACCGTCGATCCCATCGCTATCATCCCCTCACGCGACCGTCTTGCGAAGCTTGGTGAGGATCTTCAACAGGATCTCCTTCTCCAACTCCGTCAGGGACGAGAAATACTTCGAAATCCTTTTGATATGCTGCGCAAGCTTCGGCTCGACGAACCCCTTTCCCTCGTCGGTAAGGATCACGAGCTGGCACCGATGGTCCTTTCGGTCCCCCTCCCGCCGGAGGAGGCCCTGCTTCTCCATCCGCGAGAGCATCTGGCGACGCTGGAGTGGGTCGCGGAGTGAACTCTGAGTCCGTGAACCACGACGACGCTCCAGGCCCGAGCACGCCAGCGCCCACCGCAACTCCCATTGCGCCCCTACAGCGTTTGTACTATTTGACGATTCCCACGATCCGTGCTAATGGTCCAAATAGAGACCCGAAAGACGGTAGGCCCCATCGAGACTCCACTACACCACGCCATCGGGCGA
This sequence comes from Acidobacteriota bacterium, assembly GCA_003152095.1. Classification (GTDB taxonomy): domain Bacteria; phylum Acidobacteriota; class Thermoanaerobaculia; order UBA5066; family UBA5066; genus Fen-183. The sequence continues at coordinate 9,944 of PLZI01000122.1, read as the reverse complement.
CGCGGTGGCCGGTCGTTCGCCGGCAGGAACTCCGCCGTTACAGGCTGCGACCATTGCGCCCCTACAGGTTCTTACGCATGCTGGGGAGGATAGACCGGCACTCCGGACGGTCATGAGGCTTCAGTAACTTTGCGCTGTCACTTACCGTGATGCTGCCACTCAGCGTAAGTCATTCGCGGAAGTTCAAACCGATCAATGGTGCGGCAGTAGATCGAGGGGGAACCCAGCCTTCCGAGCGGCGCGAAGCCGAGGATGTGCATCCCGGGACCCACCAGATGGTCAGCGACATGCAGCATCACGACTTGCCCGATGAACAGCGTGTTGGCCCCGAGTGGCTGCGCTCGAAATAGCTTGCACTCAAGGCTCACCTGAGCCTCGGCGAGCCGTGGTGCTTTGACACGAACCGAGGGCGCCGCGTGCAGCTTGGCAGCGGTCAATTCGCTCTGGTCGGGGGGAAAGTCTGCCCCTGAGATATTCATGGCGAACAGGAGGTCTTCCGTGACCATGTTCACGACGAACTCACCGCGATCCTGGATGTTCGTTGCCGTGTCTTTCGGCTCACCGTTGTCACGGTGGCCGATACCGACGACCACATATACGGGATCGCTACCTACGGCGTTGAAGAAGCTAAAGGGGGCGAGGTTTATGACACCCGTTTCGCTGACGCTAGTGATCCAGGCTATCGGACGCGGGACCACTAAATTGGTTATCAGCTTGTAATTGTCCGCCTTGGAGTGGAGGGAGGGATCGATCTGCATGTGAGGCGCCTCAGTCAAGCTGCGTAGCTGATGAAGGGGGTCGATCGCATAACACCGCAGCCTGCCGAACCGAATCGAGTTCAGCGGGTGGGCGACGGCGGAAAAGGCGAGTCACTGCGCAGGACTACCGAGCGTCCGGATAAGGGCTTGAGTGGACACGACGGTGGCCTGCCCCGGGAACACCTTCTCGGTCAGCACGCGGTGGACCTCGTCATCGAAGTCGGCGCAGGCATCAGACACGACGATCATCTGGTAATCCATATCCGCCGCCCAGCGCACTGTCGAAAGGACGACGCCGCTCGTCGAGATGCCGAACATCACGAGAGTCGAGATGTTGTTGGCGCGAAGGATGGCCTCCAGGTCCGTAGTGGAGAACGCCCCCACCCGGCGCTTCGTGACGACGATGTCGCCCGGCTGAGGGGCGACCCGGCTGTGGATCTCGGCTCCCGGAGTGCCCTCCTTCACGCGCCCCGAGTCCTTGAGGGCGTAAAAGCGCTTGTTCTGACGATTGATCTCTGGGTAGCCGTTCCGAAAGCGCACGACGACATAGATGACCGGCAGATGAGCTTCCCTGGCTACCTTGAGGATCGCGCCAGCTCGATCCAGGAGAGGTGCCTGCACCTTCTCCGGGAGCATGTTCACGATGTCGTTCTCGAAGTCCATCGCCAGAACTGCGGTGCGCCCATGGTCGAACGCGAGTTCAGGGGTCGCAGGGGCCTTGGCGGCCGTCTGCGCCTCAGCAGCATCGGCCGGAATTCCGGTCAGGCCGAAAAGGATCAGCGATGCGACGAAGAGAAGGGCGGATCTCGATGGCGTGCACATAAGATGACTCCTTGAGATTGTAGAGGCTCAGGATACGGTTGGCGCCGAGTTCGAAGCTGTTGGAGGCTAAGGTACAGGGCACCCGGCGAGCGTAGACGAGGCCGAACGAACCCAGGTTGAATGAGCCAGTGTCTCCTGTCCCGCAGGTAGCTGATTAGGATCCGGCTCCTTAGGAAGGTGGGCTTCCCTTCCGTTACCCCTTCTTCGCCACCGCCACCTTAAGAGATGTCACCAACTCCCCTTCATGCCGTCGTGGGCGTCCACCCGGCGTCCCCGATCGCTTCGCCGAGGGCCGCGTCTCCCTCGCCGTGCCAGCGATTGGCGATCAGACGCTTTCCGGTCACGGAATCCGACCTCGTCGATGCGAGCCAGAGGAGGGGCGACACCATCACCTCCGGCCGCAGCAGCGTCGCGAGAAGGGAGGCCGGTACGCCGTCGGGGATCATGCCCGTGGCTGTCGCCCCGCCCGGCAGGAGCGCGTTGACCGTCACTCCAGTGCCCGCGAGGTCCTGCGCCCAGATGACCGTCTCCGATTCGAGTGCCGCCTTCGACGGTCCGTAAGGCGAGAAGCCGGCGCGTCGCATCGTCTCCCGGTTCATCGACACGTTCACGATCCGGCCCCAGCCCGCGCGCAGCATCGGCTCGACCGCGGCGCGCGCCATCAGGAACGGGCCGTTGACGTTCGTGTCGATCACCATGCGGAACACCTCGGGACGGACTTCCCAGAAGCGGGTCGGCTCCGTGAGGAACCGCTCGCTCACGTACTTCATCCCGCGCCCCGCGTTGTTCACCAGGATGTCGAGCCGGCCGAACGTCGAGAGAGCCGTCTGCGCCACGCGGGCGCAGTCCTCCTCCCGCGTGACGTCGGCCGTGAGAGCGACGATGCTGTCGGGGCCGGCCTCGGCGGCCAGGGCTTCGATCTCCCGTGTCTCGCGCGCCGCTGTAATCACCACCCGGCAACCGGCGCCCGCGAGCCCGAGCGCCATCGCGCGGCCTAGCCCGCGCCCTGCCCCGGTGACGATGGCGACTCGGTTCGAGAGCGATTGTCCGTCCTGATCCTTCACGAGCTCATCCATGGGGCTTCCTTCGCGGTGGAGAGCCGAAGATGAGGATAGCCGCCCGAACTCCTCCGACGCCAGCCCGTCGGGATTCCGGAACGCGGAGGAGGCCAGGTAGGCACCGGCAAGAACGGTCCGGGAAGCTGAAGGAAGAGTTCGGGCTCACAACGGAACCGGTCGCGGTCACCTCGGCCGCCGCGCCAGGACCCGGCGCGGCCGTTCCCCATGGCAAGGCTCCGTATGCCAGGCCCTCAAGTGGGCGAGCGAAGGTGAGTACCGTAGCCCCCCCAAGACAAGACACCTCAACTCCATCGCCGGGGCGTTGCCGGAGGATCGGCTTCAAGCCTCGCCTGGACCAGGCTTCGCCTCTCGGCCTGCATTAGCATCGGCGGAGGGAGGGAGCTACGCCATGCAGCACACACGCCTCGGGCGGACCGGACTGAAGGTCTCGCGGCTCTGTCTCGGCACCATGACCTTCGGTCTGCAGTGCGATGAGGCCACCTCCTCCGCCATCCTCGACACGGCGGCTGAGGCCGGCATCACGTTCCTCGACACCGCCGACGTCTACCCCCTGGGCGGCACGCTCGAGACCAATGGGCGGACCGAGGAGATCCTCGGGAAGTGGCTGACGGGGCGCCGCCACGACTTCGTCCTCGCCACCAAGTGCTTCGGCACAATGTCCGCGCGGCCGTGGGACCGCGGGAGCTCCCGTTCCGGGTCGAAGCGCTGGGCGTACAGGACGCTCTCGCGCGCGAACTTGGGTCGACCGTTCCGGGAAGACGATCGGAACGATCGGTGAGCCGATGATTGGGCTGAAGACGGGAGATCTTTCGCCCGATGCCCGCATGCTCGTCATCACGACCCAGCGAGGTGACGCGGGCGACCCCGACCTGTCGCTGATGGACATGTCGCGCGGCACGCTCACGCGCCTGACCACGGCGCACGGCTTCGCCGGGCATTGGTCGCCGGACGGGACACGCGTCGCGTTCGGTGCAACTCTCAGTGGGATCATCGACCTCTACGCGAAGGTCGTCGGCAGCAACGCCCCCGACGAGCTCGTCTATGCCTCGAAAGAGGCCAAGAACCTCAGCGACTGGTCCCCCGATGGGAAATATCTGCTCTATTCGAGCCAGAGCCCCGAGACAGCCCGCGACGTGTGGGCCGTTCCCGTCAGTGGCGCCGACCGCAAGCCTGTTCCGGTGGCTCACACGGCGGCCGAGGAGACGAGCGGCCGGTTTGCACCGGACGGCAAGTGGGTCGCTTACGTCTCCGACGAGACCGGCCGTCCCGAAGTCTTCATCAGGCCATTTCCTGGCCCCGGACCTTCGTTGCGCGTATCGACGGGAGGCGGGAGGGCACCGTTCTGGCGGCGCGACGGCAAGGAGTTGTACTACACCGCGGACGATCAGCTGATGGCGGTGTCGATCGGCGTCGGCGGCAGCGGGGCGCTCAACATACAACTGCCTTACCCACTCTTCAAAACGCGCGGCACCGCCGTGCCGACGAGCGACGGTCAACGCTTCCTTCTCGTCGATCCGCTGGGCGAAGTCGATCCCGGTCCCATCACGGTGATCGTGAACTGGGCGGCGCCGGAAAGGTGACGTTCGGGAGAAGCCCAGCCGCGGGGTCGAACGTCCGCAAGGCCGCCTCCTGTAGGGGCGCAATGGGAGTTGCCGGGGGCTGTGGCGCGTGAAGCCGAAGCCATTCTGTCTCTTTCTCGGTGCGGCCGACGTATTTTGACCCCGTCCCGTAGACGGGCATTCTGCCCGGGAGCATGGCGGTCGTTACCAGGTGATGGAATTTTCTCACTGGATACGTGTCGCCGGTGTAATGAATTTCAGTTGTCACCGCTCTTCGTGCAGAATCACGCCAGTCGAGGTGGAACATGGTGAAACCAATCCCGGATGGATACCACACGGTCACGCCATATCTGGCGCTGCGCGATGCGGCACGAGCCATCGAGTTCTATAAAAAGGCGTTCGGGGCGAAGGAAGAGCTACGCATCCCAGGGCCGGGCGGCAAGATTGGTCATGCCGAGATCGTCATCGGCGATTCGCACATCATGCTGGCCGACGAGCATCCGGAACGAGGGCACCTGGGACCGCAGTCCCGAGGCGGCTCGACCGTCAGCATCATGCTGTATCTCGAGAATGTCGACGCGGTGGTCGAGCGAGCCGTGGCGGCCGGCGCGAAGCTGTTGATGCCGGTGGCCGACCAGTTTTATGGTGATCGCATGGGTGGCCTCGAAGACCCGTTCGGACAGGTCTGGTACGTGGCCACACACACCGAGGACGTTCCAGCCGAGGAGATGCAGCGGCGGGCGGCAGCGCAGAAGCACTAGGATGTGTAGGGGTGCAATGGGAATTGCCGGGGGTCTGTGGCGCGAGAGACCATAGTCACGCCCTCGGTTTCCTTCTCAATCGTGCCGTCTTGCCCTCGCCCGGCTCCGCCGACCGGATGAGCCTCGAAGCCGAGCGGGCGTTCGAACAGGACGACCGCGCCGCACTCGGCGAGTTCGGAAAGACGCGGTAGGCCGTCGGCCTCAGTCCCAAGTTTTCAGGCGCGGCCACGCACTCTGCAGATTCTCCTTCAGCCCGCGACAGAGCAGGATTGGGCGCCTTTCGAAGTCGAGCGCGTAAGGATTGTCGAGGGTCGCGCCGATGACGACGCTGTCGTAGGCGGGCCTCACGTCCTCGATGGGAGAGCCGATCCGGATGACGATGTCGCCGGTATAGCCCCGCGGTCCCCAGAGGAAATAACTCTGGTTAGCGCAGATGGCTGCCGGGAGCGCATAGCGCGGCCCGAAAAAGTCGATCGCGGCGGCCTCCCCGAAATTGCTCGTGAGGATGGCCGCGCGGGCACGCTCCTCCGGCGGGAGAGACCGGTAGACGCTTGCGGCGGCGGCGACCATCTCCGGCCAGCCGAACTCGTCCGCGTAGTGCTGCGGGAGAGCCGCACCCACCGAGCTGTGCTCGGAGTGCGGCATGGGGAAGAGAAGATGCGTCTGATAACGCAGGTAGGCCTCGACCGGGAGGACGGGGAGGACGACCGGCAGGAAGAAGATCACGCCCGCGAGCAGCCAGATAACGACGGCCGTCTTCAGGGTGAGGCGAAGGCCCGGTCGACCGAGGAGAGGCGCTGCAGGGCCGAAGAAGCGCTCGATCGCGAGGGCGCCCGCAGCGAGAACGGGAGGGTACGCGGGCACGGCGTAGTAGTTCTTGCCATGCGCCAGTAGGAAGAAGGCGATCGTGATGACGAACGCCCAGCCGAAGACGCGATGGGGCGCGCCCTCGCGGGAGAAAAGAAGGTACGCCAGGCCCGTGAGCCAGATCGGAAGAGTCACGGGGTTCATGACCAGGGCCTGCTGCGCGAGAAAGGCAACGGGAGACAACACCACGTCGCGGCCAGATGCCCTGATGTTGTGCATGACCTCCAGAAACGGCCAATGGTGCACGATGTTCCAAACGAGGTTCGGCAGAAAGAGGACTAGTGCAACGCCTCCGCCGGCAAGGAGCCATGGCGTGAGCAGGAGCTTGCGCTACTTCGTGAGAAGAAGGCATACAAGGAGGGCGAAAGCGGGCACGACGATGGAGTACTTGTTCTCCAGTCCCAGGCCGGCGAACGCGCCGAAGGCGAGCCAGAGTCTTGGATTCCGGGTCCTGATCATCCGCAGGACGACGAACGCACACGCGGTCCAGAACAGGGGCTCGAAGGCGTTCATCGCGAGCTGGTGATCGACGACCCACCAGACGCCCGGGACGGCCGCGAGCCCGGCTGCAAGGGCGATCCCGAACCGGCCCGCGCCAAGCTCGCGGGCGAAGGCCGCGGTAAGGAGGATGCGTCCCGCGCCCGCGAGGGCGGGAAGAAGGATCAGGGCGAGGAGCGACGTTCCGAGGGTCTGGCGCACGAGCCAGGCGACGAAGACGGCGAGCGGGGGATGATCGACGTAGCCCCAGTCGAGATGCCGGGAACAGGCGAGGTAGTAGAGCGCGTCGCGGAAATAGCCATAGCGCGAGGCGGTTGCAAGGTGTAGGAGCAGATAGCCGACGGCGATCGACGATGGAATGAAAAGGATCTCACGCTCACGCGCGCCGCCGCGCCCCTCACCCGAAGCCGACATGAAACGCCAGCCTAACAAAGAATCAGGAGCTGTAGGGGCGCAATGGAAATTGCCGGGGCCAGGCCATCCGCGAGAGCTCTCGGCGACTCTGCAGGCGATTATCTCCTCGCCAGCGCCGCCCTCTTGGAAGAGATCACGAGCGAAGTCTGAGGGCCACGACGAGCGAGGCAGCTCGGGATCGGCTTTCAGGCTTGGGCCTGCCCCCCTGGTTTGACCCTACAGCCCTCTACCACTGTTCTCAGCAACCGAGACCTTTCTGCCGTGGATCCGTTCAGGTCCGTTCCAGCACCAGAGCCGTCCAGTCGTCCTCGAGGGTCGACGACGTCGCGGCGCGAAGGCGGGCGAAGAGGGCGTCCAGCCACTCGCCCGGAGGGGCCGTTCCCCCGGCCAGCAGCGAGCATAGGGCGTCATAGCCGATCGGTCCGCCCAACGGTGTGGTGGCCTCTGGGAGGCCGTCGGTAAAGAAAAGGACGCGGTCGCCCGGCCCGAGCTGCACCGTCCGCCACTGGTAGGCAATGTCGCGCCGGATACCGAGCGGATAGCGCGGGCCGGGAACGCCGAGGGCCTCCACCACACCCGCCGTCGTGACGTGCCAGGGATCCGGCAGACCCGCGTTCGCCAGCTCCAGGGTTGCACGGAGAGGATCGTACCGGGCGTAGGCCAGAGCCACGAACTCGCGTGGCGAGAGCTCCGAAGCCAGCCGGGCCGAAAGATGCCTCAGCGTCTCGTCCGCCGTTCGCCCTTCGGCAATGAAGGGAAGAACAGCCTTCGCCGAGGCCATGATCAGGCTCGCCCCCATTCCCTTTCCCGCCACATCCGCCACCACGAGCCCGACATGTCCGTCACCCAGACGGAACACGTCGTAGAAGTCCCCCGCCACCCAGCGGGCGGGAAGGTTACGGGCGGCGATCCTGAACCCGTCTCCGGAGAGCTCGGCGGGCGGGAGGAGCCGCTTCTGGATCGAGCGGGCCAGCTCCAGCTCCTTCTCGGCGAATTCCGTCTCCTTCAGCCGGGAGATGCTCTCCGCCAGGCGCTGCCGAAGACGCTCAAGCGTGTACATGGTCCCTCCCACGAGCAGGGCCGCCGGGACCGTGACGATTAAGCCCAGAAGGAGGTGTGATCGCGTGTAGAGGGCGAGAGCCGCTTCCGGCGTGGCTCTCTCTACGAGGACCACGGTGGGAAAGAGGCCGACAAGGTACCCGAGGAAGCCGCCGACTCCGAAGAGGATCATGCGGACAGAAAGGCGGAGAGAAACCGGAAGTCGCTCGAGCCACTCGCCGAAGGCGACCTCGATGCCGAGGATCGTCAGTCCGATGGCGAGGCCGACCAGTCCCCCCTCGGCCCAGGTCCGCCAGTCACCTCCTTGCGACAGGTTGGTCAGGGTGGTGACCAACGCCCCGGTCAGGACGGAGATCACCAGGATGCGGCCCATGACTCTGCCCCTGATGTGACGTCGGGTCATGGCAGCATCGTATACGGCGGGGGCGAAGATGAGTGGATCTGTAGGGATGCAATGGGAATTACCGCGGTTCTCTGGCGCGTAGAGACCAGAGTCCCGCCGCCGATTTCCTTCTCAATCCCGCCCCGTAGACGGGCATTCTCTCCAGACGGCGACTTAGGTTCGAGAAACCGACCTTTTTCCATGAAGGCTCCCCGGGCCCAGTCGATCGGCTACGCGAACGAGAAACCGGATCCGAGGCCCAGGGCCGATCCACTTTTCGACCGCAACGGTCTATGGTTCCGGCATGGAAGAACTGACCGGAAGGGTCGCACTCGTCACTGGCGGGGGGCGGGGCATCGGCCGAGCGATCGCGCTTGCGCTCGCCGGCGGAGGAGCGAACATCGCCGTCAACTACCGTGAACGCGCCGCTGCCGCCTTGGAGGCGGTCGAGGAGATCCGGGGGACGGGACGCCGCGCGATCGCCGTGCAGGCGGACGTGTCCCGGGGAGAGGACGTCCGGCGCATGGCCGCGGAGGTCGAACGGCAGCTCGGTCCGACCGAGATCCTGGTCAACAATGCCGGGATCGCACGGGTCCAGCGCGCGGAAGAGATCACCGAGGAGGACTGGGACGAGCTGCTGACCACGAATCTGAAGTCCTGCTTCTTGGTCTCACAGGCTGTACTGCCGGGCATGCGCGCCCGCCATTGGGGACGCCTGATCTTCCTTTCTTCGGTGGCCGCGCAGCTCGGCGGCGTCGTGGGGCCGCACTACGCCGCTTCCAAAGCGGGCATCATCGGCCTCTCGCACGGCTACGCCGCGCAGCTGGCCAAGGAAGGCATCACCTCCAACTCGATCGCGCCCGCGCTCATCGAGACCGAGATGGTCACCGTGAATCTCAAAGCGAGGACCGATCGCGTCCCGATTGGTCGTTTCGGCCACGTCGACGAGACCGCTCAGGTCGCCTTGATGCTTGCGCGCAACGGATTCATCACCGGTCAGACGATCAGCGTCAATGGGGGAATGTACATGACGTCATAGCGGGGCCGACGCGTGTCCGCCGGCCCGTGTCGGCCCGAAGGAGGGATCGCGCGTCCCATGGGTTCCATCGCCAAAATCGCAGCGTCGGCGAGTCCGGAAAGTAATCCGGCCTAGCCGGGGCCTCACGGAAGGTCGATAGAATCACGGTATCTGTAGGGGCGCAATGCGTATTGCCGGGGGGCTATCTCGCCCGCAGGAGGAGGCCGAGTTGATGCCGCAGAGCGAGGTTCTCGGCGGCCATCGCGGGCCGAGGGCGAAAGAGGGTGACGAGGGACCTCAGGAAGAGTCGAATCAAGCCAAGCATGCTGAGAGGATACGAGCCGAGAATGAGCCAGAGAAAGCCGGCCCGGGAAGCGAAGGAACTTCAATCGGCTGAGGTACGTACGCCCCCATTCGGACACCTTATAGGATTCTGGCGAGGCACAGCCAGGACAACGAAGACGTAAAGAACCTGGAATCTAATCGTGGGCACGGTGAACAGGTCGACGGCGACGATGCCCTTGGCCTGGTTGCGCAGGAAGGTGCTCCAGGTCTGAGATCCGGTCCTTCGGGGTTCGGGTCGGATCCGTTCGAGGTACCGCGAAACCGTCCGTTCGCTTACGTTGAAGCCGAGCTTAAGGAGTTCTCCGTGAATTCGGGGCGCGCCCCACGTCGAATTGTCTGAGGCCATCTCCCGAATGCGCCTCCGGACCTCGGCATGAGCTCT
>PLZI01000090.1 GCA_003152095.1 Acidobacteriota bacterium | reverse complement strand
GCGCGACGACGAGGCGGCCCGTGAGTGCGAGCGGCGTCGAGACGGGGTGCTTCGACAATTCCGCGAGGATCTCCTTCATCGGCCGGTTCAAGTCGATCTTCACGAGGCCTGCGTGCTCCTTCACGCCCGTGTGGACGGGGAGGAGCGTCTCGGGGTGGCGCTCGAGCTCCTCGAGCCAGAGGCCCTTCGCGTCGATCTTCGCGAGGACGTTTCGGTCGGCCGAGCACGAGACGCCCATCCCGACGGGGCAGGACGCGCCGTGGCGCGGGAGGCGGATCACGCGCACGTCGTGCGCGAAGTACTTGCCGCCGAACTGCGCGCCGAAGCCGAGGGCCTGCGCCCTCTCGAGAAGCCTTTTCTCGAGCACCGGATCGCGAAACGCGCGGCCGGACGCGTCGCCCGTCGTCGGGAGGGAGTCGTAATAGCCCGTCGATGCGAGCTTGACGGTTTTCAGGCAGGCCTCTGCGGACGTGCCGCCGACGACGAACGCGATGTGGTACGGCGGGCAGGCGGCCGTGCCGAGGCTCTTCATCTTCTCGACGAGGAACGCCTCGAGGCTCGCGGGGTTCAGGAGAGCCTTCGTCTCCTGGAAGAGGGTGGTCTTGTTCGCCGAGCCGCCGCCCTTTGCCACGAAGAGGAACTTGTACGTGTCGCCCTTCGTCGCGTAGATGTCGATTTGCGCGGGGAGATTGTTCCCCGTGTTGACCTCGTCGTACATCGTGAGCGCGGCCGTCTGCGAGTACCGGAGGTTCTCACCGGTGTACGTCTGGAAGACGCCCTTCGAGAGGAACGCGGCGTCGTCGGCGCCGGTCCACACCTGCTGGCCCTTCCACGCGACGATCGTCGCGGTCCCCGTGTCCTGGCAGAACGGGAGCTCGAACTTGGCCGACACGACGGAGTTCCGGAGGAGGGTCGTCGCCATGAACCGATCGTTCGGCGAGGCCTCGGGATCCCGGAGGATCGACGCCACCTGTTGCTGATGCTTCGGGCGGAGGAGGAACGACACGTCCCGCATCGCCTCGTGCGCGAGGAGCGTGAGCGCCTTCGGGTCCACGACGAGGACGGGCTTGCCGGCGAACTTCGCCTTCTTCACGAAGCCCTTCGCATCGGCGACGATCCGGTACTTCGTGTCGTCCTTGCCCGTCTGGAAGGGCTTCGAATACACGAACCCGGTCTTCACGGGCAGCTTCGGGGCGGTCTTCTTCGCGGACGTCTTTTTCGCGGGCATTGGAGTCTCCTCCAGCGTGGAAATTACCCGACGCCGGGGAGGCCGCCTCTGATGCGGATGAGCCATTGACGCCGCTTCTCGCACCTCGAAAAATTGGTGTAGCGTGGGGGTAAAGGTAGCTCCGGACCGTCTTCAGACGTTCGTGCCGGGTCTCGACGCGCTGACCGACGGCGGGCTGCCTCGCGGGCGCACGACACTCATCGTCGGAGGACCCGGTTGCGGGAAGACGATCCTGGCGCTTCAGGTTCTCGTCGAGGGAGCGCGGCGGGCGCGTGAGCCCGGCATCTTCGTCGCCTTCGAAGAGCGGGCGCGCGAGATCGTCAAAGACGCCGGCGCGTTCGGCTGGGATCTTCCCCGGCTTCAGAAGGACCGGCTCTTCTTCCTCGACGCCCATCTCGACAGCTCGACCGTTCACGGAGGCGCGTTCGACCTCGCGGGCCTCCTCGCGGGTCTTTCAGCGAAGGCGCGGCAGCTGGGCGCGCGCCGCATCGTGTTCGACGGCATCGACAAGCTCCTCGCGCACCTCGACGATCCCGCGGCGGAGCGCCTCGAGCTCCTCCGGCTGCACCAGTGGCTTTACGAGAGCGGCCTGTCGGGAATCATCACCGCGAAGGCCGAGCAGGTCGACCCCAGGCGGTCGCCGCGTTACGGGTTCCTCCAGTACCTGGCCGACTGCGTCGTTCTGCTCCAGCACCGCCTCGTGGACACCGTCGCGAGCCGGCACTTCCAGATCCTGAAGTACCGGGGCGCGAATGCCTCGTGCAACGAGTTCCCGATGGTGCTGTCCGACCGGGGTATCGAGATCGCGAGATATGCGGCGGACTCGCTCGATCACGAGGTCTCTACGGAGCGCATCTCGAGCGGTGTCCCCGATCTCGATGCGATGCTCGGGGGCGGCTACTTCCGCGGCGCCAGCGTCCTGATCTCGGGAGCCCCCGGCACCGCGAAGTCGACCCTCGCCGCGGAGTTCGCCGACGCCGCCTGCCGCCGCCGCGAGAACACGCTCTTCGTCAGCTTCGACGAGGGATCGGCCCAGATCGTCCGAAACCTCCACTCCGTTGGGGTCCGTCTCGACCGCCACCTCAAGTCCGGCCGTCTCCACATACACTCGACGAATGCGCGGGCCCGCACGGCCGAAGAGCACCTCCTCCAGATCCGGTCGCTCGTCGAATCGCACCACAGCCGCTGCCTCGTGATCGACCCGCTCTCCGCGCTCACGGGCACCGTGGGCGGGCTCGAGGCGCGGAGCAATTTGGAGCGCTTCATCGCGCTCGAGAGAAACCTCAACATCACGACCCTGGCGACGAGCCTCCTCGAGGGGTTCAGCGAAGCGCACGAGACCGCCACTTCCGCCGGCGTCTCGACCCTGGTGGACACGTGGATCCACCTCTCCTACGTGATCCAGGGGGGCGAGCGGAACCGGGCCCTCACGATCGTCAAGTCGCGGGGGATGGGTCACTCCAACCAGGTGCGCGAGCTGCTGCTCACCGACCGCGGGCCGAGTCTGAGCGACGTCTACACCGCGGGTGGCGCCGTCCTCATGGGGACGCTCCGCTGGGAGCGGGAGGAGCAGGAACGGGCCGCGCGGCTGCAGGAGGGGCGCGCCTTCGAGGAACGGCAGCGGGTCACGGGAGACTCGGTCGCGGACCTGTCGAGCCGGATGGAGGCGCTCCGGCGCGAGCGGGATGAGAGGGAGCGGGATCTGAAGCGGATGCGGCAGGCGAGGACCGGCGACATAGGCACGGGGGCGACGCGCCTCGGCGAGATCGGGCGGATGCGGCGAGGGCGCGCAAACCCGCCGGGAAGCGGCCCTGCCAAGCGGCCGCCGCGTAAGCCTTGAAGGTCGAGAGCACGCGGAGCCCGGCACGTGGCGGGTGCGAGCCCCTGTCGCTCCGGCTCTACGTCGCGGGTGAAGCCCCGAACTCGGCGGCCGCGATCCGCAACCTCGCGATCCTGTTCCCGGGCGGCAAGGCCTCGGGCCAACCGGTAGAGATCGAGATCGTCGACCTCCTCCGGGAGCCCCTGCGCGGGCTGTTGGACGGCGTCGTCCTCTCGCCCACGCTCGTGCGCCTCGCGCCGCCCCCCGTTCGGCGCGTCGTCGGGAACCTGAGCAACCACGAGGCTGTGCTCCTCGCGCTCGGAATCGTCCCGTGACGCCACGGGAGAACGAGGCCCTTCGGCAAGAGAACGAGACGCTCCGCCGCCGGCTCGCCGAGGCCGAGCAGGTGAACGAGGCGCTCACGAAGGGACAGATCGACGCTGTCGTCGACGCGGCGCATCAGGTGCCGCTGCTTCTGAGCAAGGCGCAGGAAGCGCTGCGGGCGAGCGAGGAGAGGTACCGGACCATCGTGACGACGGCAGACGAGGGCATCTGGACGCTCGATGCCGGGGCGCGGACGACGTTCGTGACCGAGCGGATGGCCTCGATGCTCGGCTACACCGTACCGGAGATGGTCGGGCATACCATCGAGGACTTCGTGGACGCGTCCGCCCGTGAAGAGGCACTGCAGGACTTCGAGCGGTGCCGGAAGGGCGTCCGGGAGCGTCGCGACATGGCGCTCCGGCGGAAGGACGGCACCGTGCTTTGGGCGAGCCTCACCTCGAGTCCGCTGGTGGACCCGGACGGCCGCTTCACCGGCGCCCTCGGGATGGTCACGGACATCACCGAAGAGCGCCGGTTGGAAGAGGCGCGCCGGAGCACGGAGGAGCGATTCTCGCTGGTGTTCCGGGCCAGCCCGATCCCGATCGCAATCGTGACGACATCTAGCGACTTCCTCGAGGTCAACGACCGATACGTCGAGTTTTCCGGGTACCCCAGCGAGGACCTCGTCGGCCGCAGCGCGCGGGATCTGGGGATGTGGGCCGAGCCCGCGGACCGGCTGCGCTTCGTCGACGCGATGAGCCGCGAGGGACGCGTGCGGGATTTCGAAGCGACTTTCCGCCGCAAGTCCGGCGAGACCTGCGACGTGCTCCTGTCGGTGGAATCCATCGAGTTGCGCGATGTCGCAGAGCCGGTGCGGGTCTTCATGTTCACCGACATCACCGAGCGCCGGAGAGCGACCGACCGGCTCCGCGAGAGCGAGGAGCGTTATCGGTCGCTGTTCGACGCTTCCGTCGATACGATCATCACGACCGACGAGGACGGGCGCATCGTCGGGTGGAACCGGAGCGCCGAGCGGATGTTCGGCTACGCGGCGGCCGAGGTCATCGGCCAGCCGGCGACCGTGATCGTGCCGCACGGATACCGCGATCGGCATCGCGCCGGCCTCGACCATGTGAAGTCGGGCGGCGAGCCGCACGTCATCGGGAAGACGGTCGAGTTGGAAGGACTACGGAGGGACGGGAGCGAGTTCCCGCTGGAGTTCTCGCTGACCGCCTGGACAGTCGCATCGGGCCGGTTCTACACCGCGATCATCCGCGACATCACCGAACGCAAGCGGGCCGAGGAAGCATTGCGCGCCAGCGAGGAGCAGTTCCGCGCGATGTTCGACTCCGCTTCGGTGGGTGTCGCGCAGGCCAATCCGAAGACCGGACGCCTCTCGAGGGTCAACCCGAAGCTGTGCCTGATCACGGGCTACTCCGCCGAGGAGCTCCTGACACGGCGTTTTTCGGACATCACGCATCCCGACGACCGGGAGCGGGACTGGACACTGTTCGAGCGGATGGTGACGACCGGCAGGTCCGATTACCAGACCGAGAAACGGTACGTGCGCAAGGACGGGTCGATCGCCTGGGTCAACGTGAACGTGACCGTTCTCCGCGACGCCACGGGCGCGCCGACGCGCACGATCGCCATCATCACGGACATCACCGAGCGCAAGCGCACCGAGGAGGAACTCCTCCTGAAAAGCGCGGCCCTGAACGCCGCCGCAAACCCCATT
The DNA here is from genome assembly GCA_003152095.1 of Acidobacteriota bacterium. Lineage (GTDB taxonomy): Bacteria > Acidobacteriota > Thermoanaerobaculia > UBA5066 > UBA5066 > Fen-183. The sequence goes on along the minus strand of PLZI01000090.1, from coordinate 696 downwards.
GTGATCACCGACCGGGACGGAACAATTCTGTGGATCAACCAGGCGCTCTCAAGGCTCACGGGCTACAGCGCAAGAGAAGCGATCGGTAAGAACCCGCGAGCGCTATTCAAGTCGGGCGCCCACGATCAGGCGTATTACAGGCGGCTGTGGGATACCCTTCTCGCCGGAGAAGTCTGGAGCGGCGAGATTACCAACCGGCGCAAGAATGGAACTCTGTACCCCGAGAAACTGACCATCACACCGGTGAAGGACGCCCGCGGCGAGACCATGCACTACATTGCGATCAAGCGGGACCTCACGGAAGAGAGACACCTGCAGGCCCAGTTTCTGCAGTCCCAGAAGATGGAGGCGGTCGGGCGCCTCGCAGGCGGCGTGGCCCACGACTTCAACAACCTTCTCACGGTCATATTCGGTTACAGCGACGTCCTCCTCCAGGGGCTCGAGCCGGGCCCCCTGCACGAGGCGATGCAGGAAGTCCGGCGGGCGGGCGAGCGGGCCGCGGCGCTGACACGGCAGCTTCTCGCCTTCAGCCGCAAACAGACGCTCATTCCCGAGGTCCTCGATTTGGGCGACGTCGTGAGCGGCCTGTCGACCATGGTGGAACGCCTCATCGGCGAGGACATCAAGGTGAGCGTTGTCGTGTCTCCGGACCTCGGACGGGTGAAGGCGGACCGCGGCCAGTTGGAGCAGGTCGTC
>PLZI01000048.1 GCA_003152095.1 Acidobacteriota bacterium | reverse complement strand
CGATCAGTCTCCCCAGGGCCTGTCGGCGCTCGGTCGAAGTGATTCAATAATCAGCACTTATTGCGCAGCCTGAGAGGCTGCCGAGCGACGCTTTCTCGCCCGGCACGGCTCGCGGGATAAATACCGGACCCCAATAAGCTCCCCTCTCCCTTTTCGCGCCACGTGGGCCAACGTCGCGCGAAGAAAGCGGCTTCAGCGGCGACGTGCTGGTCTCCCGCCGACGCGCATCCTCTCCCGCTCTCGGGCCTCCGGCCTCGCGCCAGAAGCCCTTCCACCCTTCAGTCTCTGAGACGTCGTGCTCGAACGACGACGCCGATTCCGGCGTCGCTTTCGCCTCCGACGCCGCGACCACGAGGACTAGAACGAGGTTCGTCGCCCGCCTCTTCGCGCCGTTAGATGTCGTATTCCGTCCGTTCTTGAGCCACTTTGGGGCGGAAGCTGACGGGTTCCCGGGTCAAAAGGGACGTTCCCCCGACGCCGGGGACGCATAGACTCTCCCCACGTGATCAAGAACGACATCATCAACGCGGCCGCGGGAGTGGCGGGCGTGGGGCGCCAGAAGGCGGCGCAAGCCGTCGAGACGATCATCGACGCGCTGCGCCAGGCGCTGACACGTGGTGAGCGCATCGAGCTGCGCGGCTTCGGCGTGTTGCTCGTGAAGCCCAGAAAACGCGGCATCGGCCGCAACCCGAAACGCCCCACCGAGGAAGTGCAGATTCCGCCCGGCTTCACAATCCGGTTCAAGCCGGGCAAGGAGCTGCGCGACATGACCGGCCCGCCCGAGAAGCCGGCCATGAAGGGCGCGTCCCCCGACCCGCGCGCCTCCGGCACGTCCTCCTGACCTCACGCGAACATCTCGGTGAGTGCGTCGGCCGGCCTCATCGAACATCGGCGAGATCCCGCAGTCTGTGCGAGGGCCCAGGCCCGGCTGGCCGCGGGTTCTAAACTGCGCGTGCCCTTCATGTCGTCCTCTTGGCCGGCGCGGGCGGCGCCCCGGTCGATTTCTTTTCGCAGCCGCATCGTCGTCAGAGCGGCTCGTCTAGATCCCCACCCCACCCGTCCATTTCCGAGACCCCGTAACTGCACGAGAAGCCCAGCCCCGGATCCTTCTCTGCCCGCCACGCCGCGATCGCGAGCGCCAGGACGAGGTCGTCGTTCACGCCCTCGCGCCAATCCAGCTGCGACTCGACGGCCTGGGCCGTCACCCTCGAGCGGAAGTTCATGAGCTCACGTGCCAGTAGCTCGGCGTGCGGCAGCGCCCTCGCGATCTTCAGTCGCCCGGTCTGAAGGAGCACCTGCGTCACGGAGACGAGATCCTTCTTCGGGACCCGGTAGTCGGACCCCTCGTGCGCCGACTGGTCGCCGGCGACGAGAGTCACCGTGGTGACGTAGAGGGAGCCGCTTCGGGACAGGCTCACCGCAGCCGTGCCTACGCGATTCGGTTCAGTGGACGGCAGCTTCATGGTGCGATGGATCCCCGACTCAGCCACCGGATGATAGTCAGAGTGCCGCTCTCCGGCGGCCCCTGTCAGCTGCCAGACCCCCTGAAGCGTAGGGGGGCGGCTCCCATCTGGCGTCGGTCCAGCCATCCATTCTCAACCCCGCGCTGATTTGAATGCATCAGAGCACCGCGGGATCCCTCGGCCTAGTCTCGAAAGCTCGTGCGAGGCAGCCGATGGGTACGATGACACCGCCCCCGAACCTGAAGAGATTTCGGGTGATCGCCACGCTCGTCGCCTTTCTGGCTTCGGCCCCGTTCGCTTTTGCCGAGCAGCCCGTCGGGACGATGGTCTTCACGGTGTCGGTCGAGCGGCCCACGACGCATTACTTTCACATCGAGTTCCGGTGTGACTCCGTCGCGGGCGAAGTCCTCGACTTCAAGCTCCCCTCCTGGACGCCCGGCTACTACATGATCACAGACTACGCAAAGAACGTGCTCGGTTTCCGGGCGCGAGACGGCGCTGGACGGCCGCTCGACTGGGAGAAGATTTCGAAAAGCACCTGGAGGGTGAAGGCCGAAGGCACGAATACGGTCGTTGTCAGCTATGACATCTACGCGTTCGCAAGATCCGTCGTCGAAAGCTCCGTCGACGACGGCCAGGCCTTCATCTCCCCCACCAGCCTTTTCATGTACGTCTCCGGCCGGCTCCGGCGTCCCGTGACCGTCACGCTCGCCGTGCCTCCGGAATGGCAATGCGTTTCGACTGGCCTCGAGCCGGTGGTGGGGGGGCCGCACACCTTCGTCGCGCCCGACTTCGACGTTCTCTATGACTCGCCCATTCTGGTCGGCAACCAGGAGATCCTCCCCTTCGAAGTTTGGGGCATCCCTCACGAGTTCGTCGGCCGGAACCTGGGGAGCTTCGACCGACGCCGCTTCGTGGCAGATCTCAAGGCCATGGTCGAGTCGGCGGCGAACATCTTCGGGGAGCTCCCGTACACGCACTACGTCTTCCTGGCCATCGGCCCGGGCGGCGGCGGCCTCGAGCACCTCAACTCACAGGTCATCACCTTCAGCGGCGACCGGCTGAGTGATCCCGCCGAGTACAAGAAGGTGATGAGCTTCATCTCCCACGAGTACTTCCATCACTTCAACGTCAAGCGGATCAGACCCCTCGCCCTCGGCCCGTTCGACTACGACCGGGAGAACTACACCGACATGCTCTGGNNGATACACGTCCGTGGCCGAGTCGAGCTTCAACGCGTGGAGCGGCTACTTCGGCCACAACGAGCATCAGATGAACACCGGCGTCTCGTTCTACGACAAAGGCTGCGCCCTCGCGGTGCTTCTCGACCTCGCGATCAGGCAAGGGACGAAGAACCAGAAGTCGCTCGACGACGTGATGAGGACGCTCTACCGGACTTTTTACAAGGAGAAAAAGCGGGGCTTCACGGACCGTGAGTTTCGGGAGGTCTGCGAGCGGATGGCCGGAGCACCTCTTCCCGAGATCTTCGAAGTCTACGTCAAGACGTCGACCGACATCGACTATGCCCGGTACTTCGCCTGGGCCGGCCTCGAGATCGACGTCCAACCCCGGGAACAGCCCGGCGCCGCCCTGGGGGCCGGAACGGAGGAACGGGACCACGCACTCGTCATCACGCGGATCGAGCCGGACTCTCCCGCCAGCCTCGCCGGCCTCAGCAAGGAGGACGAAATACTTGCCCTCGACGGTGTCCGCACGGACGGGCGGAAGCTGGCCGATCTGCTCAAAGCGAGCAAGCCCGGCGAGACAATCCGGATCCTCCTCGCCCGCCGCGGCAGGATCCGCGAGATCGACGTCCTTCTCGGAGCGAGGACGGAGCGGACCTTCCGCATCACCCCCATGAAGGGCCCGGACCCCCTTCAGGCAGCCATCCGGAGGGACTGGTTGAGCGAATAACGAGGGTCAGGCTGAGAGCGCTGCCGATGCTCCCGGACGCGCTGGTCGTTCTTCGTGATCGAGGTCGCGCAAGCAAGTCTCCCGGCTCCGTCGCGAACTCCCCGAGGCTGTCCAACGTATTACGAGATCGGAGGTGGGTTCATGCAGCCGAGGCTTGCTGGCGTCGTGGTTGCGAGTTTCTTCCTTGCGAGTGCGGCCCGCGCCGGCGTCCCCAACGAGATCCTTGCCAGAGCCAAAGCCGCGGCCGGCGGCCCGGCCTGCGATGCGATCCACACGATTCAACTCAAGGCGAAGCTCAGCGCCGGAGGCCTTACCGGCACCGCCGAATTGCTCCAGGACGTGTTGACGGGGCGCCACGTAGAGCGCTTCCAGCTCGGGCCCGCGAGCGGCGCGGAGGGGTTCGACGGTGCCATAGCCTGGTCTCAGGACGCCTCGGGCCAGTCGCGAGCCGAGGAGGGCGGCGACGGGCGGCTCGGCGCGATCGACGAAGCGTATCGGAGCGCGCTCGCCTACTGGTACCCGCAGCGCTGGCCGGCGCAGATCGAGGACGCGGGCGAGCGGGAGGAGAACGGGCGACGCTTCATGACCCTCCGCATCACGCCCAAGGGGGGCCGACCGTTTGAGCTGTGGATCGACGCAGCGACGATGCTGATCGACCGCACCGTCGAGAAGGCCGCGATCGAGACACGCACGACGTTCGTGTCTGACTACCGGACGGTCGACGGCGTCAAGATGCCGTTCGCGTCACGGTCGACCAACGGCGATCCGCGTTACGACCAGCTCGCGACCATCGACACCGTGGTGCTGAACGTGCCAGCTGAGGACGCCGCGTTCAAGGCGCCGCCGCCGCCCGACTTTTCGATCGCCGGCGGCAGGACCTCAACCGCCGTGCCCTTCGAGCTGCTCAATAATCACATCTATCTCAGCGTCAAGCTCAACGGCAAGGGCCCCTATCGCTTCATGTGCGACACCGGCGGCGTCAACGTCATCACGCCCGAGCTGGCCAAGGAGCTGGGGGTCACCAGCGAGGGCGCATTCGAAGGCCGGGGCGTGGGCGAGAAGTCAGAGGACATCGGTGTCACGAAGGTCGAGAAGGTCCAGATCGGTGATGCGACGATCGCGAACCAGGTGTTCGCGGTTTATCCGCTCGGATCGTTCAGCGCCGTCGAGGGCGTGCCGCAGTTCGGCCTGGTCGGCTACGAGGTGTTCAAGCGCTTCGTGGCCAAGGTGGACTACGGAAACGGACTCCTGACCCTCTGGCTTCCTACGGCGTTCACGTACCAGGGGACCGGCACCGCGGTGCCCTTCGCCTTCAACGAGCACATTCCGCAAGTCGAGGGCTCGATCGACGGCTTCCCCGGAAAGTTCGACATCGACACCGGCTCGCGCGAGTCGGTAACGATTCTCGCGCCGTTCGCCGAGAAGAACCATCTCAAGGACCACTTCGGGACGGTCGTGCCGGCGATGACGGGCTGGGGCGTGGGCGGTCCCGCCCGCGGCCTGTTGGCGCGCGCGAAGGTCTTGAAGCTGGGCGGCGTCGAAGTGAACGCCCCGGTGGTGGACCTCTCGCAGCAGAAGAAGGGCTCCTTCACGGATCCCTATGTGGCCGGCAACGTCGGCGCCGGCGTGCTCAAGCGTTTCAACGTGACCTTTGACTACGGGCATCAGCGGATGATCTTCGAGCCCAACGCGAACGCCGTTCGCCCTGACACCTGCGACCGCGCTGGCATGTGGCTCAACCGCGCTTCGGACGGCTTCGAGGTGATGGACGTCGTGGCGGGCGGCCCGGCGGAAGCAGCCGGCGTCAAGCTCGGTTACCGAATCGCCGCGATCGACGACACGTCCGCGGAGAAGTTATCTCTCCCCGCGGTACGCGAGCGCTTCCGCACTGAGCCGGTCGGTACGGCAGTGAAGCTCACTGTGCTTGGAGGAGGGGAGCGACGGGAAGTCACGCTCATCCTGCGCGACCTCGTGCCACGCTAAGTCGGCTCCCTGAGCAACGGGATATGCGATCGCCGCGACGATTCCCAGGAAGACAAGGATGGAAATGAACCAGGAGGTCACGGAGGGTCCGGCTGTCTGGGCGGCGTCACTCGTCATATCGCGATTAGACCGCACCGGGTTTTCTTGGAC
>PLZI01000058.1 GCA_003152095.1 Acidobacteriota bacterium | reverse complement strand
TGGAAGCGCACGAGGAGAAACGTGACCTTCGAGTCGTGCTCCTTCGCCGCCTGGATCGCCTTGTCGCCGGGGTCGTTTTGCGTCTCGACATCCACGAGCACGCACTTCTCCCACTTGAGGTCGAGCGCGATGCGTGTCGCGCGTGGGACATCGACCTCCTTTTCGAGGAGCGGACCTCCGGCACCGGCGGCAGACGGCGCGGCAAGGCAGGCGGCGAGACAAAGGCCAAGAGTCACGAGGGCCGAACGGAGAGCGTTCTTCATCGGACAGACCCCTTTCCGGCACCGCGGACCGGCACCACGCCGGGAAGTGCGAAATACGTGCCGGATCCTTTCTGGGGGGGGCCAACCATCGCGGGCGGATCCTCGAGGGCGGCCATCCCCATCCTGAGGAACCAGCGCTCGAGAAGCACACGGCGCGTGAACGCGCGTGAGGACATCAGAACGGCCGCGAGCGCGGACACGAGACCCTCCGGAAGCTGGCGTGCCCAACGCAGACGCCCGCGCTTCCCGAAGCGCTCTTCGAGTCGTTGCCGGTAGGGCTCGAGCCGTGCGACCCCGTAATCGCCGCGCGCCTCCGCGACCACTCGCGCAGCGAGGAGAGCCGATTCCACCGCCGTGCGAATCCCTTCCCCGCTCTCCGGCCACGCCAGGCCTGCGGCGTCCCCCACGAGCACCATGCCGTCGCCCGTGACGCGCCGCGTGCTCGAAGGCGCGAGGAGATACGCGTGACCTTTGTAATCGCCGCGAAGGTCTGAAGGGATCCTGTTCGCCGCCTTCAGGAATTCGACGAACGCGTTCAGGTGCCCAGGCAGCCCGTTCCGGTCCTCCCGGCCGAGCCCCACGTTAAGGTACTCGCCCTTCCTGAAGCACCAACCATAGCCCCTGAGGTCGCGGCAGAACCAGAGCTCCGGCGCCTCTGGCACGACCGCGCATGCACGGCTCTGGCGGTCGTCCATCCGGAGCTCCAGCTCCTGCGCGGCCACGACCGGCTCCGGCATGCCCCCGCCGTTCAGAGATCGGGCTACGGGACAGAAGTGTCCGCCGGCGCCGATGACGAGCGGCGTCGCAATCGTCTCGTTGACGATCCAGCTCGCCCCCTCGCGCGAACGGGCCAAGGACGTGAGCGCCGTGCCGGTCTTCAACCGGGCGCCCGAGCGCGCGAGAAGAAACGTGTCGAACTCGCGGCGCCGGATGCCCCAGCTCACGGGACGTGCCCACGAGGTTTCGAGCTCCCGTCCACCGATGAGGCCCGTCCGGAACGCGGTGATCGGCTGGAGTGTCCGGCCTCCGAGACGGTACTCCTCCGGGTCGACCCGGCACTCCTCGAAGACCTGCGGCGTCACCCAGCCGGCGCAAGGTTTGTCGCGCGGGAACACGGCCTTGTCGAGGACGAGGACGTCGAGACCGGCCTCGCGGAGCTTCCGCGCAGAGGTGGAGCCGGCCGGCCCGCCGCCCACGACGACGGCGTCAGCCGTTTCCATCGGCCGCGTACAACGGCGCGCGCGTCCAGGGCACGCCGTTCATGCCCGAGCGCGCGAAGGCAATCTGGAAGAGCTGGAGTGAGCCGGCGGCGAACGCGGCCTCGCTGCCGGCGAGGTAGAGGTGCCACGCGCGGGCGAAGCTCTCGCCAAAGCGCGCCGTCACGGAAGCGAGGGCGGCCTCGAACCGCGTCCTCCAAGCGCGCGCCGTCTTCGCGTAGTGAAGCCTGAGGTTCTCGACGTCGATGGCCGAGAGCCTGCCTGCCTCGAGAACGCCTTCCAGCACGTCGGCGAGCGTGGGCGGATAGGCCCCGGGGAAAATCCGCCGCTCCATCCAGGAGTTCAACGGCTCGGGCCGGTCGCGTCCGATGAAATGAAGGAGCCCGCGCCCCTGCGGCGTCAGGCAGCGCGCGATCACCTCGCCGAGCACGGAGTAATTTTCCCGCCCGACGTGCTCGAGCATTCCCACGGAGATGAAGGCGTCGAACGTGCCGCGAATCGCGCGGTAGTCCTCCTCGAGGAACTCCACGCGGTCGGCGAGACCTTCCTCCTGTGCGCGCCTTCTCGCCCAGAGGGTCTGCTCGGCGGACACGTTGTAGGCCTTCACCGTGACGCCATAGTGGCGCGCCATGAAGAGCGCGAGCGCGCCCCATCCGCAGCCCGCCTCGACGACCGCCATGCCGGGCGAAAGTCCGGCCTTCCGGCAAACGTACTCCATCTTCGCGCGCTGCGCTTCCTCGAGCGTGGCATCGGGCGGGTCGAAGTAGGCGCAGGTGTAAAGCATCTCGCGGTCCAGCCAGAGCGCGTAGAAGTCGTTCCCCACGTCGTAGTGACGGCGCGCGTTCACGCGCGAGGACCTCGTGGAATGTGGCCGCGTCCTCCGAGTGCGGATCGGCCTGGCGAAACCCGCGCGGATACCTTCCTCGAGAACGCCGACGAAGTCTCCGTTCACCTCGATCCGCCCGGCGGTGTAGCCCTCGCCGAACTGGAGATCGGGATCGCGGGCGAAGTCCAGTAGCGCGCGGCGCTCCCTGAAGACGATGGTGCCGGCCGGCGCTGCGTCCGACGACGACATCTCGGTCCCGTCCCAGAGGCGGAAGCGGACGCGCGCGGGGCGGAACCTCCGGACGACTCTTCCCAGGAGCCATCGGTCGAACACGCCTGCACGCGAGCGGATCGCATCTCGCGCTTCGACGGAACCCGCGGGAGAAGTCCCGAAAACCGGCCGCGTGCTCATTTGCGGGCCCTCCTGTCGCGAAGGTGGCATCGCAAGTGGAGTCTATGCGCGGACGGCGCGGAAAGAACTGGCGGACAGGGTGGGATTCGAACCCACGGTAACCTTTCGGCTACACACGGCTTCCAACCGTGCTCCTTAAACCACTCGGACACCTGTCCGCGAGCGGCGGAACGCGAAGGTTGCCCTGAACGCGACGGGGCGTCAAGGACGCCCCTCACAGGACGCCCCTCGCGCACTCTCAGCGGGAGACACGGGGCTTTTCGGCTCGTCGTTCACGGAAGAAGTCCACGAGGATTCTCCCGCATTCCGCCGCGAGGACGTCTGCCGTGACGTCGACGCGATGGTTGAGGCGCGGATGGCGAACGAGATCTCCGAGGGAGCCGGCGAACCCAGCCTTCGGGTCGGCCGCCCCGTAGACGAGGCGCGGCAGGCGCGCCAGGACCATCGCCCCCGCGCACATGGCGCAGGGTTCGAGCGTGACGTAGAGCGTACAGCCGGAGAGCCGCCACGAGCCGAGCTTCCGCGCCGCGCGCCGGATGGCCAGGATCTCGGCGTGGGCCGTGGGGTCGTCGTCCCTCTCCCGCGCGTTTCTCCCGCGCGCGATCACGACTCCGTGTTTCACGACAGCGGCCCCCACCGGGACATCCCCGTGCGCGAGCGACCTTCGGGCCGACGCGAGGGCGTCTCGCATGAAGCGCTCGTCGGAGGGCGATTCCATGGAGGCGAGGTTACGGCATGTGTGCGACATGCGCGGTACTCGTCGACATGGGGCCTGCGTACGTATCATGCTTGCGGGAGGATTCATGCGCCCTCCGCTGACCGCCGCTCTAGGCCTCTTTCTCCTCGTCGCGCCCTTCGCGAACGCCCAGAAGCCGGAGTGCTCCATTCGGCCTTCCCGCGGCACGCCCCCGGACGAGCTTTCGCGCATGGCAAAGATCAACGAGCGGGACGCCGAGGCCAGGGCCGTCGCGTCCGTCGCACCTGACAAAGTGGCGTCGATCATCTCCTCGGAGGTCGAGGTGGTGAACGGATGCCTCGCATGGCCGTTCGATCTCCACTTTGCAAACAAGGGCGGCCTTCAGGAGGTCATCGTCGACGCGGGCGACGGAAAGATCCTCTCCTCCGAATACGAGCCGCCGGCGGGCGGAAGCGCGGCGGGCGGAAGCGCGGCGGGAACCGCGTCGCCGCCGCCGGAAGCAACGCCCTCCGCTCTACCCCCGGGCGTGGTTCCCCCCTCCGACGCCGTGGCGGCCGCCGAGGAGCCGCTGATCCGGAAGGTGATCGACGCCGAGGAAGACGCCTGGAACCGCGGCGACGCGAAAGCGTTCGCGGCCCGCTTCCAGGAGGAAGGCTCGTTGGCGGACGTGCTGGGCGCCGTCTCTCGCGGCCGCGCGGAGATCGAACGCCGCCAGTCCGAGCTTTTCTCCGCCTACTTCAAGGGCAGCCTGCTCGCCCTCAAGGTGAGGAAGATTCGCTTCCTCAAGCCAGACGTTGCGATCGTGGAGATCGACACGGAAATGTCGCGTTTCCACAAGGCGCCCCCGGCGGTCTTCATCGACGCCGAGAAGGTCATCCGGACGCGTCTTGTGCAGGTGATGGTGAAGGCCGGTAACGAGTGGGCGATCGCTTCGTTTCACAACGTGGACGTCAAGACGCCGCCGGAAACGCTCGTCGCTCCGGAAGAGGGTCGAACGCGAGGGCGGGGGCGCGGCCGGTGACCCGCCTCTTTCGCCTCAGGTCAGGATGGTGCGCCCAGCAGGAGTCGAACCCGCAACCTTTTGATCCGTAGTC
>PLZI01000074.1 GCA_003152095.1 Acidobacteriota bacterium | reverse complement strand
AAGGAAGCCGGAGTCGAGACCTCGTTCGTCGCGATCCCCGTCGAGGGCCACTTCCCGGGCGACCCGGTGCGCACCCGCGAGGTCTTCCGCCGCTGGATCGACTGGCTTGCGCCACGGCTGAAGTAGACGGCCGCGCTCGGCGCGGTGCCCTTACCTCCCGGGTAATTGCTCCGCTCCGCTGCAAGCGATTGGGATCCGTCTGCCTTCGCCCCTCCCGCCTGGTTCCCGGCCGCGTCCGGTCTCGTCGCGGCGGTCTTTCTGGTTTTTGCGCTCGTCGACATTCTTGGCGAACGCTTCACGATCGAGGCCGACGTCTGGGCCCTCGCGATCGGAGCCTGGTGCGGCGGCGCGTGCTCGTTCTCGCTCTCATTGCGCCGGCGGGCCGCTTCTGCGCCTCCTTCAACGCGCGGGTGAGCGGGGATCACCTTTCGTCCGGGACGTTCGCGAACGTTCGGATCAGCGCCACGGTCCAGCCGGCCGAGAACCCTAGAAGGGCGCCCTTCGAGAGCGGCGCTGCCCGCTACCGCCAGTCGATCTCCATCACCAAGGCAGGCCTTTCCCCGCGGTTGCGCAGGACGTGGACGTAACCGGGATCCCGCCAGCGCCACGCTCCGGCTCCCTGACCTCCACTCGCCGCAGGGGCGGCGCACGTGTCGTCGACCGGCCCGGCGGTCACGTGAATCGTCAATCCCGGTGCCGCGTGGGTGTGCGACTCCGTCGACTCCCCCGGGGCGAGCAGGATTCTGTAGACGCGCGCGACGGTTCCGTCCCGCACCAAGTGCCTCGAGGAGGTCTCGGGAAGCGGCGCGGCCTCGATGCCGGGCGAGGCGAGCCACTCTCCGACCACGTAGTGAAGCGGGACGCTGTCCACGTTGCCGACTCGATGCGTGTAGGGCAGTTCGGCGGCCCAGTTCTCGATGACGTCGCCCGCAGACCTGACGGGCCCGAACTCGCCCGGTGAGGCGCCCTGAACCTGGGTCCAGCTCCGCGCGTCCTGGATCACCACGCCGGCGATCGGGGCCGCGTGCGTGTGGTAGCCGGTCGTCTCGCCGGCCGGAATGACGACGTCGAGCACGCGCACGAAACGGTTCTGGAACACGGGCCGGTGCCGAGGCTCCTCGTAGACGGGCACGGCCGTAGCGACCTTCGCCGTCGGTGGCTCCGCCGGAGGCGGCGAGCCGGGATGGCAGGCGGGGAGGAGCGCGACCAGAGCAATGAGCCCGAAGCGTGGCGACATGACGGCCCTCCGGTCGAGAGAATGGACTTTGGCAATGACGGCGGCCCCGCATCCCTTTCGGGCGGCCGCAGACGTCCTTGGCTTCCGGCCGATCTAACCCACGATCAGGATCGCCACGTCGCTCACGTTCGTGTTCGTCGGGCCCGTGCGCAGCAGCGAGCCGGCGCGCTCGTGAAAGTGGTACGAGTCGTTGGCCGCGAGAGTGGAGCTCACGTCGAGTCCCAGCGCGCGCGCACGCTCGGCGATTTCGAGCGAGGCGAAGGCCCCCGCCGCGTCGGTGGGGCCGTCGTTGCCGTCGGTGGAGGCGGCAAGAAGGACGATGCTCCGCGCCGCCCGTGAGCGGGGGAGCGCCGCGAGGAACGCCAGCGCCATCTCCTGGTTCCGCCCGCCTTTCCCCTTCCCGCGCAGCGTCACCGTCGTTTCTCCGCCGGCAATGAGGCACGCCGGCGCGCGCAGCGGGAACCCGTTTATGGCGATGTCCTCGCCGATCCCGAGCAGCACAAGCGCCGCTTCGCGCGCTTCGCCCGTCAACCTCGACGTCAGGACGAGCGTCGCGTAACCGAGCGTGCGGGCCCTCGTTTCCGCGGCGAGGAGCGCCTGGTAGTTCGTCCCGATCAGGACGTTCGTCGTCCTTGCGAAGGCAGGATCGCCGGGCTTGGCGGTCTCTTCGTGAAGGCCCGCCGCGCCGGCTTCGAGGGCCCGCAGGGCCGCCGCGGGGATCCGGTCCGCGACGCCGTGCCGGCGGATGACTTCCAAGGCGTCACCGAAGGTCGTCGGGTCCGGCACCGTCGGCCCCGAGGCGATCACGTCGAGATCGTCGCCGACGACGTCCGAGAGCATCAGGTTCAACGACGTGGCCGGCGCGTAGGCGCGCGCGAGACGTCCGCCCTTGATCCGCGAGAGGTGCTTGCGGACGCTGTTGATCTCGTGAATCGTGGCGCCACACGCCAGAAGGGCCCGCGTGACCTCTTTCTTCTCGTCGAGGCTGAGGAGGGGCCGGCCGTCAGCCCCGCATGCCGGCGCGCAGAGCAGGGCCGACCCGCCGCCCGAGATCAGGGTGATCACGAGCGTGCGTTCGTCACACGCGTCCGCGAAGGCCCGGATCTCCTCCGCCGCGCGCGACGAGGACTCGTCGGGCACCGGGTGGCTGGCCTCGATCAGGCGCACGCGTCGCAGCGTCTCGACGTGACCGGCCTTCACCGAAATGAGGCCGTCGGCGATCCGATCGCCGAGGATCTCTTCAAGCCCGAGCGCCATGCGCGCCGTCGCCTTTCCCATCCCCGTCACGACCACCCGATCGAAGGTGGAGAGATCGAAGTTGGCCGAGGAGAGCTCCGTCTCGAGGCGCAGGACGTCCCCGTCGAGCCGCAGCACGCGTTTCATCATCGGCACGGGATCGACGCGCTCGAGAGCCGCGCGGAAGATCGTCTCCGCGTCCGCGGTGAGTGGGTTCGTCATGGTCGCTCCCTGCGACCGCTCCCTCTATCTCCGCTCGGCTGCCTGGCCGACCCTCACGTAGAGGTTCTTCGGGATGAGGAAGAACGTGAGCACCGCGCCGACGACGAGTACCGCGGCGATCACGTAGAGTGCGGCCGACGGATCGGTGGAAAACCTTTTCGCATAGATCGGCACCTGCGGCCCGAAGTATCCGCCCAGGTTGCCGATGGAGTTGACGAGGCCGATGCCCGCGGCCGACGCCGTGCCCGCGAGGAACGCCGAGGGAATCGGCCAGAAGACCGGCATCGACCCGATGACGCCGAGCGTCCCGATCGACAGGAAGGCGATCGACAGATACGGGTTGGAGGCGAAGATGCCGCTGAGGATCAGACCGATCGCGCCGGCGGTCACGTTGATCACGTAGTGGAGCCGCCGCTCTCCCGTGCGGTCGGAGCTCCGGCTGATGAGCAGCATGCCGACGACCGCGACGAAGTAAGGGATGGCCGTGATCAGGCCGACCTGGAGGTAGCCCTTCATGCCGAACGCCTTGACGATCGTCGGCAGCCAGAACGAGATGCCGTACAGGCCGATCATCAGCGTGAAGTAGATCGCGCAGAGCGCCCAGACCTTGCCGCTCTTGAAAGCGTCGCTGAGGTGCACCTCGCTCTTGTGCTTCTCCTCCGACTCGAGGTTCTTCGCGAGGATCTCCTTCTCCTCCGCCGTGAGCCACTTCGCGTCCAGGATGTTGCTGTCGAGGTAGAAAAACACCCAGAAGCCGACGAGGATCGACGGGATGCCTTCGAACAGGAACAGCCACTGCCAGCCCGCCAGGCCCGCCGTGCCGCTCAGCGTGTCCATGATGGCGCCCGAGATCGGGTTTCCGAGAACGCCGGAAACGGCGATCGCGGAGACGAAGAGCGCGGTCCTCGTCGAGCGGAGCCGCGAGGGATACCAGAGCGTGAGGTAGAAGATGATTCCGGGGAAGAACCCCGCCTCGGCGATGCCGAGCAGGAAGCGCATGACGTAGAACATCCGCTCGCTGTGGACGAACATCATCGCCGACGAGATGACGCCCCACGAGATCATGATCCGGGCGATCCAGGCCCGCGCGCCGAACCTCTTGAGGAGGATGTTGCTCGGCACCTCGAAGAAGAAGTAGCCGATGAAGAAGATCCCGGCACCAAAGGCGAAGGCGGCATCGCTGAGGGAGAGATCCTTGACCATCTGCAGCTTCGCGAAGCCCACGTTCACCCTGTCCAGGTAAGCCAGGATGTAGCAGAGAAACAGGAAGGGAATGAGCCGCCAGTCGACCTTCGAGTAGGCCTTGGCTTCGAGGGCTGAGAGATCCGGCATCTGACGGGCCTCCTTAAGCGTGCAACCTCGTCATCGTGAGACCGGCGCTTTTCATTTCCAAGCAAGAATAGTGCTGCGCGCTGATCGTTGACTGTGGTTCAGGCCTGCTCGACCTCCTACGCGCGCAGACCGGAAATCCCTCTTTCCCTCCGCCCTCAACCGCTCGCCTACTTACTCGTCAACTGGTCGATCGCGTCTGGAGACAACGCCACGTCCTGCGCATCGGGCGGCACATACGATGCGTCGCGGGCTGTTCCGGAATGTTCTAACCGCGACACTCGGTCATTCATCGCATCGACCTGAGCCCTCAGCTCTGCGTTATGCGCGGCAAGGCCGTTTGTATCCCGCACCCACTGTTGTATCTCCGGATCAGCCCAATGGTTGTAAATCATCATTGCATATTGTTCCTCGGCGAGATGGTTAAGTGCGAATGCTAGGAACGCGGTGTCCCACAGCCCATATCGCGGGTACATCGTGTATACGTATGGCGGAGTCACCCACCCGTAAGTATCGTAGAAGGCGTTTCGCCGGTAATAGTACGTTCCAGGCACTATATGCATCCTGGTCAGGATAAGCCTGTGCGCGGGGACAAACCGGATCGTGTCCATGTGCCTCGTAAAGTGGGCACGGTCGATCTT